>NZ_JBEOYU010000019.1:0-108776 GCF_040297265.1 Streptomyces sp. NPDC001832
CGATCTCGCAAGGCGGAGGGTCGTCCTCGTACTGGGCGTACGAGGACGATCCCGACAACGCGGCGAGCGTGCGTGCCAGACGCCGCGGGGCAGGCGGGACTTTCGAAACACGCCCTAGGACCTCCGCCTCCCGCGTTGTCGTCAGTCGCGATGTTCCCCGAGCTCTCGGCTTCGCTCGAGCAGGGGAGGCCCCATGCCCATCGCTCCCTCCTCCGCCTCGGATTCGAAGGCCCCAGACACCGCTCCTTCTCCCACTGCCCATCGTGGGTGAGGTCGTTACTGGGGGTCGGGGCCCTTTGCCACCGGGCGCGACTCGTCACCGGACCACTCGGACCAGGAGCCCGCGTACAGCGCCGCAGGGATCCCGGCAATGGCCAGGGCCAGCACCTCATGGGCGCCGGAGACGCCGGAGCCGCAGTAGACACCCACCTCCGGCGCCCGGTCGGCCCCGAGCTTCGCGAAGCGGGCCGCCAGCGATTCCGCGGGCAGGAATCGGCCATCGTCACCCGAGTTCGCGGAGGTCGGGGCCGAGACGGCACCCGGGATGTGGCCGCCCACCCGGTCGATCGGCTCCACATCGCCCCGGTAGCGTTCGGCGGCTCGCGCGTCGAGCAGCAGACCCGAGCGTGCCAGCGCCGCCGCGCCGTCCGCGTCCAGCAGCGGCAGAGCGCCGGGGACGGGCCGGAAATCGCCCTCGGCCGGGGTCGGCGTCTGAGTCTGGAGCTCCCCCTTCCAGGCCGCGAGACCGCCATCCAGGACCCGGACGTCCTCGTGCCCCGTCCAGCGCAGCAGCCACCAGGCGCGTGCCGCCGCCCAGCCCTGGCCGCCGTCGTACACGACTACCGGAGTGTCGCGGGAGACTCCGGCTTGGCGCATCACCGCGCCGAATTCTTCCGGATCGGGCAGCGGGTGACGGCCGCCGCTGCCTGCCTCACCGGCGAGTTCAGCATCGAGATCGATAAAAACCGCGCCGGGGATGTGCCCGGCCTCGTAGTCGGGACGGCCGTGCGGGCCGCCCAGCTGCCAACGTACGTCCAGGAGCACCGGCGGACGTGGCCCCGCCAACTCGCTCACGCATTCGGATGCGGTGATGATGGGCTTCATGGGTGCCATCCTCGCGCAGGAGCCGCCCCACCTGTAACGCCTGCGAACGGATGTATCGCGTCAAACAGGTCTCTCTCTGTCGAGATCCCGGAAAGTGCGGCGCGGCCGGGGCACATCGTGCGCCGGGTGGTGCAAGCATCTGCACGGGGCGTACACACCCTGTACCGCACGCGGCACACCGGCCCCGTTCCCCCGTACGGCCACCACGATGGTCCGAGGAGAGAGTGACGATGACCGAGGCTGCCGCTCGGCGCACGCCCGGAACACCATGCTGGGTGAGTCTGATCGTGCACGGCCTGAGCACGACCCAGGACTTCTACGCCAATCTGTTCGGCTGGCAGTTCGTGCCCAGCCCGGACCAGCCGGGTCCATACGTCCGCGCACTGATCGACGGGAAAGTGGTCGCGGGCATCGGACAGCTGCCGGCCGACCGTCATCTACCGGTTGCCTGGACGACCTACCTGGCCACCGCCGACGCCGATGTCACGGCGGAGATGATCCGTTCCTGCGGCGGCACGGTCGCCGTCGGACCACTCGACGCGGGCGAGGCGGGCCGGCTCGCCATCGCCTCCGACCCCAGCG
The DNA here is from genome assembly GCF_040297265.1 of Streptomyces sp. NPDC001832. Classification (NCBI taxonomy): domain Bacteria; kingdom Bacillati; phylum Actinomycetota; class Actinomycetes; order Kitasatosporales; family Streptomycetaceae; genus Streptomyces; species Streptomyces sp. NPDC001832. The sequence continues at coordinate 1,687 of NZ_JBEOYU010000019.1, forward strand.
GCGCGGTCTTCGGAATCTGGCAGGCCGCCGCGCACGTCGGTACGGCGCTCGCGGGAACCCACGGCACACCTGTCTGGAACGAGCTGGTGACCAGCGAGACCTCGACGGTCTGCAAGTTCTACCAAACGGTTTTCGGCTACGAGGCGGAGGCGGTCGTCTCGGCCGACTTCGACTACCAGACCCTGCATCTGAACGGCCGCCCGGTGGCCTCACTGCATGGCGTAGGCCGCGCCCTGCCGCGCGACCGGGGCCCGCACTGGTTGACGTACTTCGAGGTCACTGACGCCGACGAGGCCGCGCACCACGTGGTAGAGCTCGGCGGATACATCCTGCAGCCGGCCCGTGACGGGTCGAGCGGCCGGGTGGCGACCGTGGCGGACCCGGAGGGTGCGGCGTTCACGATCGTCCAGTCGGCCGCTCGCTGAGCTGCCAGGCTGCGGGGGTGGGTCAGCCGGCCCGGACCCGTTCGACATGTCGATGGGCTGGGCCGGCCAGTCGGGCGTGCAGCTCGTCGAAGAGCTCCGACGCCTCGGTTCCGCTCCACTCGGCCGGCAGCAGTTCACGCGCGACACCGGGGTCGAGGTAGACGAGCCGACGCCAATCGGTGAGGACCCTGATGTACGTCGTGAACGCCTCGCGGTCCGTCACCGGGCTTCCGCTCGCAATGCGCTCGGCCACCGGACGGTGCACCGCGAGGAATTCGGCGTACAGCTGCTGCAGCCGGACTGTGTCCCACCAGGAGCGCACCTTCGCCGCAAGGTCCCCGCTTCCGTCCTTGCCCCCGCCCACCGACAGATAGTCGGCCCGGAAGAGGTCGGCGTACGAGCGCAGCCCGTGCCGCGCCAGCATGTCCTCCGCCTCGTCGTGCACATGTCCGGGTGCGATCCACACTCCGGCAGCCACGGAGCCGAAGCCGAGCCTGGTGAGCTGGGTGCGCAGGGTGTGCCGTTTGGCGCGTTCGGACTCGGGCACCGAGAAGACGACCAGCACCCAGCCCTCGTCCACGGTGGCCCGTCTGGCCACGAAGATCCGCGGATCGCCGTCGCGCAGAATCTGCTCGGTCTCGGGTGAGATCCGGTATCCGGCAGCTCCGGAGACCGATTCGGCTTCGAGCAGTCCGGCGCGCTTCAGCCGGGAGACCGAAGACCGTACGGTCGGCCCCTCGACGCCGAGGTCGGCGAGCAGCTGGATCAGTGCGGCCACGGAGATCCAGCCGTGGGTGTCGCGCGCGTACAGCCCGTAGACCGTCACGATCAGCTGCCTCGGCTGCACCTTGCCCAGCAGGCCCGGTTCGGACTCGGCCTCTTCTCCGCTCACCGTGTTCACAGCGTCATCCTAAGCATCCGCACCGGACACCCGAGGGGACGGCTCAGAGGCTGTCGGGTGGCCTCCGATCGGAAAGCGGACGCGGTCTGGTGCGTGCGATTCCAAGGCGCCGGGATGTCCTCGGATGGGGTCTCCCCTGCTCCTTGAGAGCTTGGGGAAGGCGCTACGAGGATATTTCGGCAACGCGGGAAGCGTGCGTGCCAGGGCGTGGCCGCCCGATCAGAGGTCACCCGACAGCCTCTCAGACAGAGTTGACGGGCAGCACGTCCGGTGAGAGCGCGGCCGCGCGGGCGCTCGCGCTGGTCGTCCGGCGCTGGTGGTGACGCCGGCACAGGACCTCGTAACCGACCTCGCCCGCCTGCTGGTTGACGTCTCCCACGACCACCTGGGCACCCTCGACGACCATCTCGCCGCCGACCGTACGGGCATTGTGCGTGGCCCGTGCACCGCACCAGCAGAGCGCCTCGACCTGGAGCGTCTCAACCCGGTCGGCCAGTTCGATCAGCCGCTGGGATCCGGGGAACAGCTTGGTCCGGAAGTCGGTGGTGATGCCGAACGCAAAGACGTCCATCCCGAGGTCGTCGACGATGCGGGCGAGCTGGTCGATCTGGGCGGGAGCCAGGAACTGCGCCTCGTCCACGATCACGTAATCCGCCTTGCCGCCCCGGCTGATGAGGTCGACGAGGTGCGCGTACAGATCCATGCCCTCATCGGCCTCGACGGCCTCGGTGACCAACCCCAGCCGTGAGGAGAGCTTGCCCTCCCCCGCCCGGTCGTCGCGGGTGAAGATCACGCCTTGCAGGCCGCGCGCCGAACGGTTGTGGCCGATCTGCAGCGCCAGCGTGCTCTTTCCGCAGTCCATCGTTCCGGAGAAGAACACAAGCTCGGGCATGAGGGGCTGAGCACCTTTCGGGCGGGGCGAAGCAGGGCAGGGCAGGGGGACGGTGGTGGGGAACGCTGCAGAGGAAAAACGCGGCTAAGAGGTGTCCTTAGGAGCGTACTTCGAGCAGCGGGACGAGCTGCTCGACGGAAGTCATCGAACCATGCATGCCGACCATCGCGGACTCGTGGGGCTCATTGACCGAGGCTGTGATCACCACGTCATCGCGGGCCGCCGCGACGACATCGCCGATCCTGCCGTGGACGCGTTCGTCGGTCTTCGGGCCGAACCAGCCGGCCGCGATCGCCTCGTCCCGGCTCGCCACCCAGAACTGCTCGCCGAGCACTTCCCGCCAGACGGTCAGCACATCGTTCTCGGCCCCGGGGACGGCGTACACATGACGGGCCCGGCCCTCGCCGCCGAGCAGGGCGACACCCGCGCGCAGCTCCCAGTCTTCGTCGAAGTCGATCCGGGACTGCTCGTCGAAGGGGATGTCGATCATGCCGTGGTCGGCGGTGATGTACAGCGCCGAGCGGCGCGGGAGCTGTTCGGCCAGCCGCCGGGCCAGACCGTCCACGTACATCAGCTGTCCGCGCCAGGCGTCGGAGTCGACGCCGAAGCGATGGCCCTTGCCGTCGACCTCGCTGTAGTACGTGTAGACGAGCGACCGGTCACCTGCGGCCAGCCGTTCAGCGGCGACGTCCATCCGCTCCTCGCCGGACAGCCGGCCGAGGAACGCGCCCCCGCTGAGCGCGATCTTGGTGAGCGGAGTCTGCTCGAAGGCGGGGGCGGAGACCTGAGCGGTGCGCACGCCGGCGTCGTCGGCAAGCTTGAAGACGGTGGGGTACGGCTGCCAGGCCTTCGGCGAGGTCCAGGGCTGCCAGCGGAGCTGGTTCATCAGCTCGCCGGTCTCCGGATTGCGCGCGGTGTAGCCGGGAAGGCCGTGCTCCCCCGGCGGAAGTCCGGTACCTACCGAGGCGAGCGAGGTCGCGGTGGTGGCCGGGAAGCCCGCCGTGATCGGACGGCCGGTGCCGCCGCGCGAGGTTGGCAGCAGGGAGTGCAGAAACGGTGCCTCGTCCGGATGGGCCTTGATCTGCTCCCAGCCGAGACCGTCGATCAGGAACACGCAGTTCCGGTCGGCGGGGGTGAGTTCGGGGATCGCGGCGGTGAAGCCGGGTACGCCCTGTCCGGCGGCAAGCGTGGGCAGCAGATCGGAGAGCGAGCCGCTGCCGTACTCGGGGACGGGCGCGGTGTCGACGGGGAGCAGAACGGGGTCCTGCCAGGCCGGCTGGGCCATCAGCGGCCTGTCGCCGCGGTCGCGGCCGTGGCCTCGGAGAGCGCCTGGGCGAAGGCGAGGGTCTGGCGCACGGTGTCCGGGCCGTCACCGGCCTCGCTGACCCGCAGGCTCAGATCGTCGGCGGTGGAGCTGCCGGTGTAGCCGTGGTCGGCCTCGCAGTTGGGGTCGCCGCAGGCGGCCGGCTCCAGGTCGATGCGGGAGACCGCGCCCCAGCCGATGGTGAGGACGACCTCGCGGGGCAGCGTGCCCGGTACGTACTTCTCGGGGTTGGCCACGACGCGGCTGACCACGACCGACGAGATCCGGTCAAGTTTCACCGACTCCGTGGAGGTGGTGGCGTACGGCGTCGGGGAGCTGGTGTCCGCATTCTGCTCGTCGGTGTGGCTGACGATGAAACGGTTGTCCGTCAGGACCAGGACCGTGACGTGGCGGCGCACCTCGTTGGAGTCGAAGGTGGTCTCCTGGTGCACCAGGTACGAAGCGACCGGCTCACCGCCCACGGCGGCCTCCACCGCCTCGGCCACGAGGGCCGGGTAGTAGCCACTGCGCTCGATCGCCGCGCGCAGCCCCTGAGTCGTCGTACCGGTCTTTGCCATGAGCACCATCCTACGGGGGACGGATGACTGCCGGGGACGTTGTGCGGCAGGGTGGACCGGCGCCCGAGCGGCGGACGGGTCCGGTTTCGCGCCCGTCCGGCGATCGGTGCGAAACGGTGCGCGGCGGGTCAGTAATCAGGGAGGCGGCGCGGGCCGAGGTCGGTGCGGGCCGGGGGCGGCGAGAGCCGGACGCTCGCGCCGAGGACTGTCAGCCCCTGCGTGGCGACCACGACCGGTTCCAGAGCGATGGAGACCACCTCGGGATGATCGTCGACCAGCCGCGACACCCGCAGCAGCAGCTCTTCGAGCGCCGCGGTGTCCACGGGCGCCGCGCCACGCCAGCCGAACAGCATCGGAGCCGCTCGGATGGTCCGGATCAGCTCGGCGGCGTCGCGGTCGGTGGCCGGAATCAGACGGTGGGCGGTGTCGCCGAGGAGTTCGGAGGGCGCACCCGCGAGCCCGAAGGAGAGGACAGCGCCCGCCGCCGGGTCGATCGTGGCCCGTACGACGGTGTCGACACCGCGCGGCGCCATGGCCTGGACGACGGGCTGGAGCTCGGCGGGCTTGCCGAGCAGGTCGGTCAGTTCGCCGTACACCCGGCGCAACGCGCCCTCGTTGGCGAGGTCCAGCCGGACACCGCCCAGATCGGCGCGGTGACGCAGATGGGGCGCAGTGGTCTTGAGCGCCACGGGATAGCCGAGCTGCGCTGCCGCGGCCACGGCTGCTTCCGGGTCGGGGGCCGGAAGCGTCGGGCGTACGGCGATGCCGTAGCGGCCCAGGAGTTCGCGCGCCTCGTCGTGTGCGAGCGGTCTGCCCCGCGGGTCGGGGTCGGGGCCGAGGAGGGTGTCGATCAGGTCGGCGGCGCCCGGCTCGTCGATGGTGTCGTCGAGGAACTCGGGCACCTTGCCGGGCACGGCTGCCTGCCGTCGCCACTGCGCGTACCTCGCCGCTTCGGCCAGGGCACGCACGGCCCGCTCGGCGGCGGGGTAGGCGGGGATCCGGCCGATCCGGATGCCGGAGCCGCCGTCAGTGCCCGCGCCGGTGGCGGCGGTGGCTGTGCCGCTGCCGGTTCCGGGTGCCGAGGGGGTGCGCGCAGGGTCGTGGCCGGTCGTGGTGGCGGCTCCGGCGCGCGAGGGCGTCGCGGCTGCGGAGGACTGTGCAGAGGGACGCGGCAGCGCGACCGTACTGGTGGCCGCGGCAAGGGCCTCCGCCAGGCCGCCGATCTCCACATGGACGACGGCCACCGGCTTGGCGGGACCGGCCGCGGCTGCCGCGTGCAGCGCGGTCGCCAGCACCTCTCCACCGCCCGATTCCGCCTCGCCGTTCTCGCCCACCCATGGGATCGCCGTCACGACCACCGAGTCGCAGCCCTCGTCGGCAAGGGCCTCGGCCAGGGCGTCCCGGAAGTCCTGCGGGGTGGCGGCGGTGGTGAGGTCGCGGGGCGGGCGCGGGCGCAGCCCCTCGGCCAGGCAGGCGTCGTACGTGAGCAGGCCGAGCGATTCGGAGTTGCCGAGGATCGCGACCCGCGGGCCCGCCGGGAGGGGCTGGCCGGCGAGCAGGAGACCCGCGTCGACCATCTCCGTCACGGTGTCGACGCGGATCACGCCCGCTTGCCGCATGAGCGCGGAGACCGTCGCATCCGGGATCCGGCTGACCGGTACCGCATGGCCGGGCGGGGTGGAACCGCTGTGCCGGGCGCCCTTCACCACGACCACCGGCTTCACGGCCGCGGTGCGCCGCGCGAGGCGGGTGAACTTGCGGGGGTTGCCGAGCGATTCGAGGTACAGCAGGACGACATCGGTGTCCGGGTCCTCGTACCAGTACTGCAGGAAGTCGTTGCCCGAAATGTCAGCCCGGTTGCCGGCGGAGATGAAGGTGGAGAGGCCGGCGCCGCGTCGGTAGAGCCCGGAGAGCAACGCAATGCCGATCGCTCCGGACTGGGTGAAGAGGCCGATGCGTCCGGGCGCGGGCGGCTCGGGGGCGAGGGAGGCGTTCAGCCGGACGGCTTCGGCATTGTTGATGACGCCGAAGGCGTTCGGGCCGATGATCCGCATCCCGTACGAGCGGGCCTGGCGGACCAGTTCACGCTGCCGCCCCCTGCCTTCGGCGCCCCATTCGGCGTATCCGGCGGAGAGGACGACCAGGCCCTGAACGCCGTGCTCACCGCAGTCGGCGACGGCCTCGGGAACCCGGTCGGCGGGGACGGCGACGACTGCGAGGTCGACCGGTTCGCCGATCTCGCCGATGGAACGGTGAGCGGGGACACCGTCGATCGTGCCCTGGTCGGCGGCGAAGGCGCGGTTCACGGCGTACGTACGGCCGGTGAAGCCGGCCCCGAGGAGGTTGCGCAGGACCGTGCGGCCGACCCCGCCCGGAGTGCGGCCTGCGCCGATGACGGCGACGGATCCCGGGGCGAGCAGCCGTTGCACGGAGCGTGCCTCGGCCCGCTGCTCACGGCCGCGCTGCACGGCGAGCGACTCGGCGGTCGGTTCGAGGTCCAGCGTGAGATGGACGGAGCCGTCCTCGAAGCTGCGCTGCTGGGTGTACCCGGCGTCCCGGAACACCTTGATCATCTTGCTATTGGCGGGCAGCACCTCGGCCGCGAAGCGGCGGATGCCGCGCTCGCGGGCGACGGCGGCGATGTGCTCGAGGAGCGCCGATGCCACGCCCCGGCCCTGATGCGCATCCTGGACCAGGAAGGCGACCTCGGCCTCGTCGGCGGGTGCGGAGGCCGGCCTGCCCCGCTCGTCGATCCGGTCATAGCGGACGGTCGCGATGAACTCGCCGCCGACCGTGACCGCGAGCCCCACCCGGTCGACGTAGTCGTGATGGGTGAAGCGGTACACGTCTCTGTCGGACAGGCGCGGGTACGGGGCGAAGAAACGGTAGTACTTCGACTCGTCGGAGACCTGCTCGTAGAAACTGACCAGCCGTTCGGCGTCGTCCGTGGTGATGGGCCTGATCCGGGCGGTTCCTCCGTCACGGAGGACCACGTCCGCTTCCCAGTGGTCGGGATACGCGTGATGCGGACTCTGCTCCGGCGAGGGCTGCATGCGCAAAGACTACGACTGCGTCAGCGGTCGCGTAGTTCTTGGGGCCGGGGCAGTCTGAGGGGGCCGATCGGCGGGCACAGCACGGGTTGTGGGCGTGCCCCGGTTCGGCCGGAGCACCGCGCACCACATGAGAGACTGGTCTAGACAACCATTGCTTCATGAAGGGCAGAACCATGGCTGAGCGCCGCGTCAACGTCGGTTGGGCCGAGGGGCTGCACGCCCGCCCCGCTTCCATCTTCGTCCGTGCCGCCACGGCTTCCGGCATCCCCGTGACGATCGCCAAGGCCGACGGCAACCCGGTGAACGCCGCCTCCATGCTCGCGGTGCTCGGTCTTGGCGCGCACGGCGGCGAGGAGATCGTGCTCGCGTCCGAGGCGGACGACTCCGAAGCCGCCCTGGACCGTCTGGCGAAGCTTGTCGCCGAAGGCCTTGACGAGCTTCCGGAGACCGTCTGAACCATGTCCTGTGAGAGAGCCGCGGCACCTGCATTCGGGGTCGCGGCTTTTTCGTTTTCCTGACCCGGGAGACCGCGAGGTGTGTTTGTCCTATTCGGGGGCGGGAGCGAATTCAGGCAGCCCAAAGGAAGCCGCCAACGTTTGCGGGACGGCGCGAAGGTCGGGCACGGCGAAGGCCCCGGCAGTGCTGCAGGGGCCTTCGAAGAGATGATGCGGGTGAAGCGTCGTCAGACGTTGACGCCGTGGGCGCGCAGGTAGGCGACGGGGTCCATGTCTGAGCCGTACGACGGCGTGGTCCGGGCCTCGAAGTGGAGGTGCGGGCCGGTGGAGTTGCCGGTCGAGCCGGAGAGGCCGATCTGCTGGCCGGCGCCGACGCTCTGGCCGACGGAGACGTTGATCGAGGAGAGGTGGCCGTACTGCGTGTACGTACCGTCCGTCATCCGGAGCACGACGTTGTTGCCGTACGCGCCACCCCAGCCTGCCTCGACGACCGTGCCGGCGCCGACAGCGACGACGGAGCTGCCGGACGCGGCGTGGAAGTCGATGCCCGAGTGGCTGCCGGAGGACCAGAGCGAGCCGCTGGACTTGTAGCCGGTGGTGACGTAAGAGCCGGCGACCGGAAGCTGGTAGGAACCCAGGCGAGCGCGCTCGGCAGACCGGGCGGCGCGGGCCTCCTCGGCGCGCGCCTCGGCCTCGGCCTTCGCCTTCTTCTTGGCGTCGGCCTTCTTCTTGGCCTCGGCCTTCTTCTTGGCCTCGGCCTTCTTCTTGGCCTCCGCCTTCGCCGCAACATCGGCCTGGTGCTTCTGCGCGTCGGCCTGGGCGTCGATCTGGTCGGCGATGGCGCCCTCGATGGCTATGACCTGGTTCAGACCGGTCTCACTGACGGAGGAGTCCGCGGCGAGGGCCGGAGAGACCATGCCGCCGACGACGCCGGTGGTGGCCAGAGCCGCGACTCCGGCGATCTTCGCGCTCCTGCGCGTCAGTCGGCTCGGGGCACGATGCTTCCCGGTGGCACGGGTGAACGCCATGAAGGGGCTGATCCTTTCCTTCCTTCTCGCCTACCGGGTTAGCTGACGGGTTCGGAGCAGGAAGGTCTCCTACGGACGTCCCGGCCTCACCGAGGCTCAGGCATCCGATTCACCCCAGGGACTCCATGGGTCCCCGGCTCCCCAGGCTCACGCCTGACAGGGACTCGGCGATGGCTGTCCGGTACGTCGCGGATGCGGCATACGAGTGACGGACAGCCCAGCTGACGCTAAGGGGGGTCACTTTCATTCACCAAACGGACAGGGCGTTTTGTAGCGCATCCCACAGGGCAAACAGGCAACCTCCCCAAAAAACGAACAAAAAAGGAAGACCCGTGTGAGTGAGATCTCACCCGGGTCTTCCTTTTCTGTCCCGATATGAACGCGTGACGGGTCGGTGGGCCGGCCGGTTCCGTCGGTGCTCGGTCGAACGTGACAGTCGACCGGTGGACTGTCACACGCAACAGGCCGGCCGGGCGGGCGGCGTCCGCCTCGGCCCGGCCGGCCGTCCGGCGTCCGCGGCGGGCACGACTGTCAGCCGGCGACCACCGACACCTCTCCGATGCCCAGGGCCCGGACCGGCTCCTCGATCTGTGCCGCGTCACCGACAAGGATCGTGACCAGCCGGTCACCCGGGAACGCGTTGACCACGGCTGCGGTCGCCTCGACCGTGCCGGTCTCCACGAGCCGGGCATACAGCTGTGCCTGGTAGTCGTCCGGGAGGTGCTGCTCGACCTGGTCGGCGAGGGTGCCCGCGACCGAGGCCGCCGTCTCGAACTTCAGCGGCGCGACACCCACGAGGTTCTGCACGGCCGTCTCGCGCTCTTCATCGGTCAGCCCTTCGACCACCAGGGTCCGCAGGACCGTCCACAGATCCTTCAGCGCCGGCCCCGTGGACTCCGTGTCCACCGATCCGCTGATGGCAAGCATCGCGGCACCCGTCGCCCCCGAGGCGGAACCCGGGGCCGAGGACCGCAGCACCTGGGCGAAGGCCCGGACGCCGTAGGTGTAGCCCTTCTCCTCGCGCAGCACACGGTCCAGCCGGGAGGTGAGCGTTCCGCCCAGGCAGTAAGTGCCCAGCACCTGGGCCGGCCATACGCTGTCGTGCCGGTCGGCGCCGATCCGGCCGATCAGCAGCTGCGTCTGCACCGCGCCCGGACGGTCGACGATCACCACTCGGCCGGTGTCGTCGGCGGTGATCGGCGGGGCGGGACGGGGCTCCGCGGTGTCTCCCGACCAGTCGCCGAGGGTGTCGGCAAGCAGGGCGTCCAGGTTGATGCCGGTGAGGTCACCGACGACCACGGCGGTCGCCGTGGACGGCCGGACGTGGGCGTCGAAGAAGGCACGCACAGCCGCCGAGTCGATCCGCTCCACCGTCTCCTCGGTGCCCTGGCGCGGGCGCGACATTCGCGCCGCGGCCGGGAAGAGCTCCTTGGAGAGCTGCTTGGCTGCGCGCCGGGCCGGGTTGGCCTGCTCGTGCGGGATCTCGTCCAGCCGGTTGCGTACCAGCCGTTCGATCTCGCTGTCGGCGAAGGCGGGCGCCCGCAGTGCCTCGGCAACCAGTGCGAGAGCCTTGGCCAGCCGGGAGGCCGGGACTTCCAGGGAGACCCGGACGCCGGGGTGGTCGGCGTGCGCGTCGAGGGTGGCGCCGCAGCGCTCCAGCTCGGCGGCGAACTCTTCGGCGGTGTGCTTGTCGGTGCCCTCGGACAGCGCCCGCGACATGATCGTGGCCACGCCGTCCAGGCCCTCGGGCTCGGCGTCCAGCGGGGCGTCGAGGAAGATCTCGACCGCCACGACCTGTTGGCCCGGGCGGTGGCAGCGCAGCACCGTGAGGCCGTTGGGCAGGGCGCATCGCTCCGGCGCGGGGAAGGCCCAGGGGCGGGCGACGCCGGGAGCCGGCTGCGGGTGGTACTGCATCGAAACTCCAGTCGCGGCAGCCTCGGTCACTTGTCCGCTCCTTCGTGCGCGTCGGTGTCGTCGGCGCCGGTCTCGGCGTCCGCTGCGTCTGCGGGCTCGGCCGATTCGACCGGCTCGTAGACCAGCACCGCCCGGTTGTCGGGGCGCAGCTGGGCCTTGGCGACCGCCTGGACCTCTTCCGCGGTGACATCGAGCACCCGCTGGACGGCGGTCAGAGCGAGTTGCGGGTCGCCGAACAGCACGGCGAACCGGCAGAGTTCGTCAGCGCGGCCGGCGACCGTACCGAGCCGGTCCAGCCACTCGCGCTCCAACTGGGCCTGCGCACGCTCCATTTCCTCGGGCGTGGGGCCCTCGGCAGCGAATCGGGCAAGCTCCTCGTCGACCGCGGCCTCGATCTGCGGCACCTCGACGCCGCCGGACGTCTTGACGTCCAGCCAGCCGAGCGAGGGCGCACCGGCCAGGCGCAGCAGCCCGAACCCGGCCGCCACGGCAGTACGGTCACGGCGGACCAGGCGGTTGTGCAGCCGCGACGACTCACCGCCGCCGAGCACGGTCAGCGCGAGGTCTGCCGCGTCACACTCACGGGTGCCGTCGTGCGGCAGCCGGTAGGCGGCCATCAGCGCCCGCGCAGGCACCTCCTCATGCACCTCTTCGCGCAGCTGCTCGCCGATGATCTCGGGGAGCGTGCCGTCGCGCGGCGGCTGCTTGCCGTCATGGGACGGGATGGAGCCGAAGTACTTCTCGATCCAGGCGAGGGTCTGCTCGGGGTCGATGTCACCGACGACCGAGAGCACCGCGTTGTTGGGCGCGTAGTACGTACGGAAGAAGGTGCGGGCGTCCTCGAGGGTCGCGGCGTCCAGGTCGGCCATCGAACCGATCGGCGTGTGGTGGTACGGGTGGCCCTCGGGGTAGGCCAGTGCCGTCAGCTTCTCGAACGCCGTGCCGTAGGGGACGTTGTCGTAGCGCTGTCGGCGCTCGTTCTTGACGACGTCGCGCTGGTTCTCCATGGACTCCTCGTCGAGCGCGGCGAGCAGCGAGCCCATCCGGTCGGCCTCGAGCCAGAGGGCCAGCTCCAGCTGGTGCGTAGGCATGGTCTCGAAGTAGTTGGTGCGCTCGAAGCTGGTGGTCCCGTTGAGCGAACCGCCGGCTCCCTGCACCAGCTCGAAGTGGCCGTTCCCCTTGACCTGGCCGGAGCCCTGGAACATCAGGTGCTCGAAGAGGTGAGCCAGACCGGTGCGTCCCCTGACCTCGTGGCGCGAGCCGACGTCGTACCAGAGGCAGACCGCGGCGACCGGGGTCAGATGGTCCTCGGAGAGCACCACGCGCAGGCCGTTGGCCAGACGGTGCTCGGTCGCTGTCAAGCCGCCGGAGCCGGCCTGGGCTGTGGCCGTGTGACCCATGGGCATGTACGTCCCTTCGATCGCGATACTGGATTTCTTGCGAGCCCTGCCACTTTAAGCAAGCGCACAGACACCTGGCGAAGTTCCCATACTGCGGAAGTTCGCGTGAAAGAGGGGCGCATCTCCCGCGGGACGGGTCGCGAAACCACCTCGGCAGGGGTCGGGAACGGCTCTTGGGACGGGTCGAGGTGGGCGATGTCAGCGCGGCGGTCCACAATGGTCCGCGTCAGAACCTGAGGTTGCCCGAACAGAATCCGTGAAGGAGTCGCAGCAGCGATGGCCCGCCGCAGCACGAAGACCCCGCCGCCGGACGACTTCGAGGAGAAGATCCTCGACATCGACGTCGTCGACGAAATGCAGGGCTCCTTCCTTGAGTACGCGTACTCGGTGATCTACTCACGGGCCCTGCCGGACGCCCGTGACGGCATGAAGCCGGTGCACCGTCGCATCGTGTATCAGATGAACGAGATGGGCCTGCGCCCCGACCGTGGCTATGTGAAGTGTGCCCGTGTCGTCGGCGAGGTCATGGGCAAGTTGCACCCGCACGGCGATGCGTCGATCTACGACGCACTGGTCCGTCTGGCGCAGCCGTTCTCCATGCGGCTCCCCCTGGTCGACGGCCACGGCAATTTCGGCTCGCTCGGAAACGACGACCCACCGGCCGCCATGCGCTACACCGAGTGCCGGATGGCCGACGCAACGTCACTGATGACGGAGTCGATAGACGAGGACACCGTCGCCTTCCAGTCGAATTACGACGGCCAGGAGCAGGAGCCGACCGTTCTCCCGGCTGCGTACCCGAACCTCCTGGTCAACGGGTCGTCCGGAATCGCGGTCGGCATGGCGACCAATATGCCGCCGCACAACCTGGGCGAGGTCATCGCCGCTGCCCGTCATTTGATCAAGCACCCGGGGGCGGACCTGGAGACCCTGATGCGGTTCATCCCGGGTCCCGATCTGCCGACGGGTGGCCGGATCGTGGGCCTGGGCGGCATCAAGGATGCGTACGCCGGCGGGCGCGGCACGTTCAAGATCCGTGCGACCGTCGCCGTGGAGAATGTGACGGCGCGCCGCAAGGGTCTGGTCGTCACCGAACTGCCCTTCGCCGTCGGCCCGGAGAAAGTGATCGCCAAGATCAAGGATCTTGTCTCGGCGAAGAAGCTCCAGGGCATCGCGGATGTGAAGGACCTGACCGACCGCGAGCACGGCCTGCGCCTGGTCATCGAGGTGAAGAACGGTTTCGTTCCGGAGGCCGTGCTGGAGCAGCTCTACAAGCTGACGCCGATGGAGGATTCCTTCGGTATCAACAATGTGGCGCTGGTCGACGGACAGCCGCTCACGCTGGGCCTCAAGGAGCTCCTCGAGGTCTATCTCGACCACCGCTTCGACGTGGTGCGCCGACGCAGCGAGTTCCGCCGCGGCAAGCGTCGCGACCGGCTGCATCTGGTCGAGGGCCTGCTCGTCGCGCTGATCGACATCGACGAGGTCATCCGTCTCATCCGGTCCAGCGACAACTCGGCGCAGGCGAAGGAGCGGCTCATTGAGTACTTCTCGCTGAGCGAGACCCAGACGCAGTACATCCTGGACACCCCGTTGCGCCGGCTGACCCGGTTCGACCGGATCGAGCTGGAGAGCGAGCGGGACCGGCTCAACACCGAGATCGAAAAGCTGACCGCCATCCTCGAATCGGACACCGAGCTCCGCAAGCTCGTCTCCTCCGAACTCGCCGCGGTGGCCAAGAAGTTCGGCACCGACCGGCGTACGGTGCTGCTGGAGTCGGCCGGTTCGCAGGTCGCCTCGGTGCCGCTGGAGGTCGCGGACGACCCGTGCCGGGTGCTGCTGTCCTCGACCGGCCTGCTGGCCCGTACCGCCAATGACGATCCGATCGTCTTCGCCGAGGACGCCAAGCGCGCCAAGCATGATGTGATCGTGTCGGCCGTGCCGGCGACGGCCCGTGGCGATGTGGGCGCGGTGACGTCCACGGGGCGGCTGCTGCGGCTCGCGGTGATCGATCTGCCCCAGCTGCCGGACACCCACGCGGCGCCCAGCCTTTCGGGCGGTGCGATGGTTTCTGAGTTCCTCACGCTGGAGAGCGACGAGGAGATCATCTGCCTCACCACGCTCGACGAGGCCTCGCCCGGCCTGGCGATCGGCACCCTTCAGGGCGTCGTCAAGCGGGTGGTGCCGGACTACCCGGCCAACAAGGACGAGTTGGAGGTCATCACCCTCAAGGACGGTGACCGGATCGTCGGCGCGGCCGAACTGCGTACGGGCGAGGAGGACCTGGTCTTCATCACATCCGACGCGCAATTGCTGCGCTACCCGGCGGCACAGGTGCGGCCGCAGGGCCGGCCCGCGGGAGGCATGGCGGGGATCAAGCTCGCGGCGGGCGCCGAGGTGATCTCGTTCACCGCGGTGGATCCGGCGGCGGACGCCGTGGTGTTCACGGTGGCGAGTTCGCACGGCACGCTGGACGACTCGGTGCTGACGTCCAAGCTCACCCCGCTCGACCAGTATCCGCGCAAGGGCCGGGCCACCGGCGGGGTGCGCTGTCAGCGGTTCCTCAAGGGCGAGGACGTTCTGGTGTTCGGCTGGGCGGGCGCGACGCCTGCCCGAGCCGCGCAGAAGAACGGCACGCCGACCGAGCTGCCGGAGCCCGACCCGCGGCGAGACGGTTCGGGAACGCCGCTGGTCAAGCCGGTCGCGGTGGTCGCGGGACCGGTGTAGGCAGTCGACCGACGGCGGGTGGCCTGCCGCTACGCGTCGTCGTCGGGCCGTTGTACGTACCGCAGGACGCCCCACATGCTTCGCTCATGTGCGGCGTCCTGCGTCGTGTCAGGCGTCGACGCGACGCGCTCGCGGCAGCCGTCCAGCTCCTTGTGCAGCTGCTCCGGATCGATGCCTGAGCCGATCAGCACCAGCTGGGTGAGGCGCGGTTCGTCGCGTGTCCACGGCTGCGGGGCGAACCGCAGGAATCTGCCGACCGCGTGCAGGACGTACTTGTTGCCGCGGTCACCCGCGCCGAAGTCGACAAACCCCTTGATCCGGTAGAGACCCTGCGGCCTGGAGTCGAGAAACTCCATCAATCGGCGGGGGTTCATGGCTACGTCCGCGGTGAAGGACACACTCTCGTACGCGGCATGCAGATGATGGTCGTGTCCGGCGCCGGCCTCTTCCTCGGCCCGCTCCGCCAGGAGCAGATCTTCAAACGTGAGCTGACGCGCCTTTTCCTCACCGTCCGGCCGCTGCATCGGGTCGAAGAGCAACTCGGGGTCAATGCGTCCGTACGTGGCGCAGACGACGGCAGCCGCGCCGCCACCTCCCGCCGCATCGCCGGCCGGGGCAACTGCCGCAGCGATGACGTCCCGGATACGGGCCTGTTCCTCGCTCCCGACCTGGTCGGTCTTGTTGAGCACAACAAGATCGGCGACGGCAAGATGGCGGTCGATCTCCGGGTGGCGCCGGCGGGTGGCGTCGAACTCTGCGGCATCGACGACCTCCACCAGTCCCCCGTACATGATCTGCGGATTGTCGCTGGCCAGCAGCATGCGCACGAGCTCCTGCGGCTCCGCAAGCCCGCTGGCCTCGATGACGATCACGTCGAGGCGCGCGGCGGGCCGGGTCAGCGTCTCCAGGAAGGTGTCGAGTTCGCTCGCGTCGACCGCGCAGCACAGACATCCGTTGCCCAGCGATACCGTCGAGCCGACCTGCCCCGAGACCGTCATGGCGTCGATCTCGATGGAGCCGAAGTCGTTGACGATCACGCCGATCCGGTTTCCCGCACGGTTGCGGAGGAGGTGATTGAGCAGTGTCGTCTTGCCGGCTCCCAGGAACCCCGCAAGGACGATGACCGGGATCTGCTGCTTGCGGGGCGGGGACGACGGGTTCAACGGGGACCTTCCTCGGGGACGTCAGAGCGCCGGACCGGCTGTGGCGGGGGCGTATCGACGTAACGACCTCACCCACGATTGGCAGCGGCGTCGCAGCGCCTGGAAACCTCGGCCTCCCGCGTTGTCGTCAGTCGCGATGTTCCCCGAGCTCTCGGCCAGGTTGGACAGCCTCTCCGCGATCAGGATCAGCACTCCGGCTCACGTGGCGTCAGAAGCTGTTGTCCAACCCCTGCTGGGCTCGGGGGACCGCACGCACCGGACCGCGTCCGCTTTCCGATCGCAGGCCACCCGACAGGCTCTCAGCCTCAGGCGTCGATGCGCGAGCGGTCCAGAGTGGCGGCCGAGCTGGTGATGAACTCCTTGCGCGGCGCCACCTCATTGCCCATCAGCAGATCGAAGACCTGCTCGGACGATTCCAGGTCGCCGATGTTGATCCGCCGCAGTGTGCGGTGCCGGGGGTCCATCGTGGTCTCCGCCAGCTGGTCGGCATCCATCTCGCCCAGGCCCTTGTAGCGCTGAATCGAGTCCTTGTACCGGATGTTCTTCCTCTGCAGCTCCAGCAGCCGCTGACGCAGCTCGCCGTCGGAGTACGTGTAGATGTACTTGTCCTGGCCCTTCTTGGGCTGGACCAGCTCGATCCGGTGCAGCGGGGGTACAGCGGCGAAGACCCGGCCTGCCTCGACCATGGGCCGCATGTAGCGCTGGAACAGCGTCAGCAGAAGAATGCGGATGTGCGCGCCGTCGACATCGGCGTCCACCAGCAGGACGATCTTCCCGTAGCGAGCGGCGTCGATGTCGAAGGTCCGCCCCGACCCGGCTCCTATGACCTGGATGATCGCACCGCACTCGGCGTTCTTCAGCATGTCCGAGACGGACGCCTTCTGGACATTGAGGATCTTGCCCCGGATCGGCAGCAGTGCCTGGAACTCGCTGTTCCGGGCAAGCTTGGCCGTACCGAGCGCGGAGTCGCCCTCGACGATGAAGAGCTCGCTGCGATCCACGTCGTCGCTTCGGCAGTCGGCGAGCTTCGCCGGCAGCGAAGAGGACTCCAGCGCTGTCTTGCGGCGCTGTGCGTCCTTGTGCTGGCGGGCCGCGATGCGGGTGCGCGCGGCCGCCACGGCCTTGTCCAGGACCGCCCTGGCCTGGGCCTTGGCATCGCGCTTCGTCGAGGTCAGAAACGCCTTGAGCTCCTTGGCTACGACGTTGGCGACGATCCGGTTGGCCGCCGAGGTACCGAGCACCTCCTTGGTCTGGCCCTCGAACTGCGGCTCCGCCAGTCTCACGGTGACGACCGCGGTGAGACCTTCCAGCGCGTCGTCCTTGACGATGTCGTCCTCGGCGACGCGGAGCAGCTTGGCGGAGCGCAGCGCCTCGTTGACCGTCTTGGTCACGGAGCGTTCAAATCCGGTCACATGCGTGCCGCCCTTGGGGGTGGCGATGATGTTGACGAAGGACTTGAGGGTGGTGTCGTATCCGGTGCCCCAGCGCAGGGCGATGTCGACGGCGAGCTCGCGGGTGACCTCGGTCGCCGTCATATGTCCGCGCTCGTCCAGGACCGGCACCGTCTCCTTGAAAGTGCCATGACCGGTCAGGCGCAGGACGTCGCAGACCGCCTTGTCCTGAGCAAGGTACTCGCAGAATTCACTGATTCCGCCGTCGAAGCGGAAGGTCTCCTCGGTCTTGCCCTCGCCGTCGAGACCACGCTCGTCACGGACGACGATCGTGAGGCCGGGGACGAGGAAGGCCGTCTGCCGCGCCCGCTGGTGGAGCGTCTCCAGGTTGAGCTTGGCGTCCTTGAGGAAGATCTGTCGGTCCGCCCAGTAGCGCACCCTGGTGCCGGTGCGCGCCTTCGGTACCCGCTTGCCCTTGAGCAGGCCGTTGGACGGGTCGAACGGACTGTCCGGACCCCGCTCGGTGAAGATCCCCGGGACTCCGCGCCGGAAGCTGATCGAGTGGGTCGCGCTGTTGCGGTCGACCTCGACGTCGAGCCGGGCGGAGAGCGCGTTGACCACGGAGGCGCCGACACCGTGCAGACCACCCGACGCGGCGTACGAGCCGCCGCCGAACTTTCCGCCGGCGTGCAGCTTGGTCATCACGACCTCGACGCCGGACAGGCCCGTCTTGGGCTCGACGTCGACAGGGATGCCGCGCCCGTTGTCCCGGACCTCTACGGAATTGTCGTCGTGGAGGATGACCTCGATGTGATCGCAGTAGCCGCCCAGAGCCTCGTCGACGGAGTTGTCGATGATCTCCCAGAGGCAGTGCATGAGGCCGCGGCTGTCGGTGGACCCGATGTACATCCCGGGGCGCTTGCGAACCGCTTCGAGCCCCTCGAGTACGAGCAGGTGCCGCGCGGTGTAGTTGGAACCGTCTCGGTCTGCTCCGGTCAGCAGCGCAGTGGACGGCACGGACGTATCGGCGGTCACGCGGTTCGCTCCTCGCTGAATTTCATTTAGGGCCCCAGTGGGTAACGGGCTCGGCTTCGGTCGCCGCTGAGAGGGTACCGAGGCCTGGTAGAGCGGCTGTAACGCCACCCTCCGACAACCCTCAGACTAGTCCAGCCTCGCATACACGTTCGATCCCTCGTAGGAGTGAAGCGCACATCACGTTCCCTTTCAGGCATGAACCATTTAGGCTCCGGGCACGTCCTCATGAACAAACCGGCAAGCCAGCCGGGAGGATCCACCAAGACAAGCAACGCGAAACCGTAGCGCTACGCAATACGGCACATTCGCCGCCAACCGGCAACAGACAGCCATCTTGAGAAGAAGTTTCGAAGAAAAGCCACGAGCGGGAACGTTTTCGGCCTGGTTGGATGTTGACCCTGGTACGACAGCTCGTCGAGCTAGAGAAGAGGCGACGTGACCACTGTTCTGACCCCCGCGAGCCCGCTGACCGCAGCAGACCGCTGCGACCGTTGCGGCGCCCAGGCATATCTGCGCGTCGTCCTCATCAGCGGCGGTGAACTGCTCTTCTGTGCCCACCATGGTCGCAAGTTCGAGCCGGAACTCAAGAAGATCGCCGCGGAAATACAGGATGAGACGGACCGGCTGACGGCCGTGCAGGCCCAAGCCGCCGAAGAGGAACAACGCTGACACCTCGCATCCACGACGAGCCAGGGCCGGGTCCCAGACCTGACGGCGGGCGGCTTCCCAGAAGAGGAGCCGCCCGTTCTCGTGCGTCGCAGTGATTCGTTCAGCCACCGCGATTCGTTCAGCTACCGCCCGGCATCCAGCCGATCGCAGCGGAGATCCGCGTATACACACCGGGGCTCCCGACTCGGCCGCAGCCGTTCCCCCAGGACACCAGCCCGATGAGCCGCCCGCGGGCCATCAGCGGCCCGCCGCTGTCGCCCTGGCATGAGTCGTATCCACCCAGCAGTTCGCCCGCGCAGAGCATTGCTGAGGCGTCGTACGCACCGGCTCTGCCGCCGGGATATGCCTGCCGACACAGGCTGTCCGGCAGGACGCTCACTGCGGCAGAGCGGAGTGACGACGCATAGTCGCCGTTGCCGGTCGTGTCACCCCATCCGTAGACGACAGCGCCGGCACCCGGCTCGTATGCCGGGTCACCGGATTCGGCCATCGGAATCGCACTCGTTGCGGGCAGCGCGTCGGCCAGAGCAAGTACCGCCAGGTCCCCCGCGTTCGTGGCGGGGTCGAACCCCGGATTGCTCCACACCGCCTGTACAGGTGTCTCCTGCCCTCCGGTACCACGCAGGACATCCCGGCCTGAGATGACCCGCAGATCGTGCACCTCGCCGACATCGACGCCGAGCGCCTCCCGGGTCAGGCAGTGTGCGACGGTCAGTACCTTCTTCGGCGCCACCACGACACCTCCGCAGAACTGCCCGGCGCGTGTCTCTCCAAACCGGTCACGGCTGGACAGTGCCACAACCCAGGGACTGTCCTTGACGTGTGCGGGCTGGCCACCGATGACGATGCTGTCCGCAACAGCCGGAGCGGGGAGTCCGAGCGGTATTGCAGTCGTGACGGCCGTCAACGCGAACACCCCGGTCATGGCGCGGAAGACTCTACGTAACATGCACACTCCTGACTCTGTGGTGAACCATTCCCACCCAGAGTTATCCGGCTTGTCGCCGACCGCACCCGCAGATAGGCCGAGGACCCGGCTCCTCCACGGGATCCGGGCCCTCGGCCTGCGTGCTTCTACGACCTAGTCGAGGTAGTCGCGCAGCACCTGCGAACGCGACGGGTGGCGCAGCTTCGACATGGTCTTCGACTCGATCTGGCGGATGCGCTCGCGCGTCACGCCGTAGACCTTGCCGATCTCGTCCAGTGTCTTCGGCTGTCCGTCGGTGAGGCCGAAGCGCATCGAGACCACGCCCGCCTCACGCTCGGAGAGCGTGTCGAGTACCGAGTGCAGCTGCTCCTGGAGGAGCGTGAAGCTGACCGCGTCGGCCGGGACGACTGCCTCGGAGTCCTCGATCAGGTCACCGAACTCGCTGTCCCCGTCCTCACCCAGCGGGGTGTGGAGGGAGATCGGCTCACGACCGTACTTCTGGACCTCGATGACCTTCTCGGGGGTCATGTCGAGTTCCTTGGCCAGCTCCTCCGGCGTGGGCTCGCGGCCCAGGTCCTGGAGCATCTGACGCTGCACGCGGGCGAGCTTGTTGATGACCTCGACCATGTGCACCGGGATGCGGATGGTGCGGGCCTGGTCGGCCATGGCACGCGTGATCGCCTGACGGATCCACCATGTGGCGTACGTGGAGAACTTGTAGCCCTTGGTGTAGTCGAACTTCTCGACCGCACGGATCAGACCGAGGTTGCCCTCCTGGATGAGGTCCAGGAAAAGCATGCCGCGGCCTGTGTAGCGCTTGGCCAGCGAAACCACGAGACGGAGGTTGGCCTCCAGCAGGTGGTTCTTGGCGCGGCGGCCGTCCTCGGCGATGATCTCAAGCTCGCGCTTCAGCTTCGGCGCAAGCTTGTCGGAGTTCGCCAGCTTGTCCTCGGCGAAAAGACCGGCCTCGATGCGCTTGGCGAGCTCGACCTCCTGCTCGGCGTTGAGGAGGGGAACCTTGCCGATCTGTTTCAGGTAGTCCTTGACCGGGTCGGCGGTGGCGCCGGCGACGGCGACCTGCTGCGCAGGTGCGTCGTCCTCGTCGTCATCCGAGAGGACGAAGCCCTTGTTCTCGCCCTCGCCCTCCTCTTCCTCACCCTTACCGGCCTTTACTTCCTCGATCGCCTCGTCGCCGTCGAGGAGATCGTCGTCCTGCTTTCCGGACTTCTTCGTTGCTGTCTTCTTGGCCGCCGTCTTCTTCACGGCGGTCTTCTTGGTAGCCGTCTTCTTGGCTGCTGCCCTCTTCGCAGGTCCGGCCGCGGCAGCGTCGTCAGCCACCACGTCCACGGTCTCTGCCGACTGGGCGGCAGTGGCCGCGACGGTCCTGGTCACGGTCGTCTTGGCCGCGACAGTCTTGGTGGCGGTGCGCTTGACCGGGCTCTTTGCTGCGACGCTCTTGCGGGCACGCTTTGACGGCTCCGCGGCACTGACCATCAGCGTCACACCCTCTTCCTCGAGGATCTGGTTGAGGCTGCGCAGAACATTCTTCCACTGGGTTGGCGGAATCTGGTCAGCCTCGAAGGCCCGACGCACGTCATCGCCGGCGATCTGCCCATCAGCCTTTCCCCGCTCGATGAGCGCCATCACAGACTCGGACTCGGCGATCTCCGGCGGGAGCGTACGGGATGTGCTGGCCGACACGAACAACCTCTCGGAACGATGGAAACGGCTTCCGGCCCGGCCCTGGAGAGGGCTGGACCGACGACCGTCGGGCTGGGAATGTACCGACGGCGCGGGTTTGGCCTCAGAACTGCACAGCGCACTGAATGGCTGCTGTATTCCTTCCGCGGCGGTCACCTCTTAAGTCATCGCACTGTTTCGAGGAGTGTTACGCCCAATCCGCGTGGCCCGAGTCACACCTCATTTGCGACGAACGTGACCAGAGGTGTCATCCCCCACAATTGTGCCGCCGGACCGCCGAGGCCCGGCGGCACATGGTTCGCACACCCTGGCCGTGCTGCGCTCAGTGCTCGCGTGGCGCGGGCACCACCCGCTCCACCTCAGGGTGGACGACGAGCAGTTGACGCATGGCGGCTTCGGCGCCCGCCGAGTCGCCGGATGCGAGGGCATCGACAATCCGGGCATGGTGACCGAGAGATGTCTCGCCGGGGCGGTCGCAGCCCGTAACGGGGCCGCCCGACACCTGCAGGGCCGCGGAGACGATGCCGGAGAGGTGCTCAAGCATGCGATTACCCGCCGCCTGAATGAGCAGGGAGTGGAACTCCGCGTCGGCCCGGGAGAAGGTGATCCCGTCACCCTGCCCGAGCGCGTGCCCCATGATCTCGACCATGTCACCGAGGCGCTGCTGAATGTCCTCACGGCCGTGGCCTGCGGCAAGACGGGCAGCGAGCGGCTCGATCGTCCACCGGAGCTCCCCCAGCTCACGGCGCTGATCCTCGCGCTGAGGGCCGAAGGCACGCCATTCGATGATGTCGGGGTCCAGCAGATTCCAGTCACTGACGGGGCGGACCCGGGTACCCACGTTGGGCCGGGCGCTGACCAGGCCTTTGGCCTCAAGAACGCGCAGCGATTCGCGTACGACAGTTCGGGAGACCTCGAAACGCTGTCCGATCTCTTCCGGCACGAGGGGGCGGTCGGCGCCCAGATCACCGGAGACGATCATCTGGCCCAGCTGCTGGACGAGTTGGCCGTGGAGGCCACGGCCCCGGCTGGCCGAGCCCCGCCGGCTCGCCCGGCCGAGCTCGGCATCGGGGCCGTCCCAGGAACGAAGGGCGGCACGCTCGCCGGCCGGCGCCTCCGCATACGGGTAGCGGTCGAGTTCACCCGGGCCGGCGAGGCCGGAGTCGGCGGAGCGGGCGGCGGTCATCATGGTGTGCGCAAGGGTACTCACGGATCCTTTGTCGGCGCGGCCCAGCCGGCCCTTGAGGTCTTTGGTGAAAAGCACACGAAAGGGTGATCGGCACCCACCCCCCAATTGACGCCTTATCGGTTGAAATCGGTCATCTTCAAGGAAGTTATGAGGCTCGGAGCGATCCGCCATCGCCCTGCAATCACCAACGGACCCTGCCGCGAAGAGCAGTAACCAGATACGCACAGATCAGGACCGACAACGACAACGCAGCCCCCACCGGGCGTTCCGCCACCCGCACGACATCCGCCACCCATCGGTCCGTCTCCTGCGGCAGCGCGGCCACACCAGCTCGCGGAGCCTGACCGGAAGCCCGACGACCGGACGAGAGACCAAACCCATCAGCAAGCCCTGGGCAATCGGCACAACAGAAACGAAACAGGAACGGCAAGTACTGCAGTTACTCCGGCCGTCGCCACTCTGAAGACTCCAGCAGCCAGGAGGCCCGCCCAGGCGCAGCCCACGGTCAGCCCCGACCAACTCATGCCTAGATAGACCGAATTTGGTAGAAATTTGCTCAAATCGCTACCGTACGCAGGGTGAAGGGCTTCCGCGGAAGCCAGCACGACAGCCAGAGCGAGCACCAGGGCGACGCCCGCTGACACCATCAGCTTGGCAAGAAGCAGTCCTGGACGGCGGGGTACGGCGCCTCGGCTCCCCGCGAGCGCGGGGTAGCGGAACTCGTCGCCGAACGAGAGAGCGCCGAGCAGTCCAGCCCGACCGCCGCAGGCGACAGTGGCAGCAGCGAGGGCCGGGCCCGTCAATACCTTCGGTAGCTGAGCATGACCGGAGCGGGCAAGGAGGACGGAGAGCCCGACCGAGGCGACCAGAACAGCAGCCGTGATCACGGTTGTTGTTCTGACACCGAGGGGGCGGCGCAGTTCGTATCGCAGCGGGTGGAACGGGCCACGCGGTGGGCGGCGCCGGATCGGCGGAGGCAGTTCCGAGCCGGTCGCCTGCGCGGCCGGTCGCGGTTCGGCTCGCCCTCCGCCTTCACTGACAGCGGGATCTGCGGGATCTGCAAGTTCCGTAGGACCGGTTTCGCCGACCTCGTCGGCGAGTCGGTGCACCAGGAGTCCTCACACGCCGGGGGCGGGATGCGGTGCAGTGGTCTGCCCCGGAAGTAGGTGACTCCCCATCCCGAGTCGAGTTCGAGCATCAGGCGGAGGGCTGTGGTCTTGCCCGAACCGTGGGCGCCCAGAAGTGCGGTGACACGGCCGGGCCGGGCTTCGAAGGTGAGATCGTCCACGGCGGCCGGAAGGCCGCGGCGGCGGGCGCCGGCGTTCCGTAAGGTCAGACCTCTGGCCTCAACATTGGCGGGTTGAGCACCGTAGCCGCACCGGCGCGGAAGAGCTGGGCAGGGCGGCCGCCCTGCCGAGTGGTCGTCCCGCCGACAGGCACCAGGAAGCCGGGCGTTCCTGTCACCTTGCGGTGAAAGTTCCGCGGGTCGAGAACCACGCCCCACACTGCCTCGTACACCCGCCGAAGCTCACCGACAGTGAAAGCCGGGGGGCAGAAAGCGGTGGCCAGAGAGGAGTATTCGATCTTGGAACGCGCCCGTTCGACGCCGTCGGCAAGGATCTGCGCATGATCGAAGGCCAGTGGAGCCTGGTCTTCGCTCTCATGGCCGAAGCCACCCTCCGGTCCGAGCAGATCCTCGACAGGCGCCCAACGCGCACTGTGCGCATCGCCACCCGCCCGGGGAGCGGGAAGATCGGGGGCCAGAGCGAGGTGAGCGACGCTGACGACCCTCATCCGGGGGTCACGCCCGGGGTCGCCGTAGGTGGCGAGCTGTTCGAGATGGGCGCCGTTGCCAACCGCCGGGGCTGCCGGGTCCTGGGCACACAGGCCGGTCTCCTCGACGAGCTCGCGCGCTGCTGCGGCTCCGAGATCCTCATCGGCTTTGACGAAGCCGCCGGGCAGCGCCCATCGCCCCTGGAACGGCGGCTCACCGCGGCGTACCACCAGCGCGCAGAGCGCATGACGGCGCACCGTGAGCACGACCAGGTCGACGGTGACAGCGAAGGGCGGAAAGGTCGACGGGTCGTAGGGCGGCATGAGGTGATCATAGTCGTCTGCCTGACGATAAACACTCCCTTCGCCGTGCTCTTCGTCCGTCACGACGTCGGATTCCTGGCTGGGCCCAGGCCCGCTCGCCGGCCGGAAATCTCCGGGCGCCGGCCGCAGACGCCCTGGAGATCACCGAGTCCTCTCACCATGGCGACTCCTGCGGCGCGTCCCAGCAGCACTGGGGGGCGATCCACAGCCACCCTTCGGTCGGCACCGGCTTCGGCGCAGCGGGCCGCGTACCCGCTCAGGCCGGTGTCGTAGAGAGCGCCGGCCGCCGACACCGCGTACCGCCGCAGCACCCAGGCCGCCTCACAACCTCCTGCGAGGGCCATCGACGGCAACAGCCCAGGTTCTGCGGCCCCCTCTGGCTGGGAGGGTGGCTGGGTAGGAGCGACGAGGCACCTGGGTCATCGACCGCTCCTGGACCCGCGACGGCTGGGGGA
Source organism: Streptomyces sp. NPDC001832 (assembly GCF_040297265.1). NCBI lineage: Bacteria > Bacillati > Actinomycetota > Actinomycetes > Kitasatosporales > Streptomycetaceae > Streptomyces > Streptomyces sp. NPDC001832. Next base: position 26,991 of record NZ_JBEOYU010000019.1, read on the forward strand.
GGCTTGCCGGGGACGGCGTCGGGTAGTGGCCGTTTCGGGGCGGGCGAAGCCGGGTGGGGTCTTCCTTCGCCGTGCGGCAGTCGGACGTGCAGTGCGCGGCCGCGTGCTCCGGTCTGTACGGTGACCGCGACGGTCCGTCCGGGCACTGCGCTCCCCCCGCAGACAGCGGCGCAGCGTCTCCGGATCAAGGCCTTGGTTGCACGCCTCATGGAGAAGTTGAGCAAAGGTGTACCCGGGATCCACCCGCAGGGCGAGACCCAATGCGACCCGTGCGCCCGGTTCATCGCCCGTCGACCAGGAGACCCACCCGGCCAGGGTCAGTGGCGCCGCGGCGTGCTCCTCGTACGGTGCGACGCATCGACGGGACAGCGCCCGCCAGAGTCGCAGGGCGGAATCGGCTTCGGGTCCTTCCATCCATTCCGCGGCCTTGTCGCGGGTTTCCCGGTCCTGCAGACCGAGGATCACCGCAGCTGCCTCGTCATGACTGATCAGCCGGTCGTCATTGATGTCCGATGTGGGAGGCACCGTCACCGGCGCCTCCTTGAGGCGCTTCATGAGCCTTCGGGCAAGCCCCAAGGTCTCTTTGGCCACGTCCTTGCGTCCCACCTCGTCGAGGATCTTCGGCACCAGCTCGGCCCCGGCCGAGTCAAGTGCCCGTTGCTGCTCTGCAGCCGCCGTCGTGTTCAGGGGTGCAAGCCTCGCCTCCATCTCCCTAAGCGTTCCGCGCACTTGAATGCCCGCGTAAGCGGCGGCGGCCGCCATCACCGAGGTGCCGGGCAGAGCCACATGGTTCCCTTCGGTCGGGCAGCAACGCTCGTCCGGGCAGCAGTACGACCAGTACCGGCCGTCAGAGATGCAGAGCGCTTCGAGTACGGGTACGTCGAGCGCACCGCAGGCCGTACGCAGACGCTGGGCAAGGGGCCTCAGCCGCTCCATGATCTGACTGCCGCTCTCGCCTTCGGCAGGATCCTGGCAGAGGAAGATGACGATCGCGTCAGGGCGCTCCCCACGCCGCTCGCTCCCTTTGATCAGGCACTCGGCAAGCTGCTCGGCGACGGGTGGCCATTCTTGGGGTGATTGCGGGATACCGAGCCTGAGCCGCCCGCCGAAGCGGCCCCGGCCGCCGTGCAGGGCGACCATGACCACACTGTCATTCGGGTGAAACCCCATGAGATATGGGAGGGCATCGGCGAGTTCGGCAGGCCCCCGCAGGGTGATCTGCTGCTCATCGGCAGGACCGGTGGATTCGTGGTGCTGGTTCATGGCACGACCGTCCCGCGGGAGGCCAGATTCCGCGACCCCTGTGGATAACATTATCCACAGGGGTCGCGGGGCCGTTGGCGGTTTGTCGTAGCCATCAGGTTGCATGGGGGCATGACCAGCCTGACCTTCCAGCGCCCGGACAAGCGTCGTCGAGCAGAACGCCGAGGCGGTACACGTCTGGCGGGAGGAGACCTGGTCGGCGATCCGCACGAGGGCGAGGCCGAGGGCGCCGAGGTGCTCACCGCCGACCAGGTCGGCATCCGCTCCGCCCAGGTCACCGGCCGGACCTGGAGGTTCAACTCGCCGGACGACAGGCCTTGATCGGAAGACGGGACATCAGCTTCCAAAGCCGAGGCCGAGCCGGTCGAGGGTCTTGAGCCAGAGGTTACGTCGCCCGGAGTTCTCGTCCGCGCGGGCGAGAGACCACCTGGTGGCTTGGATTCCCGCCATGACCCAGAGCTTATGACAACGTCATTGACGCGTTAAGGGGTCAACGGTTTCATGGCCTGCCATCCGGGCCCTCCGGCCAACTTCCCCCAGGCAAGGCGACGATCGTTGGTGGTACCAGTGAAGAATGCAAGCACCACGCCGAGAAGAGACGCCCAGGCCCCCCAGGCCGCGATGCGGAAGTCCATAGGCGTCGTCGACGGCATCGTTCTCGCCGCATCAAGCACTGCGGCCACCAGCAGTATCGGAATCGGACTCGGTCTGATGGCGAGCATCGTCGGCCTGCACCTGCCGGCGATCATGCTGTTGGCCTTCCTGCCCGTGCTCGGCATAGCCGGCGGATACGGGCGGCTCAACCGTGTCGACCCCAACGCCGGCAGCAGCTACAAGTGGGTCGGCAGCATCTTCAGCCCCTGGCTGGGCTTCCTGACCGGATGGGTCAACGTCGTCGGCACCATCGTGTTCATGGCCTACACCACCACGGTGACCGGCTCGGCGATCATCCAACTCCTCGGCCAGGCCGGCGTCCACAGCGTCGCCGGCCTCTCCCTCGATCCGGACTCCACACTCCAGTCCACACTCCTCGGCATGGCCGTGCTGGTCGCCGCCGCGCTGGTCGCCGTCCGCGGGCTCGACCTCGCGGCGCGTCTCCAGAAGTACCTGCTGATCTTCGAGTACGGCGTGCTGCTCGCCTTCTGCGGCTACGGCCTGTTCGCCGGGGACCAGCCCTTCTCGCTCCAGTGGTACAACCCCTTCGACATCCCCTCGGCGGAGGCCCTCGCCCAGGGCATGGTTCTCGCGGTCTTCTGCTACTGGGGCTTCGAGTCGGTCTTCAGTGTCGGTGAAGAGGTCAGTGACCCGCGGGACGCCTCCCGCGGCGGGTTCATCGCCCTGACCGTCATGCTGCTCCTCTTCCTGCTGGCCGGCACCGCCTTCCAGCGGGTCCTGCCGCTGGACGAACTGGCCGACAACGGCGCGCAAGGGCTCGCCTATTTCGGCATGAAGCTCGCCGAGCAACCGCTGGCCGCACTGCCGCTCATCGCCCTCATGTTCTCCGCGGTGGCGTCGCTCCAGGCCTCGGTCATCCCGACCGCCCGCGGGATGTACGCGATGGGCCGCGACGGCGTTCTCGGCTCCGTCTGGACGCGCCTCCACCCCAAGCACGGAACCCCCGCCGCCGGCACCCTGCTGATCACCGCGATCGCCCTGGTCCTCGCCGCGATGGCGCTGGTCATCCCCACCGTCAACGACTTGATCTTCGCCGCCGTCAACGCGATCGGTATCGTCGTCGCCCTCTACTACGCCCTCACCGCGGCGGCCGCCGCGGTGCGCTTCCGCCACCTGCTGCGCACCTCACCCCTGGAGGCCCTGCGCGCGGTCGTCGGACCGGTGCTGGGCGCGCTCACGCTGCTCGCCACCGGCGGCTACCTCGCCTGGACCTTCTATCGCTCCACCGATCACTTCGAAGTCTCCGCCGACAACGGCTGGTTCGCGCTGCTCGTCCCGGTACTGATGATCGGCTCCGGGCTGCTGGCTGCCGCGTGGGCCCGCTGGAACCGCCGGTCGCCCTATTTCACCCGTACCCGCGACGCCGCCGCTGACCGCGAACTGGTCAGCGTCGGCTGACCGGCGTACTTCTGACGCGCGGCACGGACCGCGACGCATCGCTACCTCCGGCGGCCCGCTCGCGGACCGCCGGCCCACCAGGAGCGCCTCCCATGGCCAAGGCCGATCTGGTCTTCACCCAAGCCCCGTGCACACCGGGGACCCCGCCCGCACCCGGGCGACCAGCCTCGCCGTCACTGGGGAGCGGATCTCGGCCGTCGGCCATGACGCGCGGTTCCCCCGCCACGCGCCCACCCGACCTTTCTGATTCATCGCAAAGGACCATCACATGACCGACCTCACCGACATCGCCTATCTGCCGGCCACCGAGGCCCTGCGCCGTTTCCGTGACCGCTCCCTGTCACCGGTCGAGCTGATGACCGCGGTCATCGCGCGCGCCGAAGCCGTCGAGCCGAAGGTCAACGCCCTTGCCGAGCGGACCTTCGAGGAGGCGCTCGCCGCCGCCCGCGAGGCCGAAGCGCGGTACGGGGGCAAGGGCGAGGCACCCCGCGCGCTGGAGGGTCTCGCCGTCGCGACGAAGGAGGAGCAGCCCATCGCGGGCCGCCGCATCACGGACGGCTCCCTGGCGTACCAGGGCGAGATAGCCGAGCAGACGCACCCGGTGATCGAGCGGGTCCAGGCTGCCGGTGGCATCGTGCACGCCCGGACCACGACCCCGGAGTTCAGTTGCGCGGGGTACACGCAATCGCGGCTGTGGGGCATCACCCGCAACCCGTGGAACCTGGAGTTCACTCCGGGCGGCTCCTCAGGCGGCGCAGGCGCCGCGCTCGCGGCGGGTGAGACAACGCTCGCGACCGGTTCCGACATCGGCGGCTCGATCCGCATCCCCGCTTCGTACACGGGCACGGTCGGCTTCAAGCCGCCGTACGGGCGCGTGCCGGCAATGACGCCGTTCAACCTCGACACGTACTGCCACGACGGTCCGATGGCGCGCACCGTCGGCGACTGCGCCCTGTTGGAGAACGTCATCGCGGGGCCCCACCCGTTGGACGCGGTCTCGTTGCGGCCCAAGCTCGTCCTGCCCGAGCGGTTCGACGGCGTCGAAGGCCTGCGGGTGGCGCTTTCGGTCACCCTCGGGGACTGGCCGGTCGATCCAGAGGTCGAGTCCAACACCCGCGCGGTCGCGGAGGCGCTGCGCGCGGCCGGAGCCATCGTCGAGGAGGTAGAGGTCCCCGTCATGCGGGCGGATGTGATGCGGGCAGCGATGATCCACTTCGGCTCCATCTTCGGCCCCTACATCGCGTCGGTCGCCGCCGAGCACGGCGACCAGCTCACCACATACGCACTCGACTTCGCCCGGCGGGGCGACGAGGCCGTTCGCGAGCCCGGCAGCTTCCTGCAGGGCCTTGAGATCGAGGCTGCGGTGCAGACGACGCTCGGCGCCCTGCTGGACCGCTACGACGTCCTGCTGTGCCCGACGACCGCCGTTCCGGCGCTGAAGGCGGACGACGACTATCTCTCGACCAAGGTTGTGATCAATGGCGTCGAGCTGGACTTCTATCTGGAATCGGCGATGACCACGGCGTTCAACATCGCCAGCCGGTGCCCGGTGCTGAGCGTGCCGTCCGGTTTCGCCTCGACCGGCGTACCGACCGGTGTGCAGGTGGTCGGACGCACCTACGACGACGCCACAGTGTTCCGCGCCGCGGCAGCGATCGAGGCCGTCCGCCCCTGGAACAGCTTGCCGGTTCTCTGACTTGACGTCTGGCCGTTGGTGGCGTGGACGGAACAGGCGATGTCAGCCCGCTGCGGCAAGGACCAGCGGCAGGACGTGTTCGCTGCCTGCCTGGCGGAGCAGGCGGGCAGCGACTGCGAGGGTCCATCCGGAGTCGGTGTAGTCGTCGACGAGCAGAACGGGGCCGGGAGAGCCGACCAGCGCATCAGCCAGGCCCTCAGGAATGGTGAAGGCACCGGACAGCGTCCTGAGGCGTTGGGCGGAGTTGCTGCGGCGTGCCGCGTACACGTCGCTCGACCCGGTGTACGTCAGGGTTCCCAGAAAGGGGAGGCGGCCGATGGCCGCAATTCCCTGGGCAAGGGAACCGACCAATTGCGGGCGGGCCGCGGACGGCACCGCGACGACTCCCACCGGTCGGGCAGAGGCGTCCGGGACATTCGGCGCCCAGCCGCCCGGCGAGCGCGCCCAATCGGCGAGCACCGCCACCGCGGCCCTCAGGACATCGTCGGGCACCGGCCCATCGGATGCACTCTCAGCCAGCAGCGGGCGGAGCCGGTTGCCCCAGCCGATGTCCGAGAGCCGCCCCAGGGCACGGCCGGTTGAGCACTGCTCCTTGGCCGGGATGCGCCCCTTGAGATCGATGCCCAGGGCGGGCATCCCCGTCGGCCACATCCGGCGCGGCTCAACCTCCGCCCCCGGGCGATCCAGTTCCTTCGCCGCTCCCGCCAACGTCTCCGCCGAAACAGAGGAATCGGCCCAGGCTCCGGCGCAGTTGTCGCAACGCCCGCACCGGGTCGCCCCCTCGTCGTCCAGCTGCTGGCGCAGGAACTCCATCCGGCACCGGGACGTGCTCGCGTATTCGCGCATGGCCTGCTGTTCGGCCGCCCGCTGGCGGGCGACCCAGGCGTACCGCTCGGAGTCGTAGACCCACTCGGCTCCCGTGGCCGTCCAACCGCCCTTCACCCGTTTGACCGCCCCGTCCACGTCGAGCACCTTGAGCATCGTCTCCAGCCGGGTGCGCCGGAGATCCACCGATGCCTCCAGTGCAGGCACGGACAGCGGCCGTTCCGCACCGGCGAGCGCCGAGAGGGTCTGTCGAACCTGTGCCTCGGGCGGGAAGGCGGTATCGGCGAAGTAGCGCCAGATGGCCTCGTCCTCCTTGCCCGGCAGCAGCAGCACATCGGCGTGCTCGACTCCGCGGCCTGCCCGCCCCACCTGCTGGTAGTAGGCGATCGGTGAGGAAGGTGAGCCGAGATGGACCACGAAGCCCAAGTCCGGCTTGTCGAAGCCCATACCCAGCGCCGAAGTCGCGACCAGCGCCTTGACCCGGTTCTCCTGCAGGTCGACCTCGGCCTGCAGCCGGTCAGCGTTCTCCGTACGTCCTGTGTAGGAGGCCACCTTGAAGCCGCGCTGTCGCAGGAAGGCGGTGGCCTCCTCGGCTGCGGCGACAGTGAGGGCGTAGATGATCCCGGAGCCCGGCAGCTCGTGCAGGTGCTCGGCGAGCCAGGCCAGGCGATGTGCGGCGTCCGGAAGCTGGACCACACCCAGCCGCAGGCTTTCCCTCTCGAGCGGGCCGCGCAGCACCAGAGCCTCGCCGACGCCGGTACCCAACTGCTCGGCCACATCCGCAGTGACCCGCGCGTTGGCGGTCGCGGTGGTGGCCAGCACCGGCACCCCGGCGGCAAGCTCAGCGAGCATCGCACGCAGCCGGCGGTAGTCCGGCCGGAAGTCGTGGCCCCAGTCGGAGATGCAGTGGGCCTCGTCGACCACCAGCAGACCGGTCGTGGCCGCGAGCTTGGGAAGTACCTGCTCTCGGAAATCCACAGAATTGAGGCGTTCCGGACTTACGAGGAGAACGTCGGTCTCGCCGCGCTCGACCTCCTCATAGATGGTGTCCCACTCCTCCGGATTGGCCGAGTTGATGGTGCGCGCCCGGATTCCGGCCCGCGCCGCCGACTCGACCTGGTTGCGCATCAGCGCCAGCAGCGGCGAGACGATCACCGTGGGGCCCGATCCACGCCGACGCAGCAGAGCGGTGGCAACGAAGTACACCGCCGACTTGCCCCAGCCGGTGCGCTGCACCACCAGCGCACGCCGACGCTCCTCCACCAGAGCCGCCACCGCCTGCCACTGATCCTCCCGCAGCCGCGCCGAACCCTTTGGGGCACCGACGAGCTCAGCAAGGATGGCATCGGCTTCAGCGCGCAGCTCCAGGTTGTCCATGCCCCCATGCAACCCGATCCCGAGGACCATCGGCCAATTCACTCAGTGTGACAGTCGGCTCGCGATCGGTGCACCCGTCAGGCGTCGATCGAGGATGTCCGCGAGAGAGCGCTCGGTCACAAGGATCCTCGATCGATGCGTTTATGCAGGTCAGGTCACCAATCCGGCTGGAACTCGATGCTTTCCCAGTTCCGTAGCCTGGAGGTCTCACAGGGGCTCAAAGAAATCCGTCTACGGTTGAACCAGACGCCCCGGGCTCACCGTTCCAGGTGCTGAGCAAGGTAAACGCCGTGACCCGGGAGTCGACATGCACAGGAACCCAGCCCGCCAGCAGACAGCAGCCGCTGTGGCAACCCGTTGACCGAGGCGGTCCGCAGCCTCGATGGGCTCCAGCTGGAGTTCGGCCCTGCGGTACGCGCGTACCTCAATTCCCGTTGGCGGGACAGGCACCAGGCCGAGGACATGTTCCAGGAGACCTTCCTGCGGGCTTGGCGCTCGGGCGTTCCCGCACTCGACGGTCCGTACACGCAAGCCCAGATACGGTCCTGGCTGTTCACCATCGCGCGCAGCGTGCTCGTTGACCACCACCGGGCCGAGAGCCGACGGCCCGCACTGACCCGAGGTCACGAGGAACTGGTCGCCCTGAGCGACGCGACGAGCCTGCCGGCCACGGAGACCGACCGGCTCACGGACGTCTGGCTCGTGCGCGCGGCACTCGACCGGCTCACTCCATCCCATCGAGAGGTAGTTGTGGAGCTTTACTACCACGGACGCACCGTGGCAGAGACCGCCGAACGCATCGGCATCCCGGAGGGGACCGTCAAGTCCCGTGCCTACTACGGCGCCCGTGCCCTGCGTGCCGCCCTGCAGGAGCAGGGGATGGTGCCATGAGCGCGTCCGACCCGGATGACCCGCGACTCCGTCGGTCGTCCGAACACGCCGAGGTCAGCGGCTGGTTGGGGGCGTACGTACTCGGCGGGCTCAGCACCGGCGACCGGGCCCGTGTCGATGCCCACCTGCTGGCCTGCGAAGAGTGCATCCGCGCCTGCGACGCGCTGCTCGACGTCCCGGATGCCCTGTCCGCAGGCACCCCACCGGTGCCGCCGGGCCGCGTCGAGACCATGCCGTCGTCGGCACGGCCGATGAGATGGCGGCTGGCCGCGGCCGGGGTCGCCCTGGCCGCCTGCGCCGCAGGGATCGGCTTCACTCTCGGCACCGCCACGTCCGGTGGCGGCGCGCCGCCGCAGGCCGCCGCCGTGCGCGACATACCCCTCGGCGGAGCCCCCGGCCAAGTCACCGGCAGCGCCGAGCTGGCTTCCCGGCCCTGGGGCACCGAGGTACGCCTCACTCTGCACGACCTTCCACCGAATGAGCGTGTGACGCTCGTGACCGAGAACCGCGACGGCCGCAAGGAAGTGGCAGCGGTCTGGGTCAGCCCCGACAACGGCAAGGTCAGCGTCACCGGCGCCACGGGCATCAAGGCCCAGGACATCGCCCGGATCAGCATTCTCGACGCCGAGCAACAAGACCTGACACGTCTTCACGCCTGAGGCGTATTCATCTTTCCCTTCCCGGTACGGCAGTTCGGTCCAGACCTGCCGACCATCGCATCGCAGGACAACACCAACAGGAGTGACAGCATGACCAGCAAGCGCCTCGCGACCACGGCGGCCGCCGCCTTCCTTCTCGTCGGCCTCGGCGCCCCCAGCGCGCTCGCGCTCACCGAGTCCACCGTGACCGGCGAACTCAAGCTGATCGACACTCAGTACGGCAAGGCGCTCGCCGACTCGGACGGCAACGCCCTCTACGTCTGGGAGAAGGACTCTGCGGGCACCTCCGCCTGCGCCGACGAGAAGTGCGTGACCGCCTGGCCTGCCGCACTCGCGGACGACAAGCAGGAGGCGGACAGCGCTGTGACCGGCAAGCTCGGACACATCGACTCCGCCCAGGCCCCGACCAAGGGCAAGCAGCAGCTCACCATCAACGACCAGGCGCTGTATTACTTCTCCAAGGACGCGGCGGCCGGCGACGTCAAGGGGCACGGCCTCGCCCCGGGCGGTGCCGGGACCACCTGGTACCTCGTCGGCGCCGACGGCAAGCCTCTCGCCGTCAAGGCTTCCACCGGCGGTGCGGGCTCCGACGCCGGCACGGACAAGGACAAGGGCGCCGGACAGACCGCCGACAAGCCCAAGGGTGGCGTCGATGCCGGTGCCGAGGGTGTCACGGACAACAACACCACTCTCATCGCCGTAGGCGGCGGTGTCGCCGCCCTCGGTGCCGCGGCCCTCGGCTACTCCGTCATCAGGCGGCGCCGCGGCTCCGCCGTCTGATGACCGGCAGGCACGCGTGCCGCCGGGGCGTCGCGGGCTCGCGTCCGCGGCGCCCCGGCGGCGGCGCCGTGGCGGGGGCGGGCTCGCTCGCCCTCGGCGTTGGCATCGCCGTGTACGGCGGCCTGGGCGCCCCGGCCGGCGACCCGGGCGCGCACATCCCGACGGCAGCCTCCCGGCCTGACACCTCCCCATCGACGACCACGCCCGCTGCCGTGCCTCCCCTGGCCCGGTCCGAGCCGGTCCGGGTCCGCATAGCGGCCGCGGGCGTGGACACGGGGCCGCTGCTGCCACTCGGACTGCGCAGCGACGGGAGCGTGCAGGTGCCCTCCGTCGCCCAGGCGGACCGCATGGGCTGGTACACCGGAGCAGTCACTCCGGGGGAGCGTGGGCCGGCCGTACTCATCGGCCACTTCGACACTGTCGAGGGCCCCGCCGTGCTGCACGACATCTCCCGTACGCGCCCCGGGGACACGATCCTGGTTGACCGGGCGGACGGCACGCGAGCCGAGTTCACCGTCCGTGAGCTGCAACAGGTCCCCAAGGACCACTTTCCCACCGAGCGGGTCTACGGCGACACCAGCACAGCCGCCCTGCGCGTCGTCACCTGCGGCGGCTCCCTCACCGACGGCCACAGGCCCGACAACATCATCGTCTACGCGGAGTTGACCCGAACCACATGACCACCCAGCACGCACTTCCGTCCCGCATGCGCACCGCCCGCCTTGCCTGCGTCGCCGCACTGTCCGCCACCCTGCTGGTCAGTGCATGCTCGTCGCCCGACAGTTCTTCCGCGAAGGCCACGCCGAGTGCTGCCTCCGCCTCCACCAATGCCCGCACGAGCCTCTTCGCGCAGACCCCGGACTCGTTGAACGTACCGCGCGGGGGCCGCCTGGCCGTCCCCGTGACCTTCGGATGGAAGGGCGAGCGCCCGGCGGCGGGGGCCGAGTTGAGGATGACCGTGGAGAACGGATTTACCTGGGCGGCCGTCGCCAGCAGGGGCACGCGGGTAGACCGGTCAACGGTGAGCATCACCTACGACGACCTGCCCAAGTCCGGTAAGACCAAGGCTCGTTTGCAGGCGCCCGACGGCGCATGGGACGCCTCGAAGCCCGCGCTGAGCGTCGAGCTGGTCGAGAAGGGCGCGGCCGGCGGTTCCGCCTCGGGCGACAGCGTCAGCGCGACCAAGGCCGTGGCAGAGGAAGCCGACGTGGACCTGTTCATGTTTCCGCCGCCCCGTGCCTCGAAGCCGGATGCCGATGGAGTGGTCACGTACGACTTCGACTACGGCAATCAGGGCTCGCAGCCCGCCAAGGGGACGATCCGGCTCGAGCCCTTCCCGGGATACTCGCTGCACGGGCGGCCCAAGGGGTGCGCCGTGCCTGCCAAGGACGGAACCGTCACTTGCGATCTCGGGGACATCCCTGCGCAGGCCACCTTCACGTTCAAGGTAAAGGTGCCCAAGGAAGCCACCGGCGTTCCGGAGGCCGTGCGGTACAGCATCCAGACAGTCGGCTCGACCGATGCCAATCCTGCCAACAACGACGGCATACGGTTCGTCGAGATCAACCGCTGACGCAGTGACAACGTGGGGCGGACCGGCTCCTTCGCCCGGTCCGCCCCACGCATCGCGTCTTTGAACAAGCAGCATGCTGTGCCCGACCACGCGCGGCTGCTGCGCCGGGAGTGATTCCGCTGGTCCCCGCCGTTCAAGCGTGGCAGGGGGCGTCATCCGGGCATGGCGTGGGCAGGGATATCAGAGTCAATCCGGCTGATTCCCGTCAGCTGCGCCAATTGCTCGTTGCCGCCTGCCGATACGCCAGGAAGAATTGGACTCGCTCCCCGCACGGTCCCTTCGCGGCCCGGAAGGGCTGTGCCGTGGCGCGCCCTCACCCGACTCTGCCCGCGCCGTGGGCGCGCATGCGAAGGGAGGATCGTGACCTTCGGATTCGCTCCGTCCGCAGCTACTTCGTTGTCGGCGTCCTCGGCATCCGCCGATTCCGCCAACCGCCTTGCCAGGATGCTCGAACCGGCCGAGTGGGCCGAGGCGGGCATACCGTTGCTGCGCAGTCCCCGCGAGGTTGTCAGCGGCCTGCACGCCCGGCACCGGCCGACCCCGGCGACCGCTGTCGTCGCCGTACTCGACCATGAGGAACGCCTCACGGCCAGCGCCTCGTTCGCCCGCCGCTCCATAGCCGCGGACGGCTGGGAGTTCCGCAACGCGCTGCTGGCGCATCTGCGGCGGGTCATCCCGCACGACCTGCGCCGCCGCACGCCTGTCCGTACCGCAGTACTGCTCTACTGCCGCGAGGGCGACGAGCGTTGGACGGAGGAGGACGGAGCGTGGATGTGGGGCCTGCGGGACGCCTGCACGTTGCACGGCCTTCGGTGCGGCGCTTACATCACGCTGACCCGCGGTGGCTGGCAGGTGCTGGGCGAGGGCCGGGGCGGGCGTCGGCCCGACTCGACATCACAGCCGTCCGCTCTCGCCGGCACTTCGCTCGACCACGATCCGGTCCCGCTGCGTACCGGCGGCGGTGCGGCTCAGGCGCTGCGACGCACCGTGGCACGCTGACCCGTGATTGCGGGCCCGGCTGCCCTGTCGAGCAGCCGGGCCACCACGGCCCTGTGCGCCCTGCGGATCAGACGCCGGCGCCGAGCGCCGCGTTGATCCGTTGCGGGTCCCCGCACACGATCAGCAGGGCACCAGCGCGTTCCTGAGCACTGGACAGTGCGCCGGTAACGGCGTCGCCGCCGTCGCCGTTGACGGCGACGATCACCACGGGGCGGGGGTTCACCCGGTCCGTGGCTGCGGCACCGGCGAAGAAGACGTCATCGCCGGCTTCCTGCTGCTCCCAGTAGGCGGCCTCTCCGAAGGAGAGTTCGTGCGCGGCCCACGGGTGCTGCTCATCCGTGGTGAGCACCAGGATGTCGCCTGGTGCGCGTCCGGAGTCCAGCAGCAGGTCCACCGCTTCGTCGGCGGCGTCGAGTGCGCCGGCGGCCGAGGCGGGGATCAGCTGGATCTGCGGTGCGGAACGATTCTCCGGCCGGGCCGCCTGCGGCTGGCCGGAGGTGGAGTGCGGACGCTGCGCCGGGGGCGCGGGCCTCGCGGGGCCGGGTCCCGGACGACCGGGGCGCGGCATGGCCGCTGAACGCGGACCGGGTACGGGACGGGGGGTCGACGCGGTGCGGCCTGCGGCCGGAGTGACGCGGGGACCCTGGGCGCTCTCGTGAATCTGAGGCTCCTCGGGGATGAGAGGCATGGTTGTTGTCTATCAAATGCCGACACGCAAGGCATCAGCGGGTGGGTACATGTGCGCAATCAGAATTCGAAGCCGAGTTGGCCCCCGCTTTCCAGTGCAGCCGCCTCGGCGGAGAAGCGAACCTTCTTGAGGTGCTGCCACCTGGGCAGCGCGTCGAGGTAGGACCACGAGAGGCGGTGGTGGGGTGTAGGCCCCCACTCCTCCAGCGCGGCCCTGTGCACGGGCGACGGGTAACCGGCATTGGCACCGAAGGCGAAGGCGGCGTACTCGCCGGAATCCGTGCCCAGTTCGGCCATCATCGAGTCCCGTCGGACCTTCGCGATCACCGAAGCAGCCGCGACCGCGATACAGGACTGGTCGCCCTTGACCACCGTGCGGACCTGCCAGGGCTGTCCCAGGTAGTCGTGTTTGCCGTCGAGTATCACCGCATCGGGCCGCACCGGCAGGGCTTCGAGGGCACGCACAGCTGCGAGGCGCAGGGCAGCCGTCATCCCCAAGTCGTCGATCTCCTGCGGAGAGGCATCGCCCAGACCGAACGCGGTGACCCAGCGCTCCAGCAACGGGGCAAGCTCCGCGCGGCGTTTGGGGCTGATCAGCTTGGAGTCGGTGAGTCCGGCGGGGGGTCTGCGAAGGCCGGTGACGGCCGCACACACAGTGACCGGTCCCGCCCACGCTCCGCGTCCGACCTCATCGACACCGGCGACGGTCTTGGCACCAGTGGTAGCGCGCAGTGAGCGCTCGACAGTGTGCGTGGGTGGTTCGTACGGCATGGCGCCTGTCAGCGTACGCCGATGGGGGCGCCGACAACACCCCGGGGCGCCCCACGGCCGACCCTGCCACACGCCGAGCCGCAGAACGGAGTGCTGCACGGTCATGAACCCCTGGTGGCCAGTTTGCTGCGGTACATGCGCCCGAAGACCTGTGCGTACGAAGACAGTGCTCATGAGGTGTTGTGCCGGCGCCAGGAAATCGCGAATGGTGATCACCAACTGGCAGTGCTCAGCAGTGACCGCATCACATTCGTGAAGGATGGAACGCGACGCGGAGCCGGGGCGGGGGCGTACCTGTTGATATCGTCTCCGTCACCGCCGCGATCACTGCCTCCGCCTTTCGTACGCGAAGCGTTGCATGCCTGCGCCAGATCGGACTACCGCGGGAGCCAGTCCGGCAGCTCTTCAGTCTGTGCCGACCAGTCGGCAGGTGGTGCGCCCGCCTTGCCCGCTGCGACGATCCCACCGACGATCGCACAGGTCGTATCGACATCGCCGCCCGCTTGGGCCGTACCCCAGAAAGCCTGCGCGAAATCGCCAAGGCTCCGCGCCGCCGACCAGAGGGCGAACGGAACGGTGTCATGCGCACTGGTACGGCGACCGCTGCCGAGGACCGCGGCGACTGTCCCGGCATCGCCGTAGTCGATCATGTCGCGTGCCCGGCGCAGCCCTGCACCGACCGCGCTGCGGGGCACGAGCGCGATCACACCATCAAGGAGCTCTGTCGGGCTGGGTGGTCCCTCTGTCGCCGCCGCCAGCGAGGCTGCGGCCGCAACAGCCATCGCTCCCGCGACCGCCTCGCGATGCTGGTGTGTGGGGTACGAGGAGATCTCGGCCTGGTGTGTGGCCTGCTCAGGGTCGTCTGCGTACCAGGCGCCGAGCGGCGCAATACGCATCGCCGAGCCATTGCCCCAGGAGCCCTGGCCCTGGAACAGCGCCGACGCCAGCTCCCGCCAGTCGCCGCCCTCCCTTACCAGCCTGAGCAGCCGGTTCACGGCAGGGCCGTATCCCCGGTCGAAGTCATGATGCTCGGCGAAGGAACGAGCGAGCGCGTCCTGGTCGATTCGCTCGTGCCCCACCAGCACGGCCAGCACCGACGAGGCCATCTCGGTGTCGTCCGTCCACTGCCAGGGGCCGGGTGGAAGTTCGCGCTGCTTCAGCAGTGGATAGTTGGCGGGCACAAAGAACTGGGAACCGAGTGCGTCCCCCACGGACAGCCCTCGCAGACTGGCCAGGGCTCGTTCGAAACGTTGATCGGAAGCAGAGTCAGCGGTCGTCATCGCCCTTCCACTCTATCCGCTGATGCCGTACGGCTCAGGGGTACGCCAGCGCTCGAACGGCCGGTCAAGGGTGTAGCGCCCGTCCTCTCCGAGCATCAGCGAACGAATCGCTCCGACGCGCTGTCCCCGCAGCACCGTCAGCCGATCACACCGTCCAGGACGGCTCAAGCTGCACGACGTCTCCCGTCACCGCCGACACGTCGTCCTCGGTCTGTGCCCGTTGTGTCAGCCGCTCAATGCTTCCCGCCCGATACTTGCCGCGCTCGGCGCTCGACTGCCACATGGACAACACGAGGAACTCGTGCCCCGGCGCTTCCCCGAACACCCCTCGCAGCATGCCCGGCGATCCGGCCATCGCCGGATTCCACACTCTCTCCTGCATCAACGCGAAATGCTCGACCCGGTCCTCGTGCACCTTGCTGTGCGCCACCCTGACAACATCCGCATCGGTGAAGCGGGGCTCGAAGCCCGTCTTCACATCGAAGCGGTACTCGAACAGCTTGACCTGGATGCTGCTGTACGTGCCGGACTGCGCGGCAGCCAGTTGGTCGTGCGCGCGCGCCATGAACGAGTCGTAGAAGACGCGGTTCTCCCAGAAAGCGAAGACGTGGGCCACTTCCGGACGCCCTCGGCTCCACCCTCCGCCCTGTCCCCTGAACCCCGGCTCACCCAGCAGCCCCGCCCACTTTCGCTGTCCCCGTTCAAAACCTCGACGGTCCACCACGGTGCAACGAATCCACTTGACCAGCACCGCGCCATCGTACGGTGCCGAACGCGGCGCGGGTCACGCTCTGATGGAGTACGCCCGAATCAATGGCCGTGAATCGCAGAATGATCTCCGTGGCCTCGTTGCACAACCGTTCTTCTGGACCGAGCGGGAGTGAGCCCGCTCAGCCGCACGCCCCGTACGGTCTTGGGCGCACTGTTCCCCGGCACCCTCACCGGAACCGACAGTGGCCCGATTCCGTCGCCGACGGCCAAGCCGGTTGGATCCACGGTCAGTTGCGGACATGATCAGGTGGCATGAACGGCCCTACGAAGGCCCAGCGGCAAGCCAGGGAGGCAGATCCGATGAGCACACCCAACAAGAACATCGAAAAGGTCGAAGTCAGACTCAAATGGGACCCCAGCCCTCCGGGTGCCCCGGCCCACGACCTCGACATCATCGCGGCGACCTACCTCGCGCAGGCGCCGTACGGCAGCCCTGCGTATCTCGTGCACTTCGACAGCCGCTCCCCGGACGGCACCATCACCCTCAACCGCGACAGCAGGAACGGCCAGGGCTTCGGGTTCGACGAGGTCATGACTCTGGAACTGGACCGGTTGTCGACCGCCTACACCCGGGTCGTCGTCGGAGTCGCCATTCAGCAGCGCGACGGCCGCAGGACATTCGCCGAAATAGCGAACACCAGCGTTCAGATCCGGGAGGGCTACACGAACCTTGCGGAGGACGACTTCTCAGCGGTCGGCGCCGCCACCGCGGCAATCGTCGCCGAGTTCATCCGCGGTGCCTCCGGCGTCTGGGAGTTCCGCGGATCGGTCCGGGGTTTCAACGGGGACCCCGATTCGTTCGCCGGAATGATGGGAAGCCGTACGCCCGGAACGTGACACGTTACGTCCACGCAGCACACCTCCCGTCCCCGTCCCCCGGGGCTGCGGCACGACGAAGGGGACCGGCTGTGGTCGGTCCCCTTCGTACGAGCTGCTGATCAGCTAGGCGCGCGGGCGGGGGCGGACGTTGTGCCCCACGCGATGGCGCCCGATGTCAGCTGCAACCGCTTGTCGAGCCGCAGCCCTCGCAGATGTAGCAGGATCCGGCGCGCTGCATCTTCGTACCGCAGGAGAAGCAGAGCGGCGCGTCCGCGCTGATGCCCAGCTGCATTTCGACAAGCTCAGCCGAGGTGTGCGCCGTCTTCGGGGCGGGCTTCTCGGCCTCCTGCACGGCAGCCACCGCCTTCAGAGGCTCCGTCCGCACCGGGGCGGACTGGGCCAGGCTTTCGACGTCCAGCTCGTCCTCCAGAGAGGGCTCGTACGAACCGGTGTCGAGGTGCCGCTGACGCTCCTCGGCCGAGTGGATGCCGAGTGCCGAGCGGGTCTCGAAGGGCAGGAAGTCCAGCGCGAGGCGGCGGAAGATGTAGTCGACGATCGACTGCGCCATCCGCACATCCGGGTCGTCCGTCATACCGGCCGGTTCGAAGCGCATGTTCGTGAACTTCGAGACGTACGTCTCCAGCGGGACGCCGTACTGCAGACCGACCGACACGGCGATGGAGAAGGCGTCCATCATGCCGGCGAGGGTGGAGCCCTGCTTGGACATCTTCAGGAAGACCTCGCCGAGACCGTCGTCCGGGTAGGAATTGGCGGTCATGTAGCCCTCGGCGCCGCCCACCGTGAAGGAGGTGGTGATGCCGGGACGGCCCTTGGGAAGGCGCTTACGGACCGGGCGGTACTCGACAACCTTCTCGACCGCGGTACGGATGGTCTCCTCGGCCTTGGCCGTGACTGCGTCCGCTGCGGACTTCTCCTTCTCCTTGGTCTTCGCGGAGAGGGGCTGGCCGACCTTGCAGTTGTCGCGGTAGATCGCGAGCGCCTTGACGCCCATCTTCCACGCCTCGAAGTAGACCTCTTCGACGTCCTCGACGGTGGCCGTCTCCGGCAGGTTCACCGTCTTGGAGAGCGCGCCGGAGATCCACGGCTGAATCGCCGCCATCATGCGCACGTGGCCCATCGCGGAGATGGAACGCTCGCCCATCGCGCAGTCGAAGACCTCGTAGTGCTCGGTCTTCAGACCGGGGGCGTTGATCACATTGCCGTGCTCGGCGATGTGGGCGACGATCGCCTCGATCTGCTCCTCCTGGTAGCCCAGGCGGCGCAGGGCCTGCGGGACGGTGCCGTTGACGATCTGCATCGAGCCGCCGCCGACCAGCTTCTTGAACTTGACCAGGGCGAGGTCGGGCTCGAGGCCGGTGGTGTCGCAGGACATCGCGAGACCGATGGTGCCGGTGGGCGCGATGACCGATGCCTGGGCGTTGCGGAAACCGTTCTTCGCGCCGAGGCGGATCACGTCCTGCCAGGCCTCCGTCGCGGCGGCCCAGATCGGGCTGTCCAGGTCGTCCATGTGGACGGCCGCGGTGTTGGCGTCGGCGTGCTGCTTCATGACGCGCTGGTGCGGCTCGGCGTTGCGGGCATAGCCGTCGTACGGGCCGACGACCGCGGCGAGCTCGGCGGAACGCTTGTACGAGGTGCCGGTCATCAGCGAGGTGATGGCACCGGCGAGGGCGCGGCCGCCGTCGCTGTCGTACGCGTGGCCGGTGGCCATCAGCAGGGCGCCGAGGTTGGCGTAACCGATGCCCAGCTGGCGGAAGGCGCGGGTGTTCTCGCCGATCTTCTGGGTCGGGAAGTCGGCGAAGCAGATGGAGATGTCCATCGCGGTGATGACCAGCTCGACGACCTTGGCGAAGCGTTCGGTGTCGAAGGACTGGCTGCCCTTGCCGTCATCCTTGAGGAACTTCATCAGGTTCAGCGAGGCCAGGTTGCACGAGGTGTTGTCCAGGTGCATGTACTCGCTGCAGGGGTTCGAGCCGTTGATCCGGCCGGACTCCGGGCAGGTGTGCCAGCGGTTGATCGTGTCGTCGTACTGGATGCCCGGGTCGGCACAGGCCCAGGCGGCCTCGGCCATCTTACGGAAGAGGGACTTGGCTTCGACCTCTTCGATGACGTCACCCGTCATCCGGGCACGCAGCCCGAACTTGCCGCCGGACTCGACGGCCTTCATGAACTCGTCGTTCACACGCACCGAGTTGTTGGCGTTCTGGTACTGGACGGACGTGATGTCGTCGCCGCCCAGGTCCATGTCGAAGCCCGCGTCGCGCAGGGCGCGGATCTTCTCCTCTTCCTTCACCTTGGTCTCGATGAAGTTCTCGATGTCGGGGTGGTCGACGTCGAGAATGACCATCTTGGCAGCGCGTCGGGTGGCTCCGCCGGACTTGATCGTCCCGGCGGATGCGTCGGCACCACGCATGAAGGAGACCGGGCCGGAGGCGTTGCCCCCGGAGGACAGCAGCTCCTTGGAGGAGCGGATACGGGAGAGGTTCAGGCCGGCGCCGGAGCCGCCCTTGAAGATCATGCCCTCTTCCTTGTACCAGTCGAGGATCGACTCCATGGAGTCGTCGACGGCCAGGATGAAGCAGGCGGAGACCTGCTGCGGCTGTGGCGTGCCGACGTTGAACCAGACCGGCGAGTTGAAGCTGAAGATCTGGTGCAGGAGGGCGTACGCCAGCTCGTGCTCGAAGATCTCGGCGTCCGCAGGAGAGGCGAAGTAGCCGTGGTCCTCGCCGGCCTTGCGGTACGTCTTCACGATCCGGTCGATGAGCTGTCGCAGACCGGTCTCGCGCTGCGGGGTGCCGACAGCCCCGCGGAAGTACTTGCTGGTGACGATGTTGACCGCGTTCACCGACCAGAAGTCGGGGAACTCGACGCCGCGCTGCTCGAAGTTGATCGAGCCGTCGCGCCAATTGGTCATGACGACGTCACGGCGCTCCCACGCCACCTCGTCGTACGGATGTACGCCGGGGGTGGTGTGGACGCGCTCGATACGCAGCCCCTTGCTCGACTTGGATCCCTTGGCTCGGGAACCTCGTGCCGGGCCGCTCGCCGTCTCTGTCATGCCGCCTCCCATATGTGGGCAAAAACGCCCTGAAGTGCCCAGAACTTCCCGGGGCACAGTCTGTCTCCGATGCTTCGGGCGCCACGCACAGCACCCGGAGCGGGTCTATATACAGCCGCCCTGTCGCCGATCCACGGACCTGTGCCGATCGGCCGGTGTCGCTCAGTCGGCGGCGACGGCGGGAACGGGGACCTCAACGGTCTCGCCCCTCCCGCTCTCCTCCACGTGAGGCCACCGTTCGCGGAGTTCCGCGATGGCGGTCTCGAAGTCTTCAAGTGTGTCGAACGCCCGGTACACGGACGCGAAACGCAGGTACGCGACGAGGTCGAGTTCCTGCAGGGGACCGAGGATGGCCAAACCCACGTCATGGGTGGTCAGCTCGGCGCTGCCGGTGGCACGCACCGCCTCCTCGACCCACTGGCCGAGCTTGGCGAGGGCGTCCTCGGTGACCGGCCGCCCCTGGCATGCCTTGCGCACGCCGGAGATGACCTTGGTACGGCTGAAGGGTTCGGTCACACCGCTGCGCTTCACCACCATCAGCGAGCAGGTCTCCACCGTCGTAAAACGGCGGGAGCAGTCGGGGCACTGGCGGCGGCGGCGGATCGACGTGCCGTCATCGGTGGTGCGACTGTCGACGACCCGGCTGTCGGGGTGCCTGCAGAAGGGGCAGTGCATGGCTCCCAACCCTCCTTCACAGCACGACTGAATAGCCTCTTCAGGGCCCGCCAGGGCCCCTCGAAGCAATCACAAGCATAGGCGATGGCCGCACCCCCGGCGGACCGGAGACCACAACTTCTGGGCGACTGGAACAATCCAACCACTAGATCTTGGGTTTGGTCGCACAATCGGTCCTGGCGCGTGTCGCGCATCGCGAGCGGACCGCAGGCAGCGTACGGCCGAGCACGAGGTTACGGGAATCGCGGGGCTGCCAGGATTGCGGGGCTCCTGCTGTCGGACTCGGACAACGACACGGAGGCCACCCCGCGTGGCGACGCCGCGCCGCCGAACGCTAGCGTGATGGTCCGAATTGCCGGCCGTCCCAAGGGGTCGACCCAAGCAGGGTCCCGGTCACTCCGACCGTCGCACATACACCCAGCAGTGAACACAGGACAGACTTTTATTTGTTTTTCACTCGAACGTGTGTTTGGCGCAACCTTTCGAAAGCTACTACCGTTGTCCAGCTAGGGAGACCATTCGAGAGGGGCCGACGTGACCACCACCGCAGACAGTGCCACCATCACTGCCCAGGACCGCTCCCAGAACCGACTCGAGCCGGTGCATGCCATGAATGACTCAGTCACGAACACGGAGGGGCCGGAGCCCGTGCGCCCAGCGCGGTCGTTGCCCGGCCGCCCTCCAGGTATCCGGGCGGACAGCTCGGGACTCACGGACCGGCAGCGGCGAGTGATCGAGGTGATCCGGGACTCCGTGCAGCGGCGTGGGTACCCGCCCTCGATGCGGGAGATCGGTCAGGCGGTGGGCCTGTCCAGCACGTCTTCCGTAGCCCATCAGCTGATGGCTCTGGAGCGCAAGGGTTTCCTGCGTCGCGACCCCCATCGCCCGCGGGCGTACGAGGTCCGCGGTTCGGACCAGCCCAGCCCGCAGCCCACTGATACGACGGGAAAGCCCGCGGCATCGTATGTGCCGCTGGTCGGCCGGATCGCAGCCGGTGGCCCGATCCTTGCCGAGGAATCGGTCGAGGACGTCTTCCCGCTCCCCCGCCAGCTGGTCGGTGACGGAGAGCTGTTCGTGCTCAAGGTCGTCGGTGACTCGATGATCGAGGCGGCGATCTGTGACGGCGACTGGGTCACCGTGCGGCGCCAGCCCGTCGCGGAGAACGGCGACATTGTGGCAGCCATGCTGGACGGTGAGGCCACGGTCAAGCGCTTCAAGCGGGAGGACGGCCATGTGTGGCTGCTCCCACACAACTCCGCGTACCAGCCGATCCCGGGCGACGAGGCGACGATCCTCGGCAAGGTGGTGGCAGTGCTGCGGCGGGTGTGAACACTCGCCGGTTCCGACCGGGCCCCGGGATCCACTGCGCCGATCCCGGGGCCCTGCCTGTTGCGCCGCGCACCCGGGCGGGCTACTGGCCGTTGGCCTTGGCTGCCGCGTCGATAGCCGCAAGTGAGCGGCGCGCCTGGTTGCGGTCGGTGGTGTACCAGAAATCGGGCAGCGAGGCGCGCAGATAGCTGCCGTACCGGGCGTTGGCCAGCCGCGGATCGAGCACCGCGACCACACCCTTGTCGCCCGTGGCCCGTACGAGCCGGCCGGCGCCCTGAGCCATCAAAAGCGCGGCATGCGTCGCCGCGACAGCCATGAACCCATTTCCTCCCGCCTCCTCGACCGCCTTCTGGCGTGCGCTCATCAGCGGGTCGTCGGGGCGCGGGAATGGGATCCTGTCCATGACCACCAGCTGACAGCTGGCTCCTGGCACATCCACGCCCTGCCAGAGCGAAAGCGTGCCGAAGAGGCAAGTCTCGGGATCGGCCGCGAAATTCTTGATCAGCTCTCCGAGAGTCTCCTCGCCCTGCAGCAGGATCGGCTTGTCGAGTCGGCCGCGCAGTTCCTCGGCGGCGGCCTGGGCCGCCCGCATGGACGAGAACAGTCCGAGAGTGCGCCCGCCCGCCGCCTCCACCAGTTCGGCGAGCTCATCCAGCATGTCGGTGCGAGAACCCTCCCGACCGGGCGTGGCCAGATGCCTGGCGACGTACAGGATTCCCTGCTTGGGGTAGTCGAACGGCGATCCGACGTCGAGCCCCTTCCACTGCGGGATGTCGTCACCCGCAGTGCCTTCGGGAGCGAGTCCGAGCGACGCCCCCACCCCATTGAAATCCCCGCCGAGCTTGAGCGTGGCCGAGGTGAGGACGACAGACCGCTCGGCGAAGAGCTTCTCGCGAAGAAGCCCGGAGACGGAGAGCGGGGCGACCCGCACAGAGGCGCCGAAACGGTCATGACGCTCGTACCAGACGACGTCGTACTCCGAGCCCTGGGTGATGCGCTCGGCCACGCCGTGAATGGTCTCCACCGATGCGAGTGCCTGCTTGCGGACGGCGTCCTCGTCCTGGACGGACTTGTCCCGGGTGGTACCCAGGGCCGAGATCACCGTGCGCGCGGCGTCACGCAGCGCGAGCAATGCGTAGCCGAGGTCCTCGGGGACCTCTTCCAGACGACCGGGAAGCGCCAGCTCCATCACTCGCTCAAAGCCCTCCGACGCGGTCTGCAGTGCGTCGGCGGCCTTCTCGTTGACCAGCTTCGCCGCTCGGCGTACCGCGCGGTTGACCTGGCCGGGCGTGAGCTCGCCGGTGGCCACTCCGGTGACCCTGGAGACCAGTTCATGGGCCTCGTCGACGATCAGTACCTCGTGCTGTGGAAGCACCGGAGCGCCCTCGATGGCATCGATGGCAAGCAGGGCGTGATTGGTGACAACGACATCGGCGAGCTTGGCACGCTCACGGGCCTGCTCCGCGAAGCACTCCGCACCGTACGCGCACTTGCTGGCGCCCAGACATTCGCGGGAGGAGACGGAGACCTGCGCCCAGGCACGGTCGGATACGCCCGGGGTGAGGTCGTCGCGATCGCCTGTGTCGGTCTCGTCCGACCAGTCCCGCAGCCGCAGCAGATCCTGACCGAGCTTGCTCGACGGGGCCGCTGCCTCGAACTGGTCGAAGAGCCCCTCCTCCTCATCCTGGGGCACTCCTTCATGGAGCCGGTGCAGGCAGAGATAGTTCGAGCGGCCTTTGAGCATGGCGAACTGGGGGCGGCGGCGCAGCAGCGGATGCAGAGCGTCGACCGTACGCGGAAGGTCGCGCTCCACGAGCTGGCGTTGCAGTGCCAGGGTCGCCGTCGCCACCACGACGCGCTCCCCGTGCGCCAGCGCGGGCACCAGGTAGCCAAGGGATTTGCCCGTGCCGGTGCCGGCCTGGACGAGCAGATGGGCATTGTCGTCGACAGCCTCGGCAACAGCCTCGGCCATGGCGGCCTGGCCGGGCCGTTCCGTACCACCGACGGCGGTCACGGCGGCGTGGAGAAGCTCGGGGAGGGATGGCTTTGTCATAGCCCGACCACCCTACGGGGCACCACTGACAACGGCGATCACTCCCGGACTCAGACGGAGGCGTGGAGCGGGTTGGGAACGGTCCCGTGGATGGCGGCGTGCGGGCGCCGGGGCCGGTCCCGGTAACCGTCCACGTACAGGCGGTTCCGGTTCAGACAGAGACGTTCGATGCGGGGCGTCAGCATGTCGAACATCTCGAATCGCTCCTTGAGCTCGGGGAAGCGGGCGTGGTGCCGCAGGATCTCGGCCCTCACGAGTGACCAGAAATCAGCCTCCGGGACTCCGAGTTGTTCCTCACACAGCGGGGACAGGAAGCGGAAGACACCGATGAACAGTCCGGAGTGGATGAACTGGGTGAGGAAGGAGGGCTGCTCGGTGAGCAGGATGCGGCGTACATCCCCCGGCATCGACTCGTGCTCCGGCAGCGGCTGGGCGCTGATGTTCACGTCGTCCACGAAGTCCTTGATCGCCATGCGAACCGGTACGTCCTGGTCGTCGAAGACAACGATGGCGTTCTCTCCGTGCGGGGAGAACACGGTGCCGTAGCGGTAGAGGAAGTGCAGCAGCGGCGGGAGCAGCGCGGCGAAGAGCCGGGTCAGCCAGGTGGTGGGCGTCAGCCCCGAGCGGGCGACGAGCTCGGCCGTGAAAGCGCGGCCCTGTGGATCGGTGTGGAGCAGCGAGGCAAGGGTCCGGGCCCGTTCGCCCGGCGCGAGCCGGGGCTGGAGGGGTTCTCGCCAGATCGCGCCGAGGATCTCCTTGAACTGGTACGGAGTCTCCGGAAGGTGGTCGTAGAGCGGATGCTCGACGGTCACGGAGGCCACCTCGCCGAGCAGGATGACCCTGCACGTGTCGCGCAGAAAGGCGTCCCGGTCGCGCAGCCCCTGGACCCAGGTGGTGACGGCGGGGGCTGCGAGGGTGCGTTCGGTCGGCAGTCCTCGCCAGACCAGCGTATTGAGGATCGACAGCGGCAGTTTGACGGTGTGCCGGTCGGGGCGGGTCACATTGGCGAAGGTGCGGATGGACTGCTGAGGCAGCCGGAGGTCGGCGTCGGTGTGGAGCGGAACGATGTCGCCTGCGGCGATGGCCGGGGCGAAGACCGGAACGATCCATTCGTCCCACTGCCAGGGGTGCACGGGAAGACAGAGATAGCTGCCGGGATCGAGGTCGCGGGCGCGGAGCAGGGCGGCGAAGGAATCACGAACCGCCGGATCGAGTTCCCGCATGTACAGCTGCTCGGGTGAGGCCAGACCGGTCACCCCTCGGTAGGCGGCGATCCGGGTGGAGACGGCGATCCACGGCAGCCTGACCGGCCTGCGGGCCTCGGGTGTGTAGCGGGAGGCGTCGGTGGCGGAGAAGCCGAGACGCCCCTTGTTGGCGACGAGCCAGGGGTGTCCTGTCTGGTGCCCTTCCAGCTCGGCGTAGTCGAGATCGGCCAGCCGGGCGGCGGAGAGCGCGGTGCGGTCGAGCCGGGCGTCGGCGGCGAGGGTGGTGGTGATCTCGCGGATGAGGTGGCCGAGGGTGGCGCCGTCGATCCCGAGGAGGTGTCGGGCGCGGGCGAGGAACTGCAATGGGTCACGGAACGGGACGGTGCCGGTGTTCCGGTCCCGCAGTGGCTCGGCAGGCACGCCCCGGCCGCGGTTCCGCGTCGAGTCCGCCGACGGCTCCTGGGCGCTCCCGCACGTCTCCAGAATCGAATCGGGGACGATGTGCCAACTGCCGTACACGCCCCGCCGTGCGCTGAAGCTCAAGGTTCCACCGTCGTCGAGCCTGAGGGTGTACGCATCACCCCCGCCGGCCTGCCGGACCGGCTCGATGACTTCCTCGTAGGCGAATTGACCGAGCATCTTCGCAAGCAGTCGGGTGGCGGCTCCGTCCCAGACCGTCCGGTTCAGTTCTGGTGTATTGGGCAGGGCAACAGCCTCCGCTGAATCATGACTCGCAGGATATTTCGGCACGGTGACTCCTCGGGATGGAACCGATGGGGTTCGAGCGGTATAGGCAATGCAGCAGATCGTTCACAGCTGGGCACGGTGCGTTCGGTCGCGGATCATCAGGGCGGCTCGTTTGTCGGGGAGTTCGACTTCCGCGGAGAAGCGGAAGCCTGCACTGAGGAAGGCGGAGACGGAAGGGGTGTTACGCAGGTCGGGCTCTGCCACGACACGTGCGCACAGCGGACGGTTGTCGAGTACGAGGTCGGAGACGGCCCGGAGCAAGGTGGTGCCGACCCCGCGCCCGCGGTTGTTCACACCGCCGATGAGGAGGTGGATTCCGGTGTCGTGCGGTCGGGCGGGGTAGTGACGCGCCAGCGGATCGAGATCCGCGCGATAGATCTCCCAGTAGCTCATGGGCACGCCTGCCAGCACGCCGAGGCACGGGACGCTGCGCCCGTCGCCGTCGAGTTGAGGGCGCAGATGGTCGGCTGTGACGGACTCGGATCCGGCGAGTGCCCAGAATGCGGCGACTGCGGGATCGTTCATCCAGCGGCTGATCACGGCGAGATCACGTTCCAGTCGCACGGGGACGAGTTGGAACACTCCGGCCTGGGTGGTGACCGGTCCCCAGTCGCCAGGGTGGTCGAGCAAATCCGAGGCGGTCGGCCTGCTCATGATTGCCTGCGTGCCTGCGGCCGGACCCGCGTCGTCCGATTCGGATGACGCGGACGCGTTCGGCGGTTTGGGGCGTGTTGCGGTGGCTGGTGCGTCCTCGCCGAACAGCATGTGGACTTCTTCGAAGAGCGGCAGGTCCAAGGTATCCTCGGTAGCTTTGTCGGCCTCTGGGGCAGGGCCGGTACCGGTGCCGGTGTGCGCATCGGCGGGAGCCACGGTGTCGCTCTCCTCTCGGCGGTTCAGGCGGTGGTCATGTTCCCTCAGACACATAGGGGGTTGGCAATGGTGACGTAGACGGACTGGGTGTCGACAGGCCCGACGAGTTCGTCGAGTCCGTGAAGCCGAGTCAGCAGGTTGGCCTTGCACCGCAGGTGGGAGCTTTCCAGCAGATGTGCGGGCAGCGGGGAGCCCAGCGCGGCGGCCGAGCCGAGGAATCGACGGAACGCGGCGATGAGCACGCGTTCGTCGGCGAGGTGCTGGGCACCAAAGGCCCCGATCAGGCCCAACACATTGTTGATGCCGAGGTAGTAGGCAAAGCGCTCGTCTGTGACCGCGTCACAGACGAAGGTGTCGCTGGCCGATCCGATGCCGGGGAGTCGGTGCTCCAGTGCCGCACGGTGGGACTCGCGGAAGTAGTAGCCCTGATTGTCGCGGTACCGGCCGCCGACGGGCCAACCGTGGGGATCGAGCAGCACCAGGGTGTTCTGCTGGTGGGCTTCGAGGGCCACGCCTGCGTGGGCGTCGAGCCAGAGCACGGGGCGTACGACGCGGTCGAGGTAACGCAGGAACCACTCGGTGGCGACGGCTCCCACTGCTCTTCCGGTGGCAGCGGCCAGGGAGATCACGATCTCGGCGATGCGCGTATGCATGCCCGTCCGGTCCGGCCAGGGGCGCGGGGCGGTGAGCGCGGCGATGCAGACCGCGTCGTCGTACGGACCGAACGGGTTGTGGCGCAGCATCACGTCGAGGCCCGCGACCGGCTCGCCGTCCGGGCCGTCGACAGCGAGCCAGGCGGGGTCACGGACGATGTCGAAGCCCGGGTGGACGGCGTGCCACTGTGCGGCGAGTCCGCTCCGGAGCAGCCGGTGGACCTCCACTCCACGGTGGAGTTCCTTGCGGAGATTCTCACGACGGGAGTTGGTGATGCGAATGCCGAGGGAGAGCTTGAGCATGACCTCGGCACCGGGTCGATGCACAGTACGGACGGATGAGGTGGGGTGCCAGTGCTTCCCGTGCGGTCCGAGGTCGTGCAGGAGTCCGGCGTCGAGCAGGGCGGCGACTTCGGGCCGGTGTCCGAGTTCGCGGGCCTGCCAGGGGTGGAGCGGAATCGGCGCAGTGTTGTCGGGGAGTTGCAGTCCTTCCGCATGGGAGGTGATCAGTTCCGTGGCCGACACGGGACGGCCTGTGTCGGTCCAGGCGGAGTCGGTGGCCAGCACGGACCGGTCGACAGCCATCCAGTGCATCGGGAAGGAGCCGTGCAACTCGGGTGAGTAGAGGCGGGATTCGGAGTCCGAGAGGCCTTCTCGGCTCTTGGGGGTGGGGTGGAGCGGATGTCCGAGGAGAAGTGACTGCTCGGCGGTGAGGAAAAGGTCCGCTTCGGCCGGGGCGCCGGGGGTGCGGCGCCGCTCGGCGATGAAGCCGGCCGTCCGCTGTACGGAGTCGGCGACCCGGGCCACCATGTCGGCGCCTTCGTGGCGGTCGGACTCGCGGCCCAGGAGAGCGGCGACCGTGACGGCGTCGGTGGGCGGTGCTCCTTCGGGTGCCCCCTCCAGGGCAGGCATGCCGAAGCGGTGCCAGCCCGTGGCGGACCAGTAGAGAACGGGGACGAGCAGAGCGGTCCCGCTGGCGGGGAGCGGGATGCGGAGTCTGTCCCCGCCCGGCCGGGGCAGGTCGTTCTCCCGGACCCAGCAGCGGAGCAGATTCTCGACGCCCGCGGTGTCGGCGGCCCGCAGCGGATCCGGATGGTCGAGGAGGTCGAGGGGTGCCGCACAGGTGAACGTGGCCTTCGGGGCGTACCGCTCGTCGTGTGGTGCCGCCATCTGGCGGGGCACGGTGGTCTGCTCGACGACGAGATCGCCGGTGAGTCCGGCCTGTCCTCGCTGTTGGGTGGGGGGAGAGCCGTCGGCCTGGGGCGCGGGAGTGGGGTTCACGGCGGTCTTCCTTGTGAGGGTGTCCGGGGTCAGCGAGCCGACCCGGTCGTGGTTCGGCGGTGCGGCGAGCGCTCGGCAGCTGACAGGGCGTCGGCGAGACGGTCCACAACCGCTGCTGCCTGTTCGTCGGTGAGCGTGAGGGGAGGGAGCAGGCGTACGACGGCACAGTGGCGTCCGCCGAGTTCGACGATGAGGCCGCGGCGCAAGCATTCCTGTTGGACTGCGGCGGCCAGAACCGGGGCGGGCGGTGGCTCGGGCCTGTCGCTCCCCGCAGCGGCCTCGGGGTCGACGAGCTCCACCCCGATCATCAGGCCCCGCCCGCGGACGTCCCCGATGGACGGGTGGTCCGTGGCCAGTGCCTGGAGGCGTGCGACCATCCGGGCGCCGAGTGTCGCGGCGCGCTCGGCGAGGTGGTGCTCCCGCACGAAGGCAAGGGTGGCCGTGCCCGCCGCCATCGCGAGCTGGTTGCCCCGGAAGGTGCCGGCGTGGGCGCCCGGCTGCCAGGTGTCGAGTTCGGAGCGGTAGACGATCACTGCGAGCGGGAGGGATCCGCCGATGGCCTTGGAGAGCACCATTACGTCGGGCACGATCCCGCTGTGCTCGACCGCCCAGAATGCACCGGTACGGCCGACGCCCGTCTGAACCTCGTCGGCGATCAGGGGGACGGACCGGTTCTCGGTGATCTCGCGCATTCGGCGCATCCAGCTGTCGGGGGCGGGGTTCACACCGCCCTCCCCCTGCACCGGTTCGAGGATCATCCCGGCCGGCGTGGGTGCGCCTCCCTTGGGGTCGTCCAGGAGGTTCTCGGTCCACCGGGCGGCGATCTCCGCGCCGCGCTCGCCGCCGATACCGAAGGGGCAGCGGTAGTTCTGCGGGAAGGGCAGACGCGTCACCCGTACGTCCTCGGCGCCGCCCGAGGCGGCAAGGGCTCCTGCCGTCATCCCGTGGTAGGCGCCGGTGAAGGCGAGGAGTCCGCTGCGACCGGTCGCGGAACGGACCAGTTTGAATGCTGCCTCGACGGCATCCGTACCGACCGGTCCGCAGAACTGGATCCGGGCATTGTCGGCGAACTGCCGCGGCAGGGTGGCGAACAGCTCCGTGGTGAAGGCGTCCTTGACCGGCGTGGCGAGGTCGAGCACATGCAGCGGTGCGCCCGAGGCGATCACCTTCTTGATCGCCTCCAGGACCACCGGATGGTTGTGCCCTAGCGCCAGAGTGCCGGCCCCGGAGAGACAGTCGAGGTATCGCCGCCCGTCCGCGCCTTCGATGGTCATCCCACGGGCGCGTACCGGCACGATCGGCAGTGAACGCGCATAGGTACGGGCGGCGGATTCGCGCAGCGACTGGCGGCGCAGGATCCCCTCGTGCACCGCCGGTGCTGCCACCGGAGCTGGTTCGGTCACGGCCACGGCTGTTGGTCCTCCCGCTGTAACGATTGCGTTGCACGTCAGTACATCGACACATGGACGGACTGTGCGGATGAACGCCGCCCTCGAGTCCCTCGTCGTACCAACGACGCCGGACGCCGGGGATCACGGGTAAATCCGAAGATCCTTGCGGAGGCGGAACCGTGACCCTGGTGCGTGCCGTCCCCCTCGGCCCCGGCATAGTGGTGGCCGCACGGAGGTCTCGGTCCAATTTTCGGGAGTCCTCAGGCCGTTCGGAGCAGTTGGCTCGGAGCAGCTCCGAAGTGCAGTACATACGTGTTGAGTTTCGAAGTCCCAGGGGGATCACTACATGCGACTCATTCGGCCAGTTCTCACCGCACGTCGGGGGAGCGCACGTCCCTCGGTGCTCGCCGTGGCCACGGTCACTGCGGCCCTTGCGCTCACCGCAACTGCCTGCGGTCCGGGTGAGGACACCGCCAGTGACAAGGCGAGCAGCGCCGCCAGCCAGGCCTCGGACGGCGAGATCACTATTCCGGACGACCTGAAGGACCGGCTCAAGGAGCACGGGATCGACCTCGACCAGTGGAAGAACGGCGAGTGGAAGAACTGGGACAAGGACGAGTGGCTGCGCGAGGCCAAGGACTTCGTCAACCCGATCATCGAGGACCTCTGGGACCCGGACCGGATGCGGGATGCCGACAAGTCGCCGGAGAGGCCGGTCGACAATGACATCTCGGGTGACGTGGGCGTGACGGACCCGACGCCCGCGCCGGTCCAGGCCGCTGGTGTCCGTACGCCGTACCACACCAATGCCGCGGAATCCGGGAAGCTGTTCTTCGACAGCCCCGAGGGCTCCATGGTCTGCTCCGCGACCGTGGTGAAGGACCCGGCACACCCCGGAAAGTCCAACCTGGTGTGGACCGCGGGGCATTGTGTGCACGCGGGCAAGAAGGGCGGCTGGTACCGCAACATAGCCTTCGTGCCGTCGTACAACAACAGCGGTATGTCGACGGCAGAGTTGCAGAAGGCGACCAAGCAGGAGATCGCGCCCTACGGCGTGTGGTGGGGCCAGTGGGCGCAGACGTCCGACCAGTGGATCTCGCAGGGTTCCTCGACCGGCGGGCAGGGCGCCCCGTACGACTTCGCGGTGCTGCATGTCACGCCTGAGAAGGGCGCGGCGGGTAAGTCCCTGGAGGAGACGGTGGGTTCCGCGCTGCCAG
This sequence comes from Streptomyces sp. NPDC001832, assembly GCF_040297265.1. NCBI lineage: Bacteria > Bacillati > Actinomycetota > Actinomycetes > Kitasatosporales > Streptomycetaceae > Streptomyces > Streptomyces sp. NPDC001832. The sequence continues at coordinate 57,952 of NZ_JBEOYU010000019.1, forward strand.
TCGAATTCAACGCGCCGGCCGTGCCGGAGATCGACAGCATGACGGCCACCGGCTTCCCGGCCGCTCCGCCGTACGACGGCCAGAAGGCCCTCCAGTGCGCGGACAAGCCGGGCCGGCTCTCGCTGACCGCGCAGGACCCCACGATGTACCGCATCGGCTGCAGCATGACGGGCGGCTCCTCCGGTGGTGGCTGGGTCGCGGAGGGCCAGGACGGCAAGCCCGCGCTGGTCTCGAACACCTCCATCGGCCCGGCGACGGCCGGCTGGCTGGCCGGACCACGCTTTGGCAAGGAAGCCAAGGGCATCTACGAGTCCGTCAGCAAGAAGTACGCGGGGCAGTGACGACGGACCGTCACCCGGCCAGAATGGTGCGAAGGTGACGGCCGCAAGCCCGAAGGCCCGCTCCCCCGTCGGGAGCGGGCCTTCGGTCCGTACTGAGGCGTACCGTGCTGCGGTCAGTGCGCCACGGGAACGAACGCGGAGAGCTCGGCTGCCAGTTCCTCATGTACCCGCGCCTTGAGCAGGGTGCCCTCCGACGTGTGCGCCTCGGAGATCACCTCGCCCTCGGCGTGCGCCCTGGAGACCAGGCCGCCACGGGTGTACGGGACCAGTGCCTCGATCTCGACCGAGGGCCGAGGCAGTTCGGTATCGATGAGTGCGAACAGTTCGTCGATACCTGCGCCGGTACGCGCCGAGACGGCGATCGCGTGCTTCTCGATGCGCAGCAGCCGCTGCAGCACCAGCGGATCGGCCGCATCCGCCTTGTTGACCACCACGATCTCTGGCACGTCCACCGCGCCCACTTCGCGGATCACCTCGCGCACCGCGGCGAGCTGTTCTTCCGGCACCGGGTGGGAGCCGTCCACCACATGCAGGATCAGATCGGCTTCACCGACCTCCTCCATGGTGGAGCGGAACGCCTCGACGAGGTGGTGCGGCAGATGCCGTACGAACCCGACGGTGTCGGCCAGGGTGTAGATCCGGCCACTCGGCGTCTCGGCCCGGCGCACCGTCGGGTCCAGGGTGGCGAACAGTGCGTTCTCCACCAGGACGCCCGCACCGGTCAGCCGGTTGAGCAACGAGGACTTGCCCGCATTGGTGTAGCCGGCAATGGCGACCGAGGGCACCTTGTTGCGCTTGCGCTCCTGGCGCTTGATCTGGCGGCCGGTCTTCATCTCCGCGATTTCCCGGCGCATCTTCGCCATCTTCTCGCGGATCCGACGCCGGTCCGTCTCGATCTTGGTCTCACCGGGACCGCGGGTTGCCATGCCGCCACCGCCGCTGGAACCGCCGCCGCCCATCTGACGGGAGAGCGACTGGCCCCAGCCGCGCAGCCGCGGCAGCATGTACTGCATCTGTGCCAGCGAGACCTGCGCCTTGCCCTCTCGGGACTTGGCGTGCTGGGCGAAGATGTCGAGGATCAGGGCGGTCCGGTCGACCACCTTGACCTTGACGACGTCTTCCAGATGGATCAGCTGGCCGGGGCTGAGCTCACCGTCGCAGACGACGGTGTCGGCCCCTGATTCGAGGACGATGTCGCGCAACTCCAGCGCCTTGCCCGAGCCGATGTAGGTGGCCGGGTCGGGCTTGTCGCGGCGCTGGAAGACGGCGTCGAGCACCTGGGCGCCCGCCGTCTCCGCAAGCGCGGCCAGCTCCGCGAGGGAATTCTCCGCGTCCTGCACGGTCCCCGAGGTCCAGACACCGACCAGCACCACACGCTCCAGGCGCAGCTGCCGGTACTCGACCTCGGTGACGTCCTCGAGCTCGGTCGAGAGTCCCGCCACACGCCGCAGAGCGGCGCGCTCCGAGCGGTCGAACTGCTCGCCGTCCCGCTCTCCGTCGATCTCGTGGCTCCAGGCGACGTCCTCTTCCATCAGGGCGTCGGCCCGAAGGCTCTCGGTGAGGCTCTCGGTGACATTCTCCGTAGCGCTCTGCGCGTCCTGCGCGTCCTGGGGAAGGGAAGAAGAGGAGGTCATTGGATCCTTACGTCGATGGAAGTCCGTTACATCAGTCACAACGCGTGACCTCTCCCGATGATTCCCGCTGTCGGGAGTCCGGTCCGGCCACCGCGGCGACCCCTCGATAGTGGCATGGTCCGCCGGGCCCGTCATCCGGGTTTATCGCTGTCCGTCGGGCTTGGCACTGTGCCAGTCCGGATGCCTCGGCATCGGCGGGGTCTTCTTGCCGTACAGCCAGCCGTCGAAGAACGAGGTCAGGTCGCGGCCCGCGGTCTGTGACGCCAGCCGGACGAAGTCCGCGGTGGCGGCATTGGAGTCCTGGTGCTCCTTCACCCAACTCCGCTCCAGCCGGTCGAAGGCGGCCTCTCCGATCTCCTGGCGCAGGGCGTAGAGGATCAGTGCGCTGCCGTCGTACACCACCGGCCGGAACAGGCTGAGCTTGTGTCCGGGCGCCGGAACGTCGGGGCGGGCCGGCGGGCCGCCCGCGGCGCGCCAGCCGTCGGACCTGATGTAGGCGTCGTGCATCCGGCTTTCCAGTGGCTTGTTGGCGTGTTCCTCGGCGTAGCGGGCCTCGTACCAGCTGGCATGTCCCTCGTTGAGCCACAGATCGGACCATGCTTGCGGGGAGACGCTGTCGCCGAACCATTGGTGGGCGAGTTCGTGCACCATGATCGATTCGACGTACCACTTGGGGAAGGCGGTCCGGGTGAACAGGGACCGTTCGAAGAGCGAGAGCGTCTGGGTCTCCAGCTCGAAGCCGGTGTCGGTGGCGGCGACCAGCAGTCCGTATGTCTCGAAGGGGTAGCGGCCGACCTGCCGTTCCATCCATTCCAGCTGACCGGGTGTTTTGCTGAGCCAGGGTTCCAGCTGCTCGCGGTCGGCGCTCGGCACCACGTCGCGTACCGGCAGTCCGTGCGGCCCGGTGCGCTTCAGGACGGCGGAGCGGCCGATGGTGACCTGGGCCAGTTCGGTGGCCATGGGGTGTTCGGTCCGGTAGGTCCAAGTGGTCTCGGCGTCTTGTCGGGCCGTGCCGGCGGGCAGGCCGTTGGCGACCACCGTGAGGTCCTTGGGTGCGGTGATCCGGAAGGTGAAGTACGCCTTGTCGGCGGGATGGTCGTTGCTCGGGAAGACCCGGTGCGCGGCGTCGGCCTGATTGGCCATGGCCAGACCATCGGCAGTGCGCAGCCAGCCGCCGCTGTCCTTGCCGTCGTTCGGGTCACTGGTGTGCTGGACGGTGATGTGCAGCGGCGCTCCGGCCTGAAGCCGGCCGGGGGGCTGGACGACCAGGTCCTCGTCCGCCACGGCGAAGTCGGCGCGCTGACCGTTGATTTCGACCGTGCGGACAGTGCCCCGGGCGAAATCGAGGTTGATCCGGTCCAGCGGCTCGGTGGTCCGCGCGTCGATCCTGGTGACGGCATCCAGCGGCTTGCTGTTGCTGCCGTGGTAGGTCAGTCCGATGTCGTACGAGAGAACGTCGTACCCAGGATTGCCGAGATGCGGGAAGAGTGGGTCGCCGATGCCGAGCGGCACGGGTGAGGGGAGGGCGGCAGCAACGAGGGCGGCCGATGCGGTGGCCAGCAGAGCGGTCCGCAGACGGCGGGAGATGATCGGCATGGACTACCGCTACCAGCGACTCCCACCTGGGCAGGTGCGGCGCGCGCCACGCCACTCGAACGAGATCGCTGTGGCAGATGGCGCTGCGCGGCGGGGTCAGAAGGTGGCGGCCGGATGCTGGGCGCGGCTCACGTCGTACACCCCGGGTACGTCACGCATCGCGCGCATCAGCGACGGCAGTCCGGCGGCATCGGGGAGCTGCAGTGTGTAGGTGTGCCGGACTCGCTGTTCGCTGGGTGGTTCGACGGTGGCCGAGATGATCGCCGCGTCCGCCGTCGCGATCGCCTCGGTGAGATCGGCGAGCAGCCGGGGCCGTCCGAAGGACTCGGCGACCAGGGTGACCCGGCACCCGGCCTCGTCGCCCCAGCTCACCGAGATCGGCACCCGGCCGACGGACTGCATCCGGGCCACCGCGGGACACTCCAGCCGGTGCACGGTGACGGCGCCGCCACGCACGACGAATCCGGTGACGGCGTCGGGTGGTACGGGGGTGCAGCAGCCCGCGAGTCGCACGGTGGCATCCGGCCGGTCCACCACGACGCTCGCGATGCGGCTCGCGGACCTGGCGTGACCGGGGCCGGTGTCTTCCTGAAGCTGTGGCTCCGGCCTTGGCGCCGCGGGCCTGCTGCTGTGCGGGCCCCGGGCACCCTCGGGATGGGCGTCCAACCAGCCGGTGATGGCGATACGGGCAGCGGGGGTCCGGGCGTGGTCGAGCCAGTCGGGCGAGGGGCCGGAGGTGGCGTCCTCGGCGAGGAGCAGCTGCACGGTGTCGCCGTCGCGCAGTATGGTGCCGAGGGTGGCCAGCCGTCCGTTGACCCGGGCGCCGATGCAGCGGTGTGCCTCGTCCCCGTACTGCACGTAGGCGGCGTCGATGCAGCTGGCTCCGGCGGGGAGCCCGAGCGTGCCGCCGTCGGTGTGGAAGACCGTGATCTCCCGGTCCTGGGCGAGGTCGGCGCGGAGTGTGGTCCAGAAGGTGTCCGGGTCCGGGGCGGACTGCTGCCATTCCAGGAGCCTGGAGAGCCAGCCGGGCCGGGTCGGGTCCGCTCGCTCTCCGTCCGCGGGTTCGGCGGACTGCAGCGCTGAGCCGCTGTCCGCGGCGTACGGATTGCTGAGGGCGATGACGCCCGCCTCGGCGACCTTGTGCATCCGGTGCGTACGGATGAGGACCTCGGCGACCGCCCCGTCGGGGCCCACGACCGCGGTGTGCAGTGACTGGTACAGGTTGAATTTGGGTGCGGCGATGAAGTCCTTGAACTCGGAGATCACCGGCGTGAAACAGGTGTGCAGTTCACCGAGCACGGCATAGCAGTCGGCGTCCTCGCCGACGAGAACCAGCAGCCGGCCGAAGTCGGTGCCGCGCAGTTCGCCGCGTTTGATCCTGACCCGGTGCACGGAGACGTAGTGGCGCGGCCTGATGAGGACTTCTGCGGGGATGTCGGCCTCCCGCAGCGCCGCTGCGACATTCTCGGCGACGGCGGCGAGCAGGTCCTGGGGCGCCGCGGCGCCGGAGGCATCCGGCTGCGCGGAGGCGGCGATCAGTGCGCGAGTGTGTTCGTACTCCTCGGGGCGGAGGATCGCGAAGACGAGGTCCTCCAGCTCGGTCTTGAGGGCCTGTACGCCGAGCCGTTCGGCCAGCGGGATCAGCACGTCGCGGGTGACCTTGGCGATCCTGGCCTGCTTCTCGGGGCGCATCACGCCGAGGGTGCGCATGTTGTGCAGCCGGTCGGCGAGCTTGATCGACATCACCCGGACGTCGTCTCCGGTGGCGACCAGCATCTTACGGAAGGTCTCGGGTTCGGCCGCCGCTCCGTAGTCGACCTTTTCGAGTTTGGTAACGCCGTCGACGAGGTAACAGACCTCTTTGCCGAACTGTTCCCGCACCTGATCGAGAGTCACTTCGGTGTCCTCGACGGTGTCATGGAGCAGTGAGGCCGTGAGTGTTGTGGTTTCGGCGCCGAGTTCGGCAAGGATCAGCGTGACGGCGAGCGGGTGCGTGATGTACGGCTCCCCGCTCTTGCGCATCTGTCCGCGGTGCGAGGACTCCGCGAGTACGTAGGCCCGGTGCAGGATGGAGAGGTCGGCATCCGGGTGGTGCACCCTGTGGGCCTCGGCGACATGGCCGATCGCGTCGGGCAGCCGGTCGCGGGAGACGGGGCCGAGCAGCGCGACGCGGCCGAGCCTGCGGAGATCGATCCGGGGACGGCCCCGTCTGCGGATGGGAGCACCTGGGTTGGTGGCCTCTGCGCTCATGGGGCACCTCCGGCGGCATCGACCGGCGGTGGGGGGGGTGCGGACGCACCACCGGGCCGGTGCTTGATTTTACCGAGCCCACCACGTGGCGGAGACCAGCTCTCGCTCAGCGTGAAACGGATCACCCATTCGAGCGAAGCTCCAAGAGCTTCCGGCCGCCTTGCGATCACACGCACCGGCCGCCGCTCCTTTACGGGCAAACCTTGCCGGTCGCCTTTTCGAGCCAGGCAGAGTCGATCCGGCCCTCGGCAACGATCACGGCGGCTCCGGTCATCTCGATCTCGCCGTCCGGCCGCTCGGTGATCATGAGGGTGCCGCCGGGCAGATCGACCGTGTATGTGACCGGGGTGCCGGTCTCCATGGGGTCGACGCCGTCCCTGCGGGCCGCGGCGACGGCCACGGCGCAGGCGCCCGTACCGCAGGAGCGGGTCTCGCCCGAGCCGCGCTCATGGACCCGCATCGCGACATGTCGCGGTCCGCGGTCCACGACGAATTCGATGTTGACGCCGTCGGGGTAGACGGCCGCGGGGCTGAACGGCGGCACAGAGAGCAGACTGCCGGCGTGCGCCAGGTCGTCGACGAAGGCGACCGCGTGCGGATTGCCCATGTTCACATTGCGGGCTTCCCAGCTGCGGCCGCCCAGGCTGACCGTGACGCCGTCCTCGGGAAGGAGCGCGCGCCCCATGGAGACCGTGATGTCGCCCCCCTTGGCTATGTGCACCTTCTTCACACCGCCCCGGGTCGCGACGGCGAGATCGCCCTCCTCGACGTACTTCGCACGCTGCAGATAGTGGGCGAAGACCCGTACGCCGTTACCGCACATCTCGGCGGTCGAACCGTCGGCGTTGCGATAGTCCATGAACCACTCGGCCTCGCCCGCCATGGCCCGCGCCTCCGGGTGCGCGGCGGACCGTACGACGTGCAGCAGCCCGTCACCGCCGATACCGGCCCGGCGGTCGCACAGGCGAGCCACGACGGAGGCGGGCAGGTCGATGGCGTTGTCCGGGTCGGGAACGATCACGAAGTCGTTCTCCGTGCCGTGGCCCTTGAGGAAGGTGATCTGCGAGGTGCTCACAGGGCAACTGTACGAGGCGGCACCGACAGCCGACGAAACCGGCCTGCGAGACGGTGCACCGGACAGGGTCCGGCATGACACCGGAGCAGGAGCCGGGCAGCGCACCGGACGGAAGCCGGGGTTCACGCCGGCGGCGCCGCCGCGTCCGTCAGCGGAGCCGTGCCACACGCCAGACGGCCAGTGCGACCATTGCGGCGCACACGACGACGTACAGCGCGATCACGCGCCAGTCGGACCGCTCGCCCGAGCCCCGCTGCGGCAGCCCGGGCCAGGTGTAACCCACGCGGCGGGCGGCCATCATGCCCCAGCCCGCGGCGCAGCAGCTGATCAGCAGGCCCAGCATGGCGACGACCACGCCGCCGTCGCCGAACTCGAAGGCCAGCGGGAACGCGAACATCAGCGATCCCAGGGCGGCGAGCATGACGATCGGCGCGAGCTGCCAGATGCGCAGACGCCACGCAGGCCGCAGCTCGACCTCGACCTCGGGGGTCACCTCGAGCTCATCGGGCCCGTCGGGGCTCAAGCGTCCGGCATCGTGCAGCGTGTCCGGTGCGTCTTGTTCTGTGTCGCGAGGGCCGGCCTCCATCGCCACGCGCCCTCCCAACTCGGACTCCACTGGTCGATCGATGCTCGATGATGGCACGCTCCCGGCCGCCGAAATGACGGGCAGGGCTTCCCGATGCCATCACGTGATCAGGCTGTAACCGCTCCTTCGACCAACGCCAGCGCCTGGTGCGGAAGTTCCCCGCGGTGCTCAGCGGCGCCATTCAGCCAGTGGACCCGCGGGTCGCGACGAAACCATGAGTCCTGACGGCGCGCGAATCGTTTGGTGGCGCGTACGGTCTCGGCACGCGCCTCGTCCTCGGTGCACTCCTGGGCCAGCGCGGCAAGCACCTGCTGGTAGCCGAGCGCCCTGGACGCGGTCCGCCCTTCGCGCAGACCGTGCGCCTCCAGGGCGCGCACCTCGTCCACGAGTCCGGCCGCCCACATCCGGTCGACCCTCAGCGCGATGCGTTCATCGAGTTCGGGGCGGGCCACGTCGACGCCGATCTGGACGGTGTCGTACACCGCATCGGTACCGGGGAGATTAGCGGTGAAGGGTTTGCCGGTGATCTCGATGACTTCAAGAGCCCTGACGATTCGGCGGCCGTTGCTGGGCAGGATGGCCCGGCCCGCTTCGGGGTCGGCGGCGGCGAGCCGGGCGTGCAGTGCCCCGGAGCCGCGCTCGACCAGTTCCTCCTCCAGCCTGGCCCGTACGCCGGGGTCCGTGCCGGGGAACTCCAGGGCGTCGATGGCGCCCTTCACGTAGAGCCCGGAGCCGCCGACCAGAACGGGTGTACGGCCCGCGGCGAGCAGCCGATCGATTTCGGCGCGGGCCAGCCGCTGGTACTCGGCGACACTGGCGGTCTCGGTGACGTCCCAGATGTCCAGCAGGTGATGCGGAACGCTGCCGCGTTCGGAGAGCGTCAGCTTCGCAGTGCCGATATCCATCCCCCGGTAGAGCTGCATGGAGTCGGCGTTGACCACTTCGCCGTCGAGCTGCTGAGCAAGGAATACCCCCAGATCGGACTTTCCGGCTGCAGTGGGACCGACGACGGCGATGACCCGCGGTGCGGGAGCTGAACTTCTCACCGCCCCAGTCTCGCAAACCTCCGGTCCTCCTCCGGAACGAGTGAGGTGACCGGCTCCGAACAGGAGTCGTTGCCCCTCCGGCCACAAGCCTCCCGCCCCGGCCACGTGGCAGGCAAGTGGCGGGGGGCGACGCTGCGAGCGGCGCAGATCTTCGCCCGTACCACTAGAATTCATAAGTGAATAGGGGCGTTTTTTCACGGTTTGCCGTTCGCCCTCAGGGTTTCTTGATGAGGCCGTCGGCAGCGAGGTCAGGAGAGGACGCCCGACCCTAGTCCCCCAGCAGGGAAGGTGCCCGATGGGCTTCCTGGACAATTTGAAGGCCAAACTGAGCCCCGCCAAGGACAAGGTCGGCGATCTCGCCCACCAGCACGGGCACAAGATCGACCAAGGGCTCGACAAGGCCGCACGGACGGTCGACGAAAAGACCAAGGGCAAGTACAGCGACAAGATCGAGTCCGGCACGAAGAAGGCCAAGGACGCGGTCGAGCGCCTGTCCCACAAGCACGACGAGGGCAGTACCAAGCACGAGGAGGGCGGTACGCCGCCACCCGGTACGCCGCCCGGTACCCCGCCCGCTTCCTGAACACCAACTGATCAAGCCCGACGGACGGCCGTGGAGCGACGACGCTGCACGGCCGTCGGCCGCATCGGCTCGGGCAAGCGTAGGGACGGGGCTCAGCACCAGGTGGCGACCAGGTAGCCCACGCCGTACGGAGCATCCTCGTACAACAGCTGTCCGCCCAGGCCTGCACCTTCGGCCGCGCCCGCGAGCACCTGCCAGGGCGCCCGGCCCGCCGCTTTCAGTTCGCGCGCCAGTGACTCGTCCAGCGCGATCAGCGCGTCGGGGTCCGCCGTGCCCAGCGCTTGGGCGGCCGCCGCATCGAACGCTTCGGCGCGGTCGTCCAGATAGCCCGGTGCCTTGAGCGTCCGGCAGGCGCTGCCGTCGCCCATCACCAGCAGGGCCACCCGGTCCGCCCTGGCGGCCAGGTCCCGCCCGGTGCTCGTGCAGCGAGCGGTTCCCAGCAGCTCCCCCACGCCGAGCCCTTCAACCGGTGCCTTCGCCCATTGTGCGCGGGCCAGCAGCCAGGCGCCGACGGCGAGGGACGGCGGAAGCGGGCGGTCCGCCACCGGCCCCTTGTCGCGCCCCAGCCGTACACCGAGGCCGACGCCGAAGCCCTTGAAGGTTCCGGTGGCCCCCTCGGGATGCGGGCCACGCCCCTCGTGGTCTGCGGACCCGATCACGATCAGCAGATCGGGCCGGGAAGCAGCCAACACGCCGAGCGCATCGGCGCAGGCGTCCCGCAAGGCGTCGAGCTCGGGCGCGGCACCGGCGGCGACCTCGGGTACCAGCAGGGGCGGGCAGGGACAGACAGCGGCGGCGACAAGCATGGTGCGCAGCGTACTGCTTGGGTGCGATGCGCCCGTCGGCCGCCGTCTGCGTCCCGTCGGCGTCAGTCGCAGCCGCAGCCGGGGGCAGCAGCGGCCGGTATCGGCGCCGGGGCGCCGATACCGGGCAGACCCAGCATCACTCCGGCCGGCTTGGCGGCCTCGGTGGCGGTGCGCTTCTCCCAGGCGTCCCCGGCCCGGGTCCGCCGTACACCCACCGGAACGCCCTCGGCCAGCAGGTGGTGCGGGGCGGCATAGGTGATCTCGACGGTCACCACATCGCCCGGACGCACGTCCTCGTCCGGCTTGGTGAAGTGGACCAGGCGGTTGTCGGGGGCGCGGCCGGAGAGGCGGTGGGTGGCGCCGTCCTTGCGGCCCTCGCCCTCCGCGACCATGATCTCCAGCGTTCGGCCGACCTGCTTCTTGTTCTCCTCCCAGGAGATCTCCTCCTGGAGGGCGGACAGGCGCATGTACCGCTCCTGGACGACCTCCTTGGGGATCTGCCCCTCCATCTCGGCCGCCGGGGTTCCGGGGCGCTTGGAGTACTGGAAAGTGAACGCGTTGGCGAAGCGCGCCTGGCGGACCGCGTGCAGGGTCTGCTCGAAGTCCTCCTCGGTCTCGCCGGGGAAGCCGACGATGATGTCGGTGGAGATGGCGGCGTCCGGCATCGCGGCACGCACCTTCTCGATGATGCCGAGGAAGCGCTCCTGCCGGTACGAGCGCCTCATCGCCTTGAGGATCGTGTCCGAGCCCGACTGCATCGGCATGTGCAGCTGGGGCATCACATTGGGCGTCTCGGCCATCGCCGCGATCACGTCGTCCGTGAAGTCGCGGGGGTGCGGCGAGGTGAAACGGACCCGCTCCAGGCCCTCGATCTTCCCGCAGGCGCGCAGCAGCTTGGAGAAGGCCTCCCGGTCGCCGATGTCGGAGCCGTACGCGTTCACGTTCTGGCCGAGCAGGGTGATCTCCGAGACGCCCTCTGCGACCAGTGCCTCGATCTCGGCGAGGATGTCGCCGGTGCGGCGGTCCTTCTCCTTGCCGCGCAGCGCAGGAACGATGCAGAAGGTGCAGGTGTTGTTGCAGCCGACGGAGATGGAGACCCACGCCGCATAGGCGGACTCGCGGCGGGTGGGGAGCGTGGAGGGGAATGCCTCCAGGGATTCGGCGATCTCGATCTGCGCCTCTTGCTGGATACGGGCGCGCTCCAGCAGCACCGGCAGCTTGCCGATGTTGTGCGTACCGAAGACGACATCCACCCAGGGGGCCCGCTCGACGATGGTGTCGCGGTCCTTCTGCGCCAGGCAGCCGCCGACGGCGATCTGCATGCCGGGCCGCTTGGTCTTCATCGGGGCGAGCCGGCCGAGATTGCCGTAGAGCTTGTTGTCGGCGTTCTCCCGCACCGCGCAGGTGTTGAAGACGACGACGTCGGCGTCGCCGTCGGAGCCCTCGGCGGCACGTACATAACCCGCGCCCTCCAACAGCCCCGACAGCCGCTCGGAGTCATGGACGTTCATCTGGCACCCGTAGGTGCGCACCTCGTACGTCTTCAAACCGTCCACCGCTCCACCAGCCACGTCGTTGCCGCTCACCCGTCCAGGGTAACGGCCTGGTGCACCGTAGAGAGCCCGCTCGCTATCGTGCACCAGGCCGCCGTAAGGGCTCCGATCGGGCCGCAACGATGAATACCTCTCCGGCCGGGCTCACGGATCCTGTCCCCGGGTTCGGGGAAAGCGGCTCCGGGCCGCCGGGGCCCGGCCCTGGTCATCGCCCCGGCGGGCTGGCAGGATCGCCGCCATGCTCCAGGCACTGTCCCGTATCGGCCGACGGCGCACCCTTCAGGCGTGCGCCGCCCTCGTCGTCGTGCTCGGGCTGCTGCTGTGGTGGCTGCTCCCGCTCGGGGAGCCGGCGCCGAACGGCACGCTGACCTTCAGCACCGGCGTACGCAGCGGTGTCTACCATCGCTACGGGGAGCGGCTCAAGGGGGACCTGGCCAAGGATCTGCCCCAGGTGTCGATACAGCTGCAGACCAGTGAGGGCTCGCAGCAGAACATCGCGCGGGTGGCGACCGGGAAGGCCGACTTCACCATCGCCACGACCGATGCCTTGGCCACCTATCTGCGCGACGGCAAGCCGGGCGCCGACCGGCTGCGGGGCTGTGTGCGGCTGTACGACGACTACATCCAGCTGGTCGTGCCCCGGAACTCGGAGGTGCGGAAGGTAGCGGACCTGGCCGGCAAGCGCGTCGGGGTGGGGCAGCCGGGTTCGGGGGTACGGCTGGTCGCCGACCGGCTGATGACGGCTGCCGGTCTCGATCCCGCGACCGATGTGACGCCGGTTCCCGACGGTATCGACACCATGCCGACGCGGCTGGAGAACGGCCTGCTCGATGCGTTCTTCTGGTCCGGCGGGCTGCCCACCTCCGCGGTGCAGGAGCTGTCGGACCGCTTTGCGATCCGGCTGGTGCCGCTGGAGGCCTCGCTGGTCAAGGAGCTTCAGGCCGTGGGCGGGTCCGCCCGCTATTACCGGTCGGCCGTGATGCCCGCCGATGCCTACCGCAACGCGCAGCAAGGGCAGGCGGTGCCGACGGTGGCGGTCGCCAATGTGCTGGTGACCACGGACCGTACGGATCCGGCTATGACGGAGGCGTTCACCCGGACCGTGATCGACAGCCGGGACCGGATCGGGCGCGAGGTGCACGCGGCCCAGCTGGTTGATCTGCGTACGGCGATCTACACCGATCCGCTGCCGCTGCACGAAGGGGCGAGGCGCTACTACCGCTCGGTCAAGCCCTGATCCCCAGTACCGCTCGGTCGAGCCCGGCCCCCGCGCCGGGCACTCACCCGACAGCCTCTCAGCCCTGCGGGCCCTGGCGCGGCACCGACACCGTCACCCGCAGCCCGTGCGGCTCATGGGCGGCGTAGCTGAGAGAGCCGCCGCCCGCCGCCAGAAGGGCCTGGGAGATGGAGAGCCCGAGTCCGGAACCCTGCACGTTCTGATGCTGGGCGCTGCGCCAGAAGCGGTCTCCGACGCGCTCCATCTCCTGTTCGGTGAGGCCCGGTCCGCGGTCGGCGACGACGACCGTGACGTCATCGCGGCCGGAGGCGACCGTGACGAGGACTTCTTCGTCGGCGGGCGTGAATTTCAGGGCGTTGTCGATGATGGCGTCGAGGGCGCTCGACAGGGCGATGGGGTCTGCCCAGGCGGTCACGGCGGATGAGCCGTCCGCCGTGAGCCGTACTCCCTTCTCCTCGGCGACCGGCCGCCAGGAAGCGACGCGTTCAGCGGTGAGCGCGCCTATGTCCGTGAGCTGAAGATCAGCCGCGGCGTGTTCGGCCAGCGCCAGGTCGAGCAGGTCGTCCAGGACCTGCCCGAGGCGCTTGCCCTCCGTGCGCACGGAAGCGATCTCCTCGTTGCCCTCGGGAAGTTCGAGCGCGAGGAGCTCGATCCGAAGCAGCAGCGCGGCAAGGGGGTTGCGCAACTGGTGCGAGGCGTCGGCGACGAAGGCGCGCTGCTGCTCCAGCACGTCCTCGACGTTGTCGGCCATTTCGTTGAACGAGCGGGCCAGGCGCCTTAGTTCCGGCGGCCCTCCCAGGGCCGCGACCCGGGATCTCATCCGGCCGCTGGCGATGTCGTGGGTGGCCGCGTCCAGAGTGCGTACGGGCAGCAGTACCCAGCCGGTGAGCCGGATCGCGGCACCGACCGCCACCAGCATCGCGAGCACTTCGCCGGCCGCGATGAGCAACCAGCCGCGCAGCGTGCGTGCGCGCATTTCGGAGGTGGGCGAGTCGATGACCACGACGGCCACGACATCGCCGTCCCGTACGACGGGTGAGGCGACGACGACCCTGCCCTGCTGCCAGGGCCAGACCTGCGGCGGATCGTGACTGCGACGCCCCAGGAGCGCCTCTTTGAAGGCCTCTCTCCCCTCCCCCTCGATCGGGAGCTGCCAGTCGGCCGGGGCCTTCGCCATGGCACTGTCGTCGCGGTAGAAGACACCGGCGCGGATGCCGTACACCGATGCGTAGGTGTCGAGTTCGGTGCGCAGGGTGCGGCGCCGCTCGTCGTAACCGGGGGTCCCCTCGGCGATGAACTGGGCGAGCGCGGCGAAGCGTGCCGTGTCGTCGATGCGGTCGATGACGACGCGTTGCTGCTGGGCGGCTGCCACGCTGACGGCCAGTGGGAAGCCCAGCGCGAGCAGCACGCTCGCCATGAGGATGATGAGCAGGGGAAGCAGCCGGGTGCGCACCTGGGACGTACGCCTCTACGCGGACGGGGCGACGAGGCGGTAGCCGACCCCGCGCACCGTCTCGATCAGTGCGGGCAGCCGCAGTTTGGAACGCAGGGACGCGACATGCACTTCGAGCGTGCGTCCCGTCCCCTCCCAGTTCGTGCGCCACACCTCACTGATGATCTGCTCCCGGCGGAACACCACACCGGGGCGCTGGGCGAGCAGCGCGAGCAGGTCGAACTCCTTGCGGGTGAGCTGGACTTCCGAACCGTCGACGCTGACCCGGCGGGTCGGCAGCTCGATGTGTACGTGGCCGAGGTGCAGGGCGGTGACGGGCGTGGGCGCGGTGTCCTCACCTGCCGATTTGCGTCGGCTGACGGCGTGGATACGGGCGAGGAGCTCGCCGGTGTCGTACGGCTTGACCACGTAGTCGTCGGCCCCGAGGTTGAGGCCGTGGATCCGCGACCGGACATCGGCGCGCGCAGTCACCATGATCACCGGGGTTGAGGTGCGCTTGCGGATCTTCCCGCACACCTCGTAGCCGTCCTGGTCGGGCAGACCGAGGTCGAGGAGCACCACACCGAAGGGCTCGCTGTCCGTGGGCAGCAGCGCCTGCAGGGCCTCCTCGCCGCTGCGCGCGTGCACGACCTGGAAGCCGTGCCGGGCGAGGACCGCGGAGAGGGCGGCGGCGACGTGGTTGTCGTCCTCGACGAGCAGCAGTCTCATGGGCCCCCCTTTCCGAAGATGCGGCGCGCCGTTCCTTGGTCAGTGCGGCGCCGGTGTGTGTCGGTGTGGTTTCTCGTACGCCCTTCGTCACTTCCCCGTACCGAGGTGTTTCACGTCATGGCGTACCAGGGCATCCACTCCGATGACCGGTACGCCAGTCAAGGGCCCGCCCACCGCATCGAGCCATCTGTTATCCACCCGGTACGCTCCGGGCGTCTCAACCGCCGTCCCGTTCACGCGGAGTGTCCTGTCGCCGCCGGATCGTTATCCTCAATTTCCGCTCAGATGTGATGACGCTGGTCGCACCCCGTCACTAGGGTCCTGCCCAACCGAGGAGGACGGAGCAAGAAGCCGATGAGCGGAGTTTCAGTGACCAAGGGCGCCGAGGACGCCGCACCTGCGGCGAACGACCTTGTCGTACTGAGCAACGTCAACAAGCACTTCGGCGCGCTGCATGTGCTCCAGGACATCGACCTGACCATCGCCCGTGGCGAGGTCGTGGTCGTCATCGGGCCCTCCGGGTCCGGGAAGTCCACGCTGTGCCGCACGATCAACCGCTTGGAGACGATCGACTCGGGCGACATATCGATCGACGGCAGGCCGCTGCCCAAGGAGGGCAGGGAACTGGCCAGGCTGCGTGCCGATGTCGGCATGGTCTTCCAGTCGTTCAATCTCTTCGCGCACAAGACGGTGCTCGAGAACGTGATGCTGGGCCAGCTCAAGGTCCGCAAGACGGACAAGAAGGCTGCCGAGGACAAGGCCCGTTCACTGCTGGACCGGGTGGGCGTTGCGACACAGGCCGACAAGTATCCTTCCCAGCTCTCCGGTGGTCAGCAGCAACGCGTTGCGATCGCCCGAGCGTTGGCGATGGACCCCAAGGTCATCCTCTTCGACGAGCCGACGTCCGCGCTCGACCCGGAGATGATCAATGAGGTGCTGGAGGTCATGCAGCAGCTTGCCCGGGACGGCATGACGATGGTCGTCGTCACCCATGAGATGGGTTTCGCGCGCTCGGCCGCAAACCGGGTCGTCTTCATGGCGGACGGAAAGATCGTCGAAGAGGCCACACCCGACCAGTTCTTCAACAACCCGCGCAGTGACCGGGCCAAGGACTTCCTGTCGAAGATCCTTCACCACTGACTGGCTCTTCACGCCGGATACCGGACCGGCTGATCTCACATCGCGTCAACTCTAGGGAAATTCATCATGCAGCTTCGTAAGGTCACCGCCGCCTCGGCCGCCGTGCTCGCCCTTGCCCTGACCGCCACCGCCTGTGGTTCCGACGACAAGGACGGCGGCTCGGACGGTTCGGGCGGCGGCAACAAGATCTCGATCGGCATCAAGATCGACCAGCCGGGCCTCGGTCTGAAGACGCCCGACGGCAAGTACACCGGTTTCGATGTCGATGTCGCCACGTACGTCGCCAAGGAACTCGGCTACGACGCCAAGGACATCAACTTCAAGGAGACCAAGAGCGCCGACCGTGAGACGGCGATCGAGCGCGGTGACGTGAAGTTCATCGCCGCCACCTACTCGATCAACGACGAGCGGCTGCAGAAGGTCGACTTCGCGGGCCCGTACCTGCTGGCGCATCAGGACATTCTGGTCCGTGCCGACGACGACTCGATCAAGTCCCCGGCAGACCTGAACAATAAGAAGCTGTGTTCGGTCGCCGGCTCGACCTCGGCGCAGAACGTCCATGACAAGCTGGCTCCGAAGGCCCAGCTCCAGGAGTACGGCGGCTACTCGGAGTGCCTGAGCGGTCTGGAGAACAAGGCTGTCGACGCGCTGACCACCGACGACTCCATCCTGGCCGGATACGCGGCACAGCAGGCGAACCAGGGCAAGTTCAAGCTGGCCGGCTTCAAGATGACCAACGAGAACTACGGCATCGGCCTGAAGAAGGGCGACGCCGACCTCAAGAAGAAGATCAACGACGCGCTCACCAAGATGGTCTCGGACGGTTCCTGGGACAAGGCCGTGGAGGCCAACTTCGGTCCGGCGAACTACAAGAACGAGATCGCCCCGAAGATCGGCAACATCGTCAAGTGAAGCAGGGCTGACCGGGCGCGCCACCGCTGACGGCGGCGCGCCGTGCCCTCCTACACGCGGAAGCGCGGGAGATCGTGTTCGACTTTCTTGAAGGTTACGACCTGCTGGGGGCCTTCTGGGTGACGGTGCAGCTCACCGTCTACTCCGCTCTCGGCTCCCTCATATGGGGAACGCTGCTGGCCGGCATGAAGGTCAGCCCGGTCCCCCTGATGCGCGGCTTCGCAACCGCCTATGTGAACGTGATCCGGAACATTCCCCTGACCGTGATCATCGTGTTCTCGTCTCTGGGGCTCTTCCAGACCCTGAACATCAGCCTCGGCGCCAGCGATTTCACGGACATCAACTTCCGGCTCGCGGTGCTCGCCCTGATCGCCTACACCTCCGCCTTCGTGTGTGAGGCGCTGCGCTCCGGCATCAACACGGTCCCGGTGGGACAGGCGGAGGCGGCACGTGCCCTCGGGCTGAGCTTCACCCAGGTACTGCGGCTGATCGTCCTCCCGCAGGCATTCCGCGCAGTCGTCAATCCGCTGTCCAATGTGCTGATCGCGCTGACGAAGAACACCACGGTCGCCTCCGCGATCGGGGTCGCCGAAGCCTCGTACCTGATGAAGAGCATGATCGAGGCCGAGGCGCAACTGATCCTGATTTCCTCCGTCTTCGCGTTCGGCTTCATCGTTCTGACCCTCCCGACCGGCCTGATCCTCGGCTGGGTGAGCAAGAAGGTGGCGGTGAAGCGATGAGTTCCGTCCTCTACGACGCCCAGGGACCGCGCGCCAAGCAGCGCAACGTCCTGTACACGGTGTTGTTCGTCCTGTGCGCCGCAGCTGCGGTGTGGTGGGTGTACGACAGCCTCGCTGCCAAGCACCAGCTCGACTGGATCAAATGGAAGCCCTTCTTCACCAGCTCTCAGCCCTGGGAAACGTACATCTGGCCGGGCGTCCAGAACACGCTCAAGGCGGCGTTCTTCGCCCTGATCATCGCGCTGCCGCTCGGCGCCCTGTTCGGGATCGGCAGGCTCTCGGACCACCGGTGGATGCGCATGCCCGCCGGCGTGGTCGTGGAGTTCTTCCGCGCCATCCCCGTACTGATCCTGATGATCACCGCGAACGCGGTGTACGCCGAGTACACGAACATCAGCACGGATGTACGACCGCTGTACGCCGTGGTGACCGGCCTGGTCCTCTACAACGCCTCGGTGCTCGCCGAGATCGTGCGGGCCGGAATCCACTCGCTTCCGAAGGGTCAGACGGACGCTGCCAAGGCGATCGGCATGCGCAAGGGCCAGACCATGGTGTTCGTGCTGCTGCCGCAGGCGGTGACTGCGATGCTGCCCGCGATCGTCAGCCAGCTCGTCGTGATCGTGAAGGACACCGCGCTCGGTGGTGCGGTGCTGACCTTCCCCGAACTGCTGGCATCGGTCCGCCCGATGAGTGCGAACTACGGCGCGAACACCATCGCGTGCTTCACCGTCGTCGCCGTGATCTACGTCGTCGTGAACTTCGCGCTCACGTCTCTCGCGAGCTGGCTGGAACGGCGGCTCCGGCGCACCAAGAAGGGCAGCGGTGCGATGGTCGGCGCCGGACCCGGGGGCGGTCCGGAGACCATTGATGCTCCGGTGCTCAAAGTCGATGACGGACGTGCCGTCTGACGGCTCGTCGAAATCAGTCCCCGAGGGGGCGGTGGCGCATCTGCCACCGCCCCCTCGCCGCGCTCCGGTGTCGCTTGACGCAAGCACCGGCAGTGGGTTGCATACATTCTGTGATCGCGCACCGAGCCCCCGCCGCCACGCCTCCTCCGCCCCCTGCACCCCATTCGCACCGTTCACTCCTTTCATCCGTACGGAATCGAGGAGCTGCGCCATGGACCCGGTGATCGTCGTCGGCGCCGGGCCCGTCGGCCTGGCGCTGTCGCTCGCCCTCGCGGCGCAGGGCGTCCCTTCCGTCCTTCTCGACGAGGATCCGGCCAAGGACGAGACGCGTCCCGCCCGTACGGTGGTGCTGCGCGAGGACACAGCGGCCCTGGTGGAGCGGCTCGGCTGCAAAGCGCTTCGGCACGAAAGCATCCAGTGGTCCGGCTGGCGATCCATGCGCCGCAGGCAACTGGTGCGTGAACTGCCGCTCGGCGAGGACTCCCCCGACAGTGACGCGTTGCCGGCCCCCATCCATCTGCCGCAGCACGTCCTGACGCGCGGGCTACGCGAAGCGGTGGCCGCACAGGAGCTGGTGCGGGTGACTCCGTACAGCCGGATCGACACGCTGGAGCAGGACCCGGCCGGGGTCACGGTGCACACCAGGAAGCCGAACGCGACCTGGTTGCGCGGGAGTTATCTGGTGGGCTGCGACGGTGCCAGGTCCACCGTGCGCAAGCTCCTCGACATCCGATTCCCCGGGCGTACGGCAGTGGAGCGGCATGCCGTCGCCGCGCTGCGCACCGAACTTCCCTGGTCCGGGCAGGCTGTCCTACACCGGCTGCCGCCATGGCGCACCGGCGGCGCCGAGGTGACCGCACGACCTCTGCCGGACGGTGCCTGGCGGCTGGACTGGCTGCTGCCGCCGCGTGGCGAGCTCGTCACCCCGGATGCCCTGATCACCCGGGTCCGGGACACCCTGGCGGGATGGTGCGGCGAGACACCGCCGTACGAACTGCTGGACACCGGCGTGTACACGCTGCACCACCGGCTTGCCCTGCGCTGGCGGGTCGGCCGGGCATTCCTCGCCGGGGACGCCGCCCATCTGCTGGGCGCGCTCGGCACCCAGGGGCTCGACGAGGGGCTGCGGGACGCCGAGAATCTGGCCTGGAAGCTGGCTCAGGCCTGGCACCACGGCGCCTCCGACGTACTGCTCGACAGCTACCAGGCGGAGCGCCGGGCCGCGGTCGCCGCCCGGCTGCGCGCCGCGGACCAGTCGCTGCCGATACTGCGCGGCGGCGGAGGTCTGCGAACCCTGGTACCGGGGAGTGCACGGGGGCACGACTCGCTGCTCACCGACGGGCATCTGGGGTGCGGCCCCCTCGGTGCACCCCCCTCGTACTCGCACTCACCGCTTGCTCCCCCACACGCCGAGGCGCACACATCTGTGGCTACGCCCCCCGGTACGCCGGTCACCGATGTACGGGTGACGGCACCCGACGGCACGACCGTGTGGCTGCGCGAGCGGCTGGGGCAGGGGCATCTGCTGGTGGTCCTGGTGGCACCCGGAACCGGGGTGTGGGACCGGCGGCACTGGATGACCGCGGGCGTCATGCCCCGTCTCGTCGCGGCTGTCGACGCGTTGCCGGTGAAGGGCGAGCTGCTGGTGACCGAGAGCTATCCGGGGGCGTCGGCGCACACCGTGCTGCTGATCAGGCCGGACGGTCACCTGGTGGCGTCGTTCGGCGGGGTACGACCCCGCGAGCTCTTCGTAGCGGCGGACGCTGCGCGTGGCGGCGCGGCACGCACCTCCGTACGCTCCGACCGGACAGCTGACGTCAATTGACCACCACGGGCGCACGTGGCGCACTCCGAAAAGTGACCGTCACCGATGTGCGCCTGTGGCGGAGGGGCCATATGGACCTCGTCCGCTATACGGGCTGCGTGTGCCGGTCGGTCTGAATCGCCTTTTCCGGCCGCCCCGTGCGCCGGAGAGGGAGCGGGGGTGCCGTCGCTACGGTGGAGTTTCAACTTTCTGCCGGGACGGAGGCCGCGCTGGTCGGCGGCGAATTCACTGATCGCGGCGGTACCGGGGCCGGCCCGGGCAGCCCTCCTCCCCCGTGCCGTTCGCCAGTCCCCCGAATCCGTCCCGACACACCCGAACGCCACGCTCCGGTGGAGCAATCCCCGTACCCGACGGACATTCACCTCAACGCCAAGGACCGACGTGACGGAGACCTCGCACCCATGCCGCCCCCCGCCCTCACCCCCGACCAGCTCGACGTGCAGGCCGCTCACCTCCATGACACCGAGGCGTGGCAGCAGATCGTCTCCGGCTGGGACCTCAGCACCCCCGAACCCGTACTCCCCTCCTCCCCCGGCACCGCGGAACAACAGCCGGACAGGCGCCCGGCCGACTGGCGCGACCTGCTGTCCGTACCGGTCGACCAGCTCATCGCCGACTCCGTCCGTGCCCTGCCGACGACCGCGCCGCGCGAACGGCCTCTTCCCGGGCGCCTGGGTGCGATCCTCCCCGACCGGCTCCACTCCTGGCGGCGTATCGGGCACCCCGAGGTGCGGCCTTCCACCCACCTCGCCTACGCACGGCAGGTCCTGACCGAGTGGGGCTGGCAGAACACCCCGTACCGGTTACGCAACGCCCGCGGCGCGCGATGCATCTGCGGCGCCCTCCTCACCGCGCACCGCCTGGGCTACGGCTCCCGCGACACCGTGGACCGGGCCGGCGCCTGGCTCATCGCCGAGCTCCGCTCCCAGGGCTGGACCGGGCTGATCGGACCCTGGAACCGGCACCCCGGCCGCACCGCCGCAGATGCGCTCATCCTGATCGATGCCACCATCAGCCGCGCCGCTCGCGCCGGGCAGTAATCACCACAACCGTCCCGCCCAGTACGGGCCCGGTCAGAAGGGCTCGCCCAAGCCTTCCGTGTCCTCGCCCTCTTCTTCCAGTGCCTGCCGTACCACGCGCAGGGCCATGCCTTCGCCGTATCCCTTGCGGGCGAGCATGCCTGCAAGGCGGCGCAACCGTTTGTCGCAGTCCAGGCCGCGAGTGGAGCGCAGCTTGCGCGCTACCAGCTTTCGGGCGGTCGCCTCCTCCTGCTCGGAGTCGAGCTGCCCGACGGCCTCGTCGATCACGGCGGAATCCACCCCCTTGGTGCGCAGCTCACGGACGAGAGCGCGACGGGCCAGCCCTCGGCCGTGGTGCCGGGACTCCACCCAGGCGTCCGCGAACGCGGCATCGTCGATCAACCCGACATCCTCGAAGCGCGACAGCACTTCTTCGGCCGCCTCATCCGGGATCTCCCGCTTGCGCAGAGCGTCCGCAAGCTGCTTTCGGGTGCGCGGGGTCCCGGTGAGCAGCCGCAGACAGATGTTGCGCGCCTGCTCGACCGGGTCTCGCGGCTCCCCCTTCTCGGCCCTCGACGAGGAAGGGGAGCCGCTGCTCCTGGAGCGGGAGCGGGCACGACGACCCGCCCCCTCGCCGAATCCGGCGTCCGAGTAGGTGCCGTGACCGGCCTCCGGCTCGTACGCGCCCTCGGACTCGGCTGTGTGTCCGGCGGCGAATTCGGGGCCGGGACCGGCGCCATGGTCAGTGACGCTGACCGGCCACTCCGTACGACGCGTCACGGTCTAGCTCTTGGCCGCCGCAGTCTTGGCCGGCTTGGCCTTGCCGGCCGGAGCGGGCACCGACTTCGCGTTGTCGGCCGAAGCCGCGGCGCCGCCCGCCGCATCCGCGCCGGGCTTGGCGGCGTCAGCATCAGCCCTGACGCCGACGCCCAGCTTCGCAAGGATCTTCTTCTCGATCTCATTGGCGAGATCGGGGTTGTCCTTGAGGAAATTGCGGGCGTTCTCCTTGCCCTGGCCGAGCTGGTCGCCCTCGTACGTGTACCAGGCGCCCGCCTTGCGGACGAAGCCGTGCTCCACACCCATGTCGATCAGACCGCCCTCGCGGCTGATGCCCTGGCCGTAGAGGATGTCGAACTCGGCCTGCTTGAAGGGCGGCGCGACCTTGTTCTTCACGACCTTGACGCGGGTGCGGTTACCGACAGCCTCGGTGCCGTCCTTCAGCGTCTCGATCCGGCGGATGTCGAGGCGTACCGAGGCGTAGAACTTGAGCGCCCGGCCACCGGTGGTGGTCTCCGGCGAGCCGAACATCACGCCGATCTTCTCGCGGAGCTGGTTGATGAAGATCGCGGTGGTCTTGGACTGGTTGAGCGCGCTGGTGATCTTGCGGAGTGCCTGGCTCATCAGGCGGGCCTGCAGACCCACGTGCGAGTCGCCCATCTCGCCCTCGATCTCCGCGCGCGGCACGAGCGCCGCGACGGAGTCGACGACGATCAGGTCGAGGGCGCCGGAGCGAACCAGCATGTCCACGATTTCGAGGGCCTGCTCGCCGTTGTCCGGCTGGGACAGGATGAGACTGTCGATGTCGACGCCGAGCTTCTTCGCGTACTCGGGGTCGAGGGCGTGCTCGGCGTCGATGAAGGCCACCGAGCCGCCGAGCTTCTGCGCATTCGCCACCGCGTGCAGCGTCAGCGTCGTCTTACCGGAGGACTCCGGTCCGTACACCTCCACCACACGGCCGCGCGGCAGGCCGCCGACACCGAGGGCCACGTCGAGGGCAGTCGACCCGGTGGGGATCACCTCGACGGGCTCGTTCGGCCGCTCACCGAGGCGCATCACCGCACCCTTGCCGAATTGCCGTTCAATCTGTGCGAGCGCGGCGTCCAGCGCCTTCTCGCGGTCGGTTCCTGCCATGGGTTCCACCCGATTTGCTTGAGTCGATCGCTTCACGTCAAAGACGCTAACCCCTGCCACTGACAACGGGCCTCGACGTCCTCCCGGCCTGTGGACAACTCCACGGTCGGGCCCGGGAAAACCCGGCCGGAATCCCATGAGAATGGATGTTCGATTTTAGTGTCAAGCGCACCGCACCGGACCGAACTGCCCGCAGGGTCGTTCGTCGGCCGGGCGGTGGCCGCGCTCGCGCAGGACCGCCGATGTCGCGCTGGAACGGCAAGTCGCTCTCCTGCGGACAGGTGGCGCAGCTCTACGGCTTCACCGGCCTCGACGGCAGTCGGCCCGATGCCTGGAGACATGTCACCGAGGTCCAGGCCTCGGGGCCGGCCGACGTAGCGGGCTGTCGCCGAGAAGAGCCCCCACAACCGAGTCGGTCAGACGCGTTCCGGATGCTCCTCGGCCCGGTCCTGTCCGCCCCGGCTCTCACTGCTCTCGGCGGCCCGCCAGGACCGGCGCAGCCGCGAGAGCACCTGCTCACCACGTTGCCGGTGGCGGCCGTGCACCCGCGGGTCGTCCGTCACGTCGTACCGCTTCACATAGACGCCGAGGAACGCTTGAAGCGTGGCGACGGCCGGGATCGCGATCAGCGCACCCACGGCGCCCATCAGCGCCGTGCCCGCGATGACCGATCCGAAGGCGACCGCCGGATGGATGTCGACGGTCTTGGAGGTGAGTTTGGGCTGCAGCGCATAGTTCTCGAACTGCTGGTAGACCACGACGAATCCAAGCACCCACAGCGCGTACCAGGGGTCGATGGTGAACGCAATCAGCATGGGCAGAGCGCCCGCCAGATACGTACCGATCGTGGGGATGAACTGAGAGACCAGTCCGACCCAGATGGCGAGCGCGGGCGCATACGGAACGCCGAGGATCACCAGCAGGATGTAGTGCGCGATCCCGGAGATGAGTGCCATCAGGCTGCGCGAGTAGAGGTAGCCTCCGGTCTTGTCGACCGCGATCTCCCAGGCCCGCAGGACCTCGGCCTGCTTGGCGGGCGGGAGTACGGAGCACAGGGCACGCCGCAGCCTGGGGCCGTCGGCGGCGAAGTAGAACGAGAACAGGAAGATCGTCAGCACATGGAACAGCCCGCCGAGCACGGTGGTGGAGACATCGAGCACTCCGGTCGCACTGTTCTGGACGTACTTCTGCAGCCAGTCGGAGTGCAGCACGCTGTCCTGGACGTCGACCCGGGAGAGCTCGGTGTGGAAGTTCTCGTTGATCCAGTTGATCACCGAGTCCAGGTAGTTCGGGATCTGCTCGACCATGTCGACTATCTGGCCCGCGAGCATCGAGCCGAGCAGCACGACGAAACCGACCGCGGCTATCAGCACGGCCATGAAGACCAGGAAAGTGGCAAGGCCGCGACGCATGCCGCGCGCCGCCATCCGGCTCACAGCGGGCTCGATGGCAAGGGCCAGGAAGAATGCGATCAGCACATTGATCAGCAGCCCGACGAGCCGGTCAAACGCCCAGCTGCCGAGCCGGAAACAGGCGTAGAGCGCCAGGGCGAGCGCCATGGCACGCGGCAGCCACGCCGGCATGCGGGCCGACCCGGTGCCGGACGGCGGGGCGGGCTGGGCGGGCGGCGTTTGGGTCTGGGCTGTCTCATCTGTCGGTGACACGGCTCCAGTCTCGCGTACCGCTGTGACATTCAGCCGCCCGCCCCGGACAACCTCACAGCTCCGGCCATCGACGAGCCAGCGGTCAGCGCTTGTCGGCGGGGATGTCGACCGCCGTACAGACACCGCGCCAGACGTCCTTGGCATCCCAGCCCGCGGCCAGTGCCTGGTACACCGTCTGCCCGCCGAGCTCGGCCATCACGTGATCGCGCGCAAAGGAATCGGCGTACGCTGCGCCGAAGTGGTCCGCCATCCGTTCCCAGAAAATCGTCAACCGCATGACCTCAGTATCCCGCTCCTGAGAGTGCAGCCAGGCCGCTACGTCTTGCTGAGAGCGCTCAGCGCCCTACGGTCGGTCCATGGCTGGAACCGGAAAAAGTCCCCTCAACCGTGCCGAGCAGTTCATCTGGCTCACGGCCCGCGTCCTGGAGCAGCGGCGGTTCGCCCATCACTTCCTGAATGGAAGTGCGGAGGCCGTGGAGACCGCACTCGCCGCCTATCTGAATGAGGACGGCGGATACGGGCACGCGCTCGAACCCGATCTGCGTGGCCCCGTCAGTCAGCCGTTGCACACCGCGCACGCACTCAATGTCCTCGATTCCATCGGCCGCTGCAGCGGGCTGCGGGCGGAGCGGATCTGCCGCTTCCTGACCGAGGTGTCCACCAAGGAAGGGGCGCTGCCCGCTCTCCTGCCGTCACAGCGCGGCTATCCGGCCGCGCCGTTCATCCCGATCGTCGACGACCCGCCTTCGGAGCTGTTGACCACCGGACCCGTCGTCGGGCTCCTGCACCGCAATGCGGTGTGGCATGCCTGGCTGTTCCGGGCCACCGATTTCTGCTGGGCAGCGGTCGACGCCCTGGACCGGTCGCATCCGTACGAGATCGAGGCGGCGCTCGCCTTTCTGGACGGCGCTCCGGACCGGGCCCGCGCAAAGGCGGCGGCGGACCGGCTCGGGCGGCTGGTGCGGGAGCAGCGGCTCGCCGTGCTGGATCCGGAGCGGCGCGCGGAGTACCCGGCGGCAGCCGGATACGCACCGGGCGAGCAGCACTTCCCGTACGACTACGCCCGCACGCCCGATTCGCTTGCCTGCCGCTGGTTCACCGACCAGGAGCTGGCACGCTCGCTCGACCATCTCGCGGCCGAGCAGCAGCCGGACGGCGGCTGGCCGGTGAACTGGCGGCAGTGGGCGCCGGGGACGGCTCTGGAGGGGCGGCCCATCGTGACGCTCAAGGCGCTTCTGACGCTGCGGGCCCATGGACGCAGCCTCGACTGAGACCTCGTCCATGCACTTACCGGAATCTGCTGATGGCGCTGGCCGGTGTGCTCGCTGTCTGCTCCCTCCGGCCGGAGAAGGACGCGGCACGGCTGGACGTGGCAAAGACCGCACCGATAAGCCTCGCCAGCGCACTGAACGCCTCGACGGACATGGTGTCTAACCGAGGGCACGTACTCCTGCGGTGACGACCACAGCAGTCCCTACGACCACAAGGAAGGGCGCGCACCGAACCAGTGCGAGCGCCGCCGCGGCGAGCCCCCGCGCCCCTGGTCGCCAATGACCGTCACGGCTGTTGTCAGTGGCGGGGTGCACGATGGGGGACATGGCCGGTTCTGCGCTCGACTCGTTCTCCCCTGCGACCCGCAGCTGGTTCGCGGGTGCCTTCAGCGCTCCCACCGCCGCGCAGGAAGGCGCCTGGCGCGCGATCGGCGAGGGCTCGAACGTGCTGGTTGTCGCGCCGACCGGCTCCGGCAAGACCCTGGCCGCATTCCTCGCCGCGCTGGACGGGCTGGCGTCCGTCCCGCCGCCCGCTGAGGCGAAGAAGCGCTGCCGCGTGCTGTACGTGTCGCCCCTCAAGGCCCTCGCGGTCGATGTCGAGCGCAATCTCCGCTCACCGCTGACCGGCATCCGCCAGGAGTCGGTGCGCCTGGGGCTGCCTGAGCCCGAGATCCGGGTGGGAATCCGCTCCGGCGACACCCCGCCGGCCGAGCGCCGCTCGATGGCGACCCGGCCGCCGGACATTCTGATCAGCACGCCCGAATCTCTGTTCCTGATGCTGACCTCATCGGCCCGGGAGGCGCTGTCAGGCATCGAGACGGTGATTCTGGACGAAGTACATGCCGTGGCCGGTACGAAGCGGGGCGCCCATCTCGCCGTATCGCTGGAGCGTCTCGATGAGCTGCTGCCACGGCCGGCACGGCGGATCGGCCTGTCGGCGACGGTCCGACCGGTCGACGAGGTGGCGCGCTTCCTCTCACCGCAGCGGAAGGTGGAGATCGTCCAGCCGCCGTCCACGAAGCGGTTCGACCTGTCGGTAGTCGTGCCAGTCGAGGATCTGGGCGAGCTCGGCGGCTCCCCCGCCACCGACACCGACCAGGCGGGCCAGGCGGACAAGCCGTCGATCTGGCCCCATGTCGAGGAACGCATCGTCGATCTCGTCCAGGAGCATCGCTCCACCATCGTCTTCGCCAATTCCCGCCGCCTCGCGGAGCGGCTGTGCAACCGGCTGAACGAGATCGCGTACGAGCGGGCTACCGGCACTGTGCTCAATGAGCACGGCCCCGCTCCGACGCTGCCGGAAGGACACTCCGCGGCCGAGATCATGGCCCAGTCGGGCGCGGCGAAGGGCGCGCCCGCGCTGCTCGCCCGCGCCCACCACGGTTCGGTCTCCAAGGAACAGCGCGCCCAGGTCGAGGAAGACCTCAAGGCGGGTCGGCTTCCGGCCGTGGTCGCCACCTCCAGCCTGGAGCTGGGCATCGACATGGGGGCGGTCGATCTGGTGGTCCAGGTGGAGTCGCCGCCGTCGGTCGCCTCCGGGCTGCAACGGGTCGGCCGGGCCGGGCACCAGGTCGGTGCGGTCTCCACCGGAGTGGTCTTCCCGAAGTACCGGGGCGATCTGGTGCAAGCGGCCGTGGTCACCGAGCGGATGCGCGAGGGCTCCATCGAGGCGCTCCGGATCCCGTCCAACCCCCTGGACGTGCTGGCCCAGCAGCTCGTCGCCATGGTTGCCCTGGACAGCTGGCAGGTGGACGATCTGCTGGCCGTGACCCGCCGTGCCGCCCCCTTCGCCGCCCTGCCCGAGTCGGCCTTCACCGCCGTGCTGGACATGCTCGCCGGGCGTTATCCGTCCGACGCCTTCGCCGAGCTGCGCCCACGTGTGGTCTGGGACCGGATCGCCGGTACGGTCACGGGCCGCCCGGGCGCCCAGCGGCTCGCCGTCACCTCCGGCGGGACCATCCCCGACCGCGGGCTCTTCGGGGTCTTCCTCGCCGGCGCCGACCCCAAGAAGGGCGGCGGCCGGGTGGGCGAGCTGGACGAGGAAATGGTGTACGAGTCCCGGGTCGGCGACGTCTTCACGCTGGGCACCACGTCCTGGCGGATCGAGGACATCACCCGCGACCGGGTCCTGGTGTCGCCCGCCCCCGGGGTTCCCGGCCGGCTGCCGTTCTGGAAGGGCGACCAGCTGGGCCGTCCGCTGGAGCTTGGCCGTGCGCTGGGCGCGTTCCTCCGCGAGATCGGCGGACTGTCCCAGGAAGATGCCCGGCAGCGTCTGCTCGCCGCCGGTCTCGACACCTGGGCCGCCGACAACACGCTCTCGTACATCGACGAACAGCGCCGTGCCTGCGGTCACGTACCGGACGACCGCACCATCCTCGTCGAGCGTTTCCGTGACGAGCTGGGGGACTGGCGGGTCGTCGTCCACTCTCCGTTCGGCGCGCAAGTGCATGCCCCGTGGGCGCTGGCGCTGAACGCCCGCCTCGCCGAGCGGTACGGCATGGACGCCCAGGTGATGCATGCCGACGACGGCATAGTGCTGCGGCTGCCCGACGCAGACCTGATGGGCCTGGATCTCCTGGACTTCGATCCGGCGCAGGACCCGGCCCAGGATCCGGCACCGCTGCCGGGCTCCTCGTACGACAGCGGACAACCGCCCGTCGGCGCTGCGGACGTGACCTTCGACCAGGGCGAGATCAACCAGATCGTCACCGACCAGGTAGGCGGATCAGCCCTGTTCGCCTCCCGGTTCCGCGAATGCGCAGCGCGCGCCTTGCTGCTGCCGCGGCGCAGCCCCGGCAAGCGCACCCCGCTCTGGCAGCAGCGCCAGCGCGCCGCACAACTCCTTCAGGTCGCCTCCGAGTTCGGCTCCTTCCCGATCGTTCTGGAAGCGGTCCGCGAATGCCTCCAGGATGTCTTCGACGTCCCGGGGCTGGCGGAACTCATGGGCGACCTCGAAGCACGTCGTATCCGGCTGGTGGAGGTGACCACCCCGGAGCCCTCGCCCTTTGCCCGCTCGCTCCTGTTCGGCTACGTCGCCCAGTTCCTGTACGAGGGCGACTCGCCCCTCGCCGAGCGGCGGGCAGCCGCCCTCTCCCTCGACTCCCACCTCCTGGCCGAGCTCCTCGGCCAGGCAGAACTGCGCGAGTTGCTCGACGCCGACGTCCTGACCGAGCTGGAGCAGGAACTCCAGTGGCTGGCCGAGGACCGCCGGGTCAAGGACATCGAAGGGGTCGCCGATCTCCTTCGGGTCCTCGGTCCGCTCACCGACGCGGAGTTGGCCGAGCGCGGCGCCCAGCTGCCCTGGGCTCCGGAGCTCTCCGCTGCCCGCCGGGCCATCCGGGTCAGGATCGGCGGAGCAGACCACTGGGCCGCGATCGAGGACGCAGGACGGCTGCGCGACGCACTGGGCACCGCCCTCCCGGTCGGCGTCCCCGAGGCCTTCACCGAACCGGTGAAGGACCCCCTCGGCGATCTCCTCGCCCGATACGCGCGTACGCACGGCCCGTTCACCTCCACCGAGGCCGCCGCCCGTTTCGGCCTCGGCACCGCTGTCACGGAAGGCGCGCTGCAGCGGCTCGCCGCGACTGGCCGGATCGTCCAGGGCGAGTTCCACCCCGCCGGCATCGGCCAGGAGTGGTGCGACGCCACCGTGCTGCGCCGACTGCGCCGCCGCTCGCTCGCCGCGCTCCGCCATGAGTTGGAGCCCGTCCCGCCCGCCGCCCTCGCCGGCTTCCTTCCGCAGTGGCAGCACCTGGGCGGCAACAGCCTGCGCGGAATCGACGGACTGGCCCGCGCCATCGAACAATTGCAGGGTGCGCCCGTCCCGGCGTCGGCCCTGGAAAAGCTGATCCTGCCGGGCCGGGTCACCGACTACTCCCCCGCGCTGCTGGACGAGCTGACAACCACCGGCGAGGTCGTCTGGGCTGGTGCAGGCGCCCTTCCCGGCAAGGACGGCTGGCTGTCCCTCTACCTCGCCGACAGCGTGCCCCTGCTCCTCCCGCCCCCGCACCCCCTCGAACTGAGCGCGCTGCACGAATCCGTCCTGACGGCCCTGACCGGCGGCTACGGCCTGTTCTTCCGGCAGATCGCCGACCAGGTCCGCGCCACCACTCATCCGGACTGCACCGATCCTCAACTGGCCGATGCAGTCTGGGACCTGGCCTGGTCGGGTCGGCTCACCAATGACACGCTCGCCCCACTGCGTGCGCTCCTCGGCTCCGGTCGCACAGCAGGGTCGACCGCCCACCGTGCCAAACGGAGCGTCCCGCGCGGACGTTACGGATCACTCACCGCCGCCGCCCGGCCAGCGTCCCGCACCGGCCCGCCCACCGTCTCGGGCCGCTGGTCCCTGCTGCCCGCCACCGAACCCGACCCCACGCACCGTGCACACGCCCTGGCCCGCACGCTCCTCGACCGCCACGGGGTGGTGACCCGCGGCGCGGTCCAGGCCGAAGGCATCGAGGGTGGCTTCTTGGCCACGTACCGCGTACTGTCCGCCTTCGAGGAGAACGGGCAGGCCCGGCGCGGCTATGTCGTCGAGGGCCTGGGAGCGGCCCAGTTCGCGATGGACGGCGCGGTCGACCGGCTGCGTGCCACGTCCACCGCCCGAGACCGTGCGGAGCCGGACGCCGCACCCCATGCCCTGGTCCTCGCCGCGGCGGACCCGGCCAATGCCTATGGCGCGGCTCTTCCCTGGCCCGAGCCGCCGGACGGTGCCGGGCACAAGCCTGGCCGCAAGGCGGGAGCCCTGGTGGTGCTGGTCGACGGCGAACTGGCGATGTACATGGAGCGTGGCGGCAAGACGCTGCTGGCCTGGCCCACCGACCCGGAGGAACCGGCACTCCTCGCGGCAGCCGGGGCTCTGGCGGCAGCCGCCCGCGCGGGAGCACTCGGCACGGTCACGGTGGAGCGCACCAACGGCGCCTCGTCCCTGACCTCCCCGCTCGGCCGCACGCTGGAGGCTGCCGGATTCCTGGCCACTCCGAGGGGACTGCGCCTGCGCGCCTGAATCACCCGCACACCTCACGCCTCATACGCGACACCGCCCACCCCCAACACCACGCACCCCACACCGCTTGCACCACCACATGCCGTCCACGCCCCTCTCCCCACCCGACCCCGCATCATTGGAGACATGCCCGAAGGAGACACCGTCCTGCAGACCGCCAAGCGTCTGCACACCGCACTCGCCGGCCAGGTCCTCACCCACTCCGACCTGCGTGTCCCCCGGTTCGCCACCGCCGACCTCACCGGCCGGACAGTGCTGGACATCGCCTCGCGCGGCAAGCATCTCCTCACCCGTATCGAGGGCGGCCTGACCCTCCACAGCCATCTGCAGATGGACGGCACCTGGCGCATCTATGCTCAGGGCGAACGCTGGCGCGGCGGCCCCGCCCACCAGATCCGCGCCGTCCTCGCCAACGCGGAGCACACGGCCGTCGGCTACCGGCTCCCCGTCCTCGAGCTCCTCCGCACCCGGGACGAGGAGAAGGCGATCGGCCATCTCGGCCCCGATCTGCTGGGCCCCGACTGGAACCCCGACACAGCTCTGCACAATCTACTCAGCGACCCCTCCCGTCCCCTGGGCGAGGCCCTCCTGGACCAGCGCAACCTGGCCGGAATCGGCAACGTCTACAAGGCCGAGCTCTGCTTCCTCGCCCGTGCGACCCCTTGGCTCGCCATCGGCGACCTGACCGCCCCCACTGCCGCCCGTCTTGTCACCACGGCCAAACAACTCCTCGAGGCCAACCGCGACCGTTCCATGCGCACAACCACCGGCGCAGCACCGCGCGGACACGGCACGAACGAACGGCTCTGGGTCTACGGCAGGACCAACCGCCCCTGCCTGCGCTGCGGCACGCCCATCCGCAAGGCCGATCAGAACGCCCGCCCCACCTACTGGTGCCCGCGCTGCCAAACAGGCCCCATAAGCTAGTTGACGATCCGTCAGATCAGGTCGTACCGTCCGGTCATGTCCCTCACCGCGTACGACCTCACGGGCCGCTCCGCGTTCATCACCGGCGCGGCGGGTGGCATCGGCCGCGCCGGCGCCATCCTGCTCGCAGCGGCGGGCGCCACCGTGCACTGCGCAGACCGCGACGAGAAGGGCCTGCTGAAGACGCGGGACCTGATTGCCGAAGCGGGTGGCACATCCCACATCCACACCCTCGATGTCACCGACCGCAGTCGGATCAGGGCCGCGGTGGCCGCCGCCGGCGAGCTCGACATCCTGGC
The DNA here is from genome assembly GCF_040297265.1 of Streptomyces sp. NPDC001832. Classification (NCBI taxonomy): domain Bacteria; kingdom Bacillati; phylum Actinomycetota; class Actinomycetes; order Kitasatosporales; family Streptomycetaceae; genus Streptomyces; species Streptomyces sp. NPDC001832. Next base: position 90,444 of record NZ_JBEOYU010000019.1, read on the forward strand.
CGCCATTGCCGGAATCATGCATACGAGCAGCGTCCTGGAGACCGCGGACGACGACCTCGATCGCGTCTTCTCAGTCAATTTCAGGGGCGTTCTGTACGCCTGCCAGGAAGTGGCCCGCAGCATGATCACGCGCGGCGCACCCGGCTCGCTGATCACCATGGCCTCGGGAGCGGTCGACGCCGCGAGCCCGGGGCTGCTCTGCTACAGCGCGGCCAAGGCGGCGGTCGTCCAGCTGACGAAGACCCTCGCGACCGAGCTGGGACCTCATTCCATCCGTGTCAACGCTGTCGCCCCGGGCTGGATCCGTACGCCCATGACCGCCCGCCACGACGCGGAACAGCAACACCGGACAGAGGCCACGATGGCGCGGATCTCCCCGCTCGGCCGGGTCGGCGAGGCCGAGGACGTCGCCCACACCCTGCTCTATCTCGCATCCGATGCGTCGGCGTTCATGACCGGTCAGGTCCTCCGCCCGAACGGCGGCGTAGCCATGCCCTGGTAGTCCGCCAGGCCCAGCCACCGCGCCGCATCCCGACAGCGGACCACCGACTCACACACTGCATCCCAACGGCGGACCACCGCCCCAGCCACCACATGCCGACGCCGGACCACCGACCCGCGCAAAGAGCGGGCCACCGCCCCGCACCCGCATCCGCCCCGCTCGCCCCCGTCGGCCCAGCGGTCGCTGCCACATGCACAGGCAGGAGGCTGAGCCCCCATCCGCCCGCCGCCACCGCACCCTCGACAAGCCCCGCATGGGCCGGTTCCAGCACGAGCCGCAGCACGGCCCACCACCACACCCCGCCGAGAACGAGCGCCGGCACCCATCGCCGTACCATGGCTGCCTCCTCCGGCCGAACCTAGTCCGGCCCGCTCCCCCGGCGGGAGGGCGCACCGGTTGCACCACCGGCGCGCAGTGAGCTGCCGCACACGGTTGTGCGCTCTCTGCCCGGGACATCCGGGCCTTCTCCGGATCGCGGCTCCACGCACCCAGCCCCGCCCCAACTGCCGGTCGGCCGTACTCGCAGTCTCGCCCAGACACTCCCGAGCCGCATCCAGAACGGACCGCGCCCACCCGCCCTGGACCACGCAGAAGCCCCGGCCGACCCCTGAGGGGCCGGCCGGGGCTCCGCTTCACACCGGAACGCGCGGGTCAGGCGGCGACGACATCCACCGCTTCCGCGGGCGCCTTGATGGTCACCCGTCCCGTCGGCACACCTGCCACCGACGTCACGGAGACGGAATTGAGCATGGGGCGTACCGGCACAGGCACCGGATCGCTGACTGCTGCCGACTCGGCCAGTTCGGCCAGCGACAGCTCATCGCTCACTTCACGCATGAGCTCGGACATCCGTACGTCAAGCGCGTCGCAAATAGCGGAGAGCAGTTCGGAGGATGCCTCCTTCTGCCCCCGCTCCACCTCGGAGAGATAGCCGAGCGAGACTCGGGCGGACGAGGAGACTTCGCGCAGAGTACGGCCTTGGCGCTGGCGCTGCCGACGCAGCACGTCACCAAGCAGGCGACGGAGCAGAATCATCGGTGGCTCCCTCCTCGGACCGCGTAGCCGCATCCTTCACGCCCCACCGTACCGCCTTGCGCCGCGGCCGTGCGGGGAGCGATGTCGTGTTCACTCAGGGCTGCAAACATCAATTCCCCCCGTTCTGTTCCGTATCCTGTGCGCTTGCATTCTTGCCGAGTTCGCCGGAGAGCAATGCCAGCACGCTCCGTACGCTCTCTCTACGGATGTCCGCACGCCCGCCGTTCAATCGCAGCGCGGTCACATTCTCCGCGCCGTCCGGCCCGGCCACCGCAACATAGACCGTGCCGACGGGCTTGCCGTCCTGCGGCTCGGGGCCCGCGACGCCGGTAGTGGCCATACCCCAGTCTGCCCGGAGAACGCGCCGCACACCCGTCGCCATCTGCCGCGCCACCTCCGGGTCGACCGCACCGCGTTCCGCCAGGAGGACCCCGTCCACACCCAGCAATTCCCGCTTCACGGGCGTTGCGTACGCCGTCACGGACCCACGGAAGGAGTGCGAGGCACCCGGTACGGAAGTAAGCTCCGCCGCGACCAGACCGCCGGTCAGCGACTCGGCGACGGCAAGAGTCTCACCGCGCTCCGCGAGTAGTTCCAGCACCCGGGCCGCGGCGGTCACCGCTCGGCCTCCGCCGAACCGCGGGCACCCGAGACCCCGGAGACCGGCCCTGCACCCTCAGCGGCCCCGGCCGCTCCAGACCTCTCAGCAGCCCCGGAGGCTCCAGCCGCTGCAGATCCCGCAGACATCCCGGATCCCACCGCAGCGGCCCGCTCGGCCGCGAGCCCCTTGCGCCGCAGCACGACGGCCTGGCGCACGTAGTCGAGCCCCGTGACGACCGTCAGCACGACAGCCACCGCCATCACCCAGAAGCGCAGGGTGGCAAGTGGACCGGTCAGTGCCAGGATGTACATCCCTACGGCCGTCCCCTGTGCCAGAGTCTTCATCTTCCCGCCGCGACTGGCCGGAATCACTGCATGCCGTATCACCCAGAACCGCATCAGCGTGATGCCGATCTCGCGGAAGAGGATCACGCCCGTTACCCACCAGGGCAGATCACCGAGATACGACAGACAGATCAGCGCCGCACCCATGATCGCCTTGTCCGCGATCGGGTCGGCGATCTTCCCGAAGTCGGTGACCAGGTTGTATGTTCGCGCGAGATGGCCATCGAACAGGTCGGTGATCATGGCGATGGCGAACGCCGCCCAGGCGAACGACCGCCAGACCGGGTCGTAGCCGCCGTTGTGCAGCAGCAGCATCACGAAGCCGGGCACCAGTACCAGTCGCAGCATGGTGAGCAGATTGGCGATGTTCCAAAGGCTGGCCTGATTGACGGCCGCAGTCCCCAGCTTGCCGCCACGCACCGGCTTCGCACCGGAGCCGCCTGCCGCGGATGCCGGGACTCCCGTCATCTGGCCGCCTCCACGAGTTCGGAACGCTCGGCCACCAGGTCCACTCCTTCGGTGCCCACAACCTTTGCCTCGACCATACGGCCGGGCACGAGGCCGTCGCGTGCGGTGAAGAGCACCTGGCCGTCCGTTTCGGGGGCCTGGTGCGCCGCGCGCCCCACCGCACCGTCCTCTTCGTCCACGGACTCGACCAGCACCTCCAGGGACTCCCCCAGGCGCTCCTCGGCACGCTGCGAGGTCAGTTCCTCGGCCAGTTGCGAGATGTGCGCGAGCCGCTCCGCGATGGTGTCGGCGTCCAGCTTGTTCTCGTAACCGACCGCCTCGGTGCCCTCCTCGTCGGAGTAGCCGAAGACGCCGATGGCGTCGAGCCTGGCGCCGGTGAGGAAGCGTTCCAGCTCCGCCAGGTCGGCCTCGGTCTCGCCGGGGAAGCCCACGATGAAGTTGGAGCGGGCACCGGCCTGCGGCGCCTTGCTACGGATGGTGTCCAGGAGCTCCAGGAAGCGGTCGGTGTCACCGAAACGGCGCATCGCCCGCAGCACGCCGGGGGCCGAGTGCTGAAAGGACAGGTCGAAGTAGGGGGCGACCTTCGGAGTCGAGGTCAGTACGTCGATGAGGCCCGGCCGCATCTCTGCCGGCTGCAGATAGCTGACCCGGATGCGCTCGATCCCGTCGACGGCGGCGAGCTCCGGCAGCAGCGTCTCGAGCAGCCGGATGTCACCGAGGTCCTTGCCGTACGAGGTGTTGTTCTCGGAGACCAGCATGACCTCCTTCACCCCCTGCTCGGCCAGCCAGCGGGTCTCCCCCAGCACGTCCGACGGGCGGCGCGAGATGAAGGAGCCGCGGAAGGACGGGATGGCGCAGAAGGAGCAGCGGCGGTCGCAGCCGGAGGCGAGCTTCACCGAGGCGACCGGGCTGGTGCCCAGCCGTCGGCGCAAGGGCGCCCGCGGCCCGGAGACCGGGGCCACTCCGTCCGGGAGGTCGTCGGGGGCGGGGACCGGTGCGGCGGCCTCCTGCGCATGCCCCGGCAGGGCCACGGCGGCGTCCTGCCGCTCGGCCGGGCTGATCGGCAGGAGCTTGCGGCGGTCGCGCGGGGTGTGCGAGGCGTGGATACCGCCGCTGAGGATGGTCTGGAGGCGGTCGGAGATGTCAGCGTAGTCGTCGAATCCGAGGACGCCGTCCGCCTCGGGCAGGGCCTCGGCGAGGTCCTTGCCGTAGCGCTCGGCCATGCAGCCGACGGCCACCACGGCCTGGGTTCTGCCGTGGTCCTTCAGATCGTTGGCTTCGAGCAGGGCATCGACGGAGTCCTTCTTGGCGGCCTCGACGAATCCACAGGTGTTGACTACGGCGACATCCGCGTCGGAGGCATCCTCGACGAGCTCCCAGCCGTCCGCTGCCAAGCGGCCTGCGAGCTCCTCCGAGTCCACCTCGTTACGGGCGCAGCCAAGAGTGACAAGGGCAACGGTACGGCGTTCGGGCATGGGCACAAGACTACTTTGTCCCGGCACTCGCCCTGCCGTGCAGGGTTCCACCATCACACCGAGTGACGAAGGCGGCGCGCACCCGACAAATTGCCGGGCGCGCGCCGTATTGCTGATTGATGCCGCCAGCGAAGCCCTCCGTGCCCGGGTCAGCCGACCGCGGGGTCGCCCTTCGTGTACGAGAGCCGCTCGACCTGGCCCGGCTGGAACTTGTCCTCGACCTTCTTGCCGTTCACAAAGAGCTCGATGGACCCGGCGTCACCGAGGACGAGGTCGACCCGCTCCTTGTCCTGGAAGGTCTTGGACTGGCCCTGCAGCAGCAGCCCGTCGAAGAGCAGCCGCCCATTGTGGTCCTTGGCGGAGATCCAGCTCTTGCCCTGGCTGGCGCTGAGCTTCACCGTCACCTTGTCACCGGGTGCCGCGGCGATGGCACTGTCGGAGGGTACCGGCTTGGGGTCGACGGGCTTGTCGGTCTTCGGCTTGGGGCTCTTCGTGTTGGGCGTCGAGCCCTCCGCGACCGTCGTGGAACTGTCGTCGCCCTTGAAGAAGGTGAAGCCGACGAAACCGACGACGGCGACGATCGCGGCGACCATGGCCGCCGTCCAGTTGGGCCGTCGGGGTTCGGAACGGATTCTCTCGGCCTCGAACAGCGGCGCCGCGGGCGTGGGTGCGGGACGGCCGCCGTGCTCGGCGTCGTACTGCGAAACCAGCGGTTCCGGATCGGTCCCGACGGCACGCGCCAAGGTACGGATATGGCCGCGCGCATACACGTCGCCGCCGCAGCGGGAGAAGTCGTCCTCTTCGATCGCGTGCACGATGGGGATGCGCACCCGGGTGGACGAACTGATCTCTTCGACCGTGAGACCTGCGGCGATACGAGCCTGCTGGAGCACTCGACCGATCGAAGGCCGGTCGTTTTCGGGGAAGTTGCCGATGGACACGGGGGCGCCTTTCGAGCGTGAGCCACCTGCTGGGTGTTCAGTCTAGGGGGGGTACGAAAGGGTGGGGCAACCGGGAGGAAGGACTTTGTACGCCATCAGACTCGAACACCGTCCGATTCGCCGGGCCACCCCGAGAAGGACATTCTTGCCGCCCTTCCCTCCAACTTGACGTACGACCCGACGAAACGGTTGCCCGTACTTCTCCTACGAAGCGGTTTCCCCGCGGATCAGCGCCAACACCCCGTCCAGCTCGTCCGGTTTCACCATGACATCGCGCGCCTTGGATCCCTCGCTCGGCCCGACGATGTTCCTCGACTCCATCAGGTCCATCAGCCGGCCGGCTTTGGCGAAGCCAACCCTCAGCTTGCGCTGAAGCATCGAGGTGGACCCGAACTGGGTGGATACGACCAGTTCGGCGGCCTGGCAGAGCAGATCCAGATCGTCGCCGATGTCCTCGTCGATCTCCTTCTTCTTTGCGGTGCCTACCACCACGTCCTCACGGAAGACCGGCGCCATCTGATCCTTGCAGTGCTGGACGACAGCCGCGACCTCGTCCTCGGTGACGAAGGCACCCTGCATACGGGTGGGCTTGTTGGCCCCCATCGGCAAGAACAGACCGTCACCCTTTCCGATGAGCTTCTCGGCGCCGGGCTGATCGAGGATGACGCGGCTGTCGGCCAGCGAAGACGTCGCGAAGGCGAGCCGCGAGGGCACATTCGCCTTGATCAGACCGGTGACGACGTCGACCGAGGGCCGCTGGGTCGCAAGCACCAGGTGGATACCGGCGGCGCGGGCCAGCTGGGTGATACGGACGATGGCGTCCTCCACATCGCGCGGAGCGACCATCATCAGGTCGGCCAGCTCGTCGACGATCACCAGCAGATACGGGTACGGCGAGAGCTCGCGCTCGCTGCCCTCCGGCATCTTGATCTTGCCGTTGCGGACGGCCTGGTTGAAGTCGTCGATGTGCCGGTACCCGAACGCGGCAAGGTCGTCGTACCGGAGGTCCATCTCCCGTACGACCCATTGGAGGGCCTCGGCGGCGCGCTTGGGGTTGGTGATGATCGGCGTGATCAGGTGCGGGATGCCCTCGTACGCGGTCAGCTCGACCCGCTTGGGGTCGACCAGCACCATCCGGACGTCGTCCGGAGTCGCCCGCACCATGACCGAGGTGATCAGACAGTTGATGCAGGACGACTTGCCGGAACCGGTCGCACCGGCCACCAGCACGTGCGGCATCTTCGCCAGGTTGGCCATCACATATCCGCCCTCGACGTCCTTGCCGAGCGCGACCAGCATTGGATGGTCGTCCTCGGCAGCGTCTGCGAGGCGCAGCACATCGCCGAGGTTGACCATCTCCCGGTCGGTGTTGGGGATCTCGATGCCGACCGCCGACTTGCCCGGGATCGGGGAGATGATCCGGACGTCGGGACTGGCGACGGCGTACGCGATGTTCTTGGCGAGCGCGGTGATCCGCTCGACCTTCACTGCGGGGCCGAGCTCCACCTCGTACCGTGTGACCGTCGGCCCCCGGGTGAAGCCGGTGACGGCGGCGTCGACCTTGAACTCGGTGAAGACGTTCGTCAGGGACGCGACGATCGCGTCGTTGGCGGCGCTGCGGGTCTTGCCGGGCCCGCCGCGTTCCAGCAGGTCGAGCGAGGGCAGTGAGTACGTGATGTCGCCGGAGAGTTGCAACTGTTCGGCGCGGGCGGGCAGCGGCTGGGACTGCGACCGGTCGGGCGCGGGCTTCGTCAGATCCGGTACGCCGCCCGAGGGCACCGCCCCCTTCGCCGGCCTCCCTTTCCCGCCGCCGGATTCACCCTCCCCGGCGCCCGGCACCGGCGTGCCGGGACGTTCGCGCTCGACGGAGATGCCCTGGGTGAGGTCGGCGACGACCGGCGAGGGCGGCATGCCATTGAGCACGGCCCCGTCGAGCGCGGCGGCCGCTGCGGCGGCGACATCCACCGCGTCCATGGTGCGGTTCATCGAGGGCTGCACGGAGGGGCTGCGCGGCCTACGGCGCTTGGAGAGCGCGTCGGACTCCACCTGGTCGGGGCGGTACTCCGCGGGGACTTCGGAGCGGCGTGCGGAGGAGCGGCGGGAGCGGGCGGGCAGCGCCTCGCGCCACTGCTCGTCGTAGCGCTCGTCGTCGTTCTCCTCGTCCGCGTCGGGGTCGTACACCGAATCGAGGATGCCCAGCTTGGTGCCGAGCAGCCGGAGCCGTTGCGGAATGGCGTTCACCGGGGTGGCGGTGACCACCAGCAGTCCGAAGACGGTGAGCAGCAACAGCAGCGGCACGGCGAGGACCTCGCCCATCGTGTACACCAGCGGTTTGGAGGCCGCCCAGCCGACGAGTCCGCCCGCGTCCTGCATAGCCGCGGTGCCGTCCCCCCGGCCGGGCGAGCCGCACGCGATGTGGACCTGTCCGAGCACCCCGATGACCAGGGCGGAGAGCCCGATGACGATGCGGCCATTGGCCTCGGGCTTCTCCGGGTAGCGGATCAGCCGTACGGCGATGGCGCCGAGCAGTATCGGTACGAGCAGGTCGAGTCGGCCGAAGGCTCCGGTGACGAGCATCTCGACGAGGTCACCGACGGGCCCGCGCAGATTCGACCAGGTGCCCGCGGCGACGACCAGCGCGAGCCCCAGCAGCAGCAGCGCGATGCCGTCCTTGCGGTGCGCGGGATCAAGTCCCTTGGCACCGCGCCCTATGCCACGGAACATGGCGCCGACGGCGTGGGCCGCACCCTGCCAGACCGCGCGCACCAGGCGGTACACACCGCCGGTGGGCGAAGGTGCCGGTTTGGGCGCCGCTTTCTTGGCCGCTGCCTTCTTGGCAGGGGCCTTCTTCGCGGGTGTGCTCTTCTTCGCGGGTGCGGTCTTCTTCGCGGGCGCGGCTTTCTTCGCTGGTCCCGCGGTACGGCCGACGCGCTTCGCGGTGCCCGCCGTGCCCTGGGAACCCTTGCCGGACGTACGTGAGGCCATGGTGCCGAGGTTACCGGTGTCGACGGCCGTGAACACGTGCGCCTGCCGCTTCACCCGACCGTGTCGCTGTACAGAGGCAGGAAACTGACGTGCCCTCACGTCGCTGCGCCGCTGCAGCAGTACGACTGCTACAACGGAAGGGCGGCCGCGCCGCTTCCGGTGCCGGGCTCCAGCGCGTCGAGTGCCCGGCGCAGGCCAGTCAGCTTGCGTTCCAAATGGGCGGCGGTGGCCACGGCCGCGGCGTCCGCCGACTCGTCGTCGAGCTGCTTGGAGAGCGCTTCGGCCTGCTCCTCGACGGCCGCGAGCCGTGCCGAGAGCTCGGCCAACAGCCCTGCAGGCTCCCTCTCATGGCCGGCGCTGCCGTCGGCATCGCCCTCCAACTGGAGCCGCAGCAGCGCCGCCTGCTCGCGCAGCTTGCAGTTCTTCATGTAGAGCTCGACGAAGACCGAGACCTTGGCGCGCAGCACCCACGGGTCGAACGGCTTCGAGATGTAGTCCACCGCCCCCGCCGCGTAACCCCTGAAGGTGTGATGCGGACCGTGGTTGATCGCGGTGAGGAAGATGATCGGGATGTCCCGGGTCCGTTCCCGCCGCTTGATGTGCGCGGCGGTTTCGAAGCCGTCCATGCCCGGCATCTGGACGTCCAGCAGAATGACCGCAAAGTCGTCCGTGAGCAGCGCTTTGAGCGCTTCCTCCCCTGACGATGCCCGCACCAGTGTCTGATCGAGCGCAGAGAGGATGGCCTCCAGCGCCAGCAGATTCTCCGGCCGGTCATCGACCAGGAGGATCTTGGCCTTCTGTACCATGGCCCGTCCTCCTCGCCCCGGAATTGCACCGGGCGCCGCCCCAGGGGACGACTCCGTTACGCCGTCCGTCCTTGTGCCGGTCATGGTAGCCGCACCCCGCCTGTCACCACACCCTGTCACCGCGATGTCACTGTGCACACAACAGAAACGCGGTGAGGGACCAGAAGGTTCCCCGTACAGCGCCTTCTCACACTCCTGCGAGCACAGCCGATCACCAACTCACCGCGACTCTCTCAATTCATGATCACTCTCCGCGCATCCACTGCCCCATAACGGAAAGAAGATAATCGGGATCGACAGGCTTGGTGACATAGTCGGAAGCACCGGATTCGATCGCCTTCTCCCGGTCACCCTTCATGGCCTTCGCGGTCAGCGCGACGATCGGCAGGCCGGCGAACTGCGGCATCCTGCGGATCGCCGCCGTCGTGGCGTAGCCGTCCATCTCCGGCATCATGATGTCCATCAGTACAACCGTCACATCGTCGTGCTGTTCCAGGACTTCGATGCCCACACGTCCGTTCTCCGCGTACAGCACCGAAAGACCGTGCTGCTCGAGCACGCTGGTGAGCGCGAAGACGTTACGGATGTCGTCGTCGACGATCAGCACCTTCTCGCCGTGGAACCGGAACGTCCTGCGGGCCTCCGGTTCCTCCTGCCCCGCGAGCGTCCACGGCTCCTGCGGCGCAGCCGGTGCGGCGGCGCGCGACGGCAGCGCGGGCCGTCGCTCCACGCCCCCCAGGGCCTTGCGGCGACGCCGCATCAGCCCGGCGACACCCTCCGAATCGTGCGCGGTGGAAGCCGAGTCGGTGCCCGAAGCGGCCTCCGGGAGCAGACCTTCCTCTGCGGCACCGTGTGCCTCGCTGGGCCCAGGTCCGATCTGCGGATAGCCCTGCGACGGCAACTCGCTCGGGTGCAGTGGCAGGTAGAGCGTGAACGTGGAGCCGCGGTCCGGCTCGCTCGCCGCGTGGATCTCACCGCCCAGCAGCCGTGCGATCTCCCGGCTGATGGACAGACCGAGCCCCGTACCGCCGTACTTGCGACTGGTCGTACCGTCCGCCTGCTTGAACGCCTCGAAGATCACCAGCATCTTGCTGGACGCGATCCCGATACCGGTGTCGGTGACCGAGAAGGCGATCAGGTCGGCATCGGCGTCACGCAGCGAGCCGGCCTCCAGGAGCTGCTCACGGATGGCGTTCGGCACATCCTCGTTGGCGTGCCGGATCACCAGCTCGACCGCCCCGCTGTCGGTGAACTTCACCGCATTGGAAAGGAGATTGCGCAGCACCTGGAGCAGTCGCTGCTCGTCCGTGTGCAGTGTCGCGGGCAGCTCCGGCGAGACCCGTACGGAGAAATCGAGCCCCTTCTCCGCGGTGAGCGGCCGGAATGTCGCCTCCACGTAGTCGACCAGCTGGACAAGTGCGATCCTGGTCGGGCTGACGTCCATCTTGCCCGCCTCGACCTTCGTCAGATCGAGAATGTCATTGATCAGCTGAAGCAGATCGGAACCGGCCCCATGGATCGTCTCGGCGAACTCCACCTGCTTCGGCGAGAGATTGCCCTCGGCGTTGTCCGCGAGCAACTTGGCCAGAATGAGAAGCGAGTTGAGCGGAGTCCGCAACTCGTGCGACATGTTCGCCAGGAACTCCGACTTGTAACGCATTGAGACCGCGAGCTGCTCGGCGCGCTCCTCCAAGACCTGCCGAGCATCCTCGATCTCGGTGTTCTTGACCTCGATATCGCGATTCTGCTGGGCAAGCAGCTCGGCCTTCTCCTCCAGTTCGGCATTGGAGGCCTGAAGTGCCTTCTGCCGGTTCTCCAACTCCTTTGAACGGTCCCGCAATTGCTCGGCCAGCTCCTGCGACTGCTCAAGGAGCTTCTCGGTCTTCGTATTGACGCTGATGGTGTTGACGCTCGTCGCGATCATCTCGGCGAGCTGATTGAGGAAGTCCCGCTGAATATGAGTGAACGGCTGGAAGGAGGCCAGCTCGATCACACCGAGAACCTTCCCCTCGAAGAGCACCGGCAGCACAATCACGTGCGCGGGCGGCGCCTCACCGAGCCCGGAGGAAATCTTCAGATAACCCGGCGGAACGTTGTCCACCTGGATGGTCCGTTTCTCCTCCGCCGCCGTGCCGATGAGCGTCTCGCCGGGCCGGAAGGATGTCGGCATCGATCCCGCCGAGTATCCGTAGCTGCCCCTCATACGGAGTTCGTACGAGCCGTCCTGGTCGCTGTCCGATCCCACCGCGTCGGTGTCACCGGTCTGCATGGCAAGGAAGAACGCACCGTGCTGCGCGGAGACGACCGGGGTCAGCTCGCTCATGATCAGCGAGGCCACGTCGTCGAGATCGCGCCGCCCCTGCATCAAACCGGAGATCCGGGCGAGGTTGCCCTTGAGCCAGTCCTGTTCCTTGTTGGTGGCCGTGGTGTCACGCAGGTTGGCGATCATCGTATTGATGTTGTCCTGCAGGGCCTGAATCTCTCCGGCCGCGTCCACATCGATCTTGAGGTTGAGATCGCCGCGGGTCACCGCGGTGGCGACGGCCGCGATGGCCCGCACCTGACGGGTGAGGTTCCCGGCCATCTCGTTCACGGACTCGGTGAGGTCGCGCCAGGTGCCGTCGACGTCCCGGACCCTGGCCTGACCGCCCAGCTGCCCCTCCGTGCCCACCTCGCGGGCGACCCGGGTCACCTGCTCGGCGAACGAAGACAGCTGGTCGACCATCGTGTTGATGGTGTTCTTCAGCTCCTGGATCTCACCGCGTGCGTCGATGTCGATCTTCTTGGTGAGGTCGCCCTTGGCGATGGCCGTGGTGACTGTGGCGATCTGGCGCACCTGACCCGTCAGATTGGACGCCATCGAGTTCACGGACTCGGTGAGGTCCTTCCACGTTCCAGAAACCCCCGGAACGCGTGCCTGGCCGCCCAGCTCACCTTCCGTGCCCACCTCGCGGGCGACCCGGGTCACCTCGTCGGCGAACGAGGACAGCGTCGTCACCATCGTGTTGACGGTGTCGGCGAGTTCGGCGACCTCGCCGCGCGCCTCGACAGTGACCTTCTTCGTCAGATCGCCGTTGGCGACCGCGGACGAGACCCGGGAGATGTTCCGCACCTGGCTGGTCAGGTTGTTGGCCATCAGGTTGACGTTGTCGCTGAGGTCCTTCCAGATACCCGTCGCACCGCGCACCCGGGCCTGCCCGCCGAGAATGCCCTCGGTCCCCACCTCGCGGGCGACCCGGGTCACCTCGTCGGCAAAGTTGAGCAGCTGGTCGACCATGGTGTTGACGGTCGTGACCAGTTCGAGGATCTCGCCCTTGGCATCGACCGTGATCTTCTTGGAGAGATCGCCCTTGGCGACCGCCGTGGTGACCTCGGCGATGTTACGGACTTGCAGGGTCAGGTTGTTGGCCATGCCATTGACGGACTGGGTGAGGTCCTTCCACGTACCGGACACCCCCTGCACCTCCGCCTGGCCGCCGAGGATGCCTTCCGTACCCACTTCACGGGCGACCCGGGTCACCTGCTCGGCGAAGTTCGAGAGCTGGTCCACCATCGTGTTGAGGGTGTTCTTCAGCTCCAGGATCTCGCCACGCGCGTCCACATCGATCTTCTGCGACAGGTCACCGCGTGCCACCGCGGTGGCGACCTGCGCGATGTTACGGACCTGAGCCGTGAGGTTCCCCGCCATACCGTTGACAGAATCGGTCAGATCACGCCACACACCGGCCACGCCGGGCACCTGTGCCTGACCGCCGAGCCGTCCGTCGGTGCCCACCTCGCGGGCGACCCTGGTCACCTGCTCGGCAAAAGCGGAGAGTTGGTCGACCATCGTGTTGATGGTGTTCTTCAGCTCCAGGATCTCGCCACGCGCGTCCACGTCAATCTTCTGCGACAGGTCGCCCCGCGCCACCGCCGTGGTCACCTGCGCGATCTGACGCACCTGGGAGGTCAGGTTCCCCGCCATGAAGTTGACGGAGTCGGTGAGCTCCTTCCACGTTCCGGAAACGCCGTCGACCCGCGCCTGGCCACCGAGGCGGCCCTCCGTGCCCACGTCACGCGCCATCCGCGTGACCTGGTCGGCGAAGGACGACAGCTGCGCCACCATCGTGTTGACGGTGTTCTTCAGCTCCAGCATCTCGCCCGCGACGTCGACGGTGACCTTCTGCGAGAGATCACCGTTGGCAACCGCGGTCGTCACCTGCGCGATGTCGCGCACCTGGCCCGTAAGGTTCCGGAACGCCGTGTTCACCGAGTCCGTGAGGTCCTTCCAGGTCCCCGCCGCACCCGGCACCTCGGCCTGACCCCCCAGACGGCCCTCGACACCGACCTCCCGGGCCACTCTGGTCACTTCCGAACCGAAGGCCTGGAGCTGGTCCACCATCGTGTTGACGGTGTTCTTCAGCTCCAGCATTTCACCGGCCACGTCGACGGTGACCTTCTGCGTCATGTCGCCGCTGGCCACCGCCGTGGTCACCTGCGCGATGTCGCGCACCTGAGTCGTCAGGTTCCGGAACACCGTGTTCACCGAGTCGGTGAGGTCCTTCCAGGTCCCCGCCGCACCCGGCACCTGCGCCTGACCGCCGAGCAGCCCCTCGCCACCGACCTCGCTGGCCACCCGGGTCACTTCGTCGGCGAAGGTCCGCAGCGTCTCGGTCATCTGATTGATGGTCTCAGCCAACTGCGCGACCTCACCGCGGGCACTCACCGTGACCTTCTGGGACAGGTCACCGTTGGCGACCGCGGTGGTCACCTCGGCGATCCCGCGCACCTGAGAGGTCAGGTTCCCGGCCATCGTGTTGACGGAGTCGGTGAGGTCCTTCCAAACACCGGCCACACCGGGCACCGTCGCCTGACCGCCGAGCTCACCCTCCGTGCCCACCTCCCGGGCGACCCGGGTCACCTCGGAGGAGAACGACGACAGCTGGTCGACCATCGTGTTGACGGTGTTCTTGAGCTGGAGCATCTCGCCGGCCACATGCACGGTGACCTTCCGCGACAGATCGCCCTTGGCGACCGCCGTCGTCACAAGCGCGATGTCCCGCACCTGCGCGGTCAGCCGGTACGCCATGGTGTTCACGGATTCCGTGAGGTCCTTCCACGACCCGGACATTCCGCGCACCTGGGCCTGTCCGCCCAGCTTGCCCTCAGTACCCACCTCGACCGCGACCCGCGTCACCTGCTCGGTGAACGCCGACAGCTGGTCGACCAGGTTGTTGACCGTACGGGCGACCTTCAGGAACTCGCCGCGCAGCGGCCGTACCGTCTCGTCGGCCCTGTGCGACCGCAGCTCCATCCGCTGTTCGAGATCACCGTCGGCCACCGCCGACAGCACCCGCCCGACCTCCGAGACCGGACGTGCCAGATCGTCGACCAGCTCGTTGGAGGCGTCGATCGCGGCGGCCCAGGAGCCCTCGCAGGCGCCCGTCTCCAGCCGCTCGGTGAGCTTCCCCTCACGTCCGACCACCCGCCGCACCCGGGCCAGCTCGCCGGTGAGGTGGAGATTCCGGTCGGCGACTTCGTTGAAGACTGCCGCGATCTCCGCCAGCACGCCGTCGCCCGAGACGGTCAGACGCCTGCGGAAGTTCCCGTCGCGCATCGCCACCAGGCCTGCCAACAATCTGTTGAGCGCTGCCGCGTCAACGTTGATGGTTCTATTGCGCTGCTTTTTCACGGTTTGTCCGCCTTTTGTGCGCGTGCCTGTTCCCCGCGCCGCCACGCCAGACTCCACCGTGATCCCTCCCGCAGGGGTTGACCGTATCGCTCGGGCCTTATCTGGGAGCTTGCCCAGTTCCTCATTGGCTCACCGCCACAGCCCACCGTCGACGGGTGACCATGCGGACGTCAAATCGTTGAAACGTACCAGGCCCGAACCAATCAGGGTGCAGCCTCCAACGGTTGTCCCGCTTCACCCTGTTGGGAAGCCCACACTTGACCGGCCACATGCCTGTTCCTGGTCGATCCTGCCCGAAGTCGGCCCTCGTGTACCGGACACCGAGACCGAGCGTCTAGCCTGGCAGGCGAATCGAAGCGGCGAGAAACGGGCACAGGACTCAGGGAAGCGACGAGACACCATATGGGGAGTGCTGTGATCACCGCGCGCGCGGCTGCCACCTTCGACCCGGTCAGTCGCTCCGTCGCGACTGCCCGCGCCTTTGTCCGCGACACTCTCCAGGGATGGGGATACACGGATGTCGTCGATGACGCCGTCGTCCTCACCAGCGAGCTCGTGACCAACGCGGTGGTGCACGCAGGCACCGCCGCGGATGTGCTGTGCCTGCGCACAGAGGACGGCGTTCGGATCGAGGTCTCCGACCGTTATCCGGAACGCGAGATCCCGCTCCAGAACACAGGTATGAACTTCGGCAGCCCGGACCGTGAGAACGGCCGCGGACTACTGCTCTGCGCGACACTCGCCTCCCGGTGGGGCGTCGAGTATTCGCCCACCCACAAACATGTCTGGTTCCAGCTCGATCTCCCCGAGCGCCCGGTGGGAATCCGTTCCGCCGGCCCCCTGCTCCCGGTCGGCCTGCTCCCGGTCGCCGACGAGCGCGTGCGGGTGGCCGTCGTCCAGATCGACAGCACCGGTTCCATCGCCGCCTGGAACGAGGACGCCGTGTTCCTCTTCGGGTACGCCGCGGAACAGGTGACCGGGAAACAGCTCACCGACTTCACCGCCTGGCCGCAGACGCCCGGCACCAACACCGGCATCGTGGACGCACTGCAGCTCTCGCGCTGGGAGGGAAGTTACGGAATCCGGGGCGCCGAAGGCCGCACCATCCCCGTCTACGCCTCACATCTCCGGGTCCGCGACACGCACGGCGAACCGTCCACGGTCTGTCTACTCGTCCGCGACTACGAACGCGCCGTGCTCCAGTCCCCCGTACGCACACCGGTCTCCGACGCGAACGCCGAGAGCCACACGACGGACCCGTTCGAGATCTTCATCGGCTCCCCCGCCCCGGACGACCTCGACGCCCTGCTCCAACGCACGGTCGAGCGGGCGCGCGACATGCTCGACGCCGATTCGGCTTTCCTGCTGCTGGCGACGGACGACGAAACGGAACTGGAGGTACGGGCCACGACCGGTCTGCCCTCCGCCCGCCAGCGTTTCGCCCGCGTTCCGGTGGAGGCCGGTACCGGACGCTACGGCTCCGCCCGAATGCCCGCCGTCCACGAAGACCTCGACAACATGCCCGGCGCCGTCCCCCTGCTCGGCGGCACGGGGATGCGCTCCGTCGTGACCGTTCCGCTGAAGGTCGAGGGTCGCCTCACGGGCTCGCTGGGTGTCGCCGCGGAAGCAGCCGGCCGCTACTCCAACGAGGAGGCCCTGCGCCTCCAGTTCGCCGCGGACCGCATCGCGCTGGCCGTCGAATCGGCCCGCCTGGGCGAGCTGGAACGGCTGCGCCGCGGCTCCCTCTCCTTCCTCGTCGAGGCCTCCGACTTGCTCGCCGGCACCCTCGACCGGGACCAGACCCTGGCGCTGATGGCCCAGATGACGGTCCCCACCCTCGCCACCTGGTGCGCCGTCTACACGATCGCGGACCAGTCCTCGGAGCCGTACCTCTCCTATGTGCTGCACGAGGACGAGGAGCGCATCGACGGCCTCAAGGCCCTGCTCTCCAAGATCGCTCCCCCGGACCCCGTGCCGACCCCAGGCGCCCGTGTCTGGGCGGCCCCCACCGAGGCTGCCCATCAGGCGGCCCTGCACACCTCGATGCGGACGCTCGGCCTCGGCGAATCCGGCGGTCTGGGCTCCGGCATCCGTACGACACTCGCCACCGCGGCCGCGGTGGGCGGGGAGACGGTGGTCCTGCCACTCGTCGCCCGAAACCGTGTCATCGGCATGCTCACGCTCGGGAAGCCCTCCGAGGACCACTTCCGCCAAGAGATCCTGGAACTGGCCGAGGACCTCTCCCGCCGCGCCGCCCTCGCCCTCGACAACGCCCGCCTCTACTCGGAGCGCACGGCGATCAGCCAGTCCCTCCAGCGCAGCCTGCTGCCGCCGGGGCTGCCCGAGGTCCCCAATGTCGAGATCGAGGTCATCTACCGCGCGGCGGGCGAGGGCAACGAGGTCGGCGGCGACTTCTACGACGTCTTCCCGATCCGCGACGGCGCCTACGGCTTCGCTATCGGTGACGTCTGCGGTACGGGCCCGGAGGCCGCGGCCGTCACAGGCCTCGCCCGCCACGCCCTGCGCCTTCTCGCCCGCGAAGGTTTCGGCGGCCCGGCCGTTCTGGAACGCCTCAATGCCGCCATCCTTGACGAGGGCGCCCGCAGCCGCTTCCTGACCCTCCTGTACGGGGAACTGTGGCCCCAGGAGGACGGGAGCGCACTCCTGAAAGTGGTCTGCGCAGGGCACCCGCTGCCGTTGCGCCTGAGCCAGGACGGCTCGGTGGAATCAGCGGCCGAACCTCAACCCCTGCTGGGCGTCATCGAAGACCTCGAACTGTACGAGCAGGCGGTGACGCTCGCCCCGGGCGACGTCTTGCTGTGCGTGACTGATGGCGTCACGGAACGCCGTGAGGGCACTCGGATGCTCGGCGACGACGGTCTGGCGGACGTACTGGCCACCTGTACCGGCTTCACGGCAGGCGCGGTAGCAGCACGCATCCTGCGGGCCGTCGAACGCTTCGCCGCCGAGCCGGCATCCGACGACATGGCCATCCTCGCCATGCGAGTCCCTGAACCGCCCACCACCTGACGGCACTTCATCGGGCCGGAGCCTCCGAGACACTCTGGTCAGCGCGCTCCAAGCGGCACATGCGAAAGGCCCCCGCCGAGTGGCGGGGGCCTTGCTACTTGCCTGAGCCCCAATGCGGAATCGAACCGCAGACCTTCTCCTTACCATGGAGACGCTCTACCGACTGAGCTATTGGGGCCTGCTGCGCTGTGGCAACGAGGTAAAGCATACCCTGAACTCAGGGATGCTCAGAACCACTCACCACACAAGATTCTGACGGACGCTCGCCTGGTCCCCGTACCCCCGCCCACCCCCACGCAGGCGTGGACCTGGCCTACCTGGTCCGATCCGGACCAGACGTGTGGGGTGAATGCAGAAAAGCCCCGTGCCACAAGGGCACAGGGCTTTCCCGTAAAAGGAGTCCGGCGGCGTCCTACTCTCCCACAGGGTCCCCCCTGCAGTACCATCGGCGCTGAAAGGCTTAGCTTCCGGGTTC
>NZ_JBEOYU010000020.1:0-107925 GCF_040297265.1 Streptomyces sp. NPDC001832
GAGAAGATGCCGCTGAACGTCCGTACCTGGACGTGCGGCTGCGGAACGACCCACGACCGGGACGTGAACGCAGCGAAGAACCTTCTGGCCGCCGGACTGGCGGTGACAGTCTGTGGAGCTGGTGTAAGACCTCAACGGAGTTCTCCGGGCGGGCAATCGGCGACGAAGCAGAAACCCCCACGGCGCAAGCCGTAGGAACCCCCCTCGCTCACGAGGGGGAGGAAGTCAAGCCGCTAGTAAACCGCCCAGCACTGACAAGCCGCTCCGCGTGGCGGGCTTTGAGAGCATTTCAGACGTCTCGCTCCTTCTCCGAAGGCGTAACAGCGGGCAATACGTCCCTGCGTCGGATCGCCCACCAGCCTGCCAGCAGCGGGCGCCGCCCACGCCGCTGCCACTGCGATACCACCCCAGGGCCCGAGGTTCCCTGCCGGATTCTGGTGAAGCACCAACTGTCCCGCCCGGTCCGGCAGATATTGAGCCGCGCCGCTTGCGACATCTCCGGAACGCCGACCGGCCGGCATCAGCCCTGCGGCAGTCGGGGATGTTGAACGTCCTCCGGAGCCTTCAGGGGGACCTTCCACGCGACCTGTGGGCGTACCTGCCGAGCGTGCTGGTGGCGTTGCGCCCAGCGGACGGCGAGTGGTGCTGCCAGGCCCGTCAGGGTGAACAGCGCTCCTACGACGTACCATCCGGGTCGGCCCCAGGTGAGGCAGAGTGAGATGAGCAGGGCCGGGCCGAGGGCTTCGGCCAGTCCGGCGCCGAGGCTGAACACACCGAGGTACTGGCCGGTGGCGTGCTGTGGGGCGAGGGCAAAGGACACTTCGAAGCCTGCGGCGGAGTGCCACAACTCGCCGATCGTGTGGATCACCATCGCGGTCATGAGCAGCGTGGTGGCAGCCCACGCCGGGATCCCCGCAGACAGGGAGACCAGCGAGCAGGAGACGAGAAAGGCCACGCCTGCTCGGCGGTAAGCGGATCCGCCGGCCGCTGGGGAATCGATGCTGCGGCTGGCTCGTATCTGGAACGCGATGACGATGACGGTGTTGATGAGCATGGTGCCCGAGATGAGCCAGCGCGGGGCGGTGGTGGCCGTGACCAGCCAGAGTGGGACGGCCACCGTGAGCACCTTGAACTGGACGGCCATGATGCCGTCGAGGGCGGTGAGCAAGAGGTAGGGGCGGTCCCGCAGGGCGATCCAGCGAGGGCCGCCGGTAGTGGGGACAGGATTGACCGGCGGCAGGTAGATCAGGATCGCTGCGGAAGCCGCGAAGGCGACCGCGTTGCCGATGACCAGGAGTTGGTAGGCGGGGAGGGTGCCCACCTGGACGGCCCAGCCCGCCAGCAGGGCGCCGAGGGAAATGCCCACGTTGGTCACGGCGCGGAGATAGGCGCGGAATGCCTGCGGTCGGTCCCCTCCGTAGTGCCTGATGAGCGGACTGCGTGCGGCCAGTCCGGCCGCTTTGGCGCCCATGGCCGTGCCTACCGCTAGGACGAACAGCCAGAAGCTGTCTGCCAGTAAGAAGCCGACAGTGGCCAGCGCCTGGACGACGAGGGTAGTCGCATAGACACCACGTGCTCCGTGCCGGTCCGCGAGATGACCGACAGCGATGCCCACGGCCAGCGAGACGACACCGGCGATGCCGAGTCCCAGACCCACCTGGGTTGCCGGTAGGCGGACGGCCTCAGTGAAGTACAGGACTCCAGCAGTCAGATAGAGGCCGCTGCCGATGGTGTAGACGAAGTTCGAGGCGGCGATGACGCGCTGCGGTCCGGATTCCGGCATCAGGGGCATGGGGCGGCTCCGCATCCAGGGTCGACAGTAAGGACTGAAATAGCTTTCCGCTTGTTACTTGCAATTACAAGTCATTTGCAACAAGTGGCCGTGCAGTGTGCCGCCCCTCACCGCACGACGGCATTGAGGAGCAGGACGAAGGAGTCCTTCCTCGGGGTTCGCGACGAGTTGAGACTTGTCGGAGCGGTTGCCTGGACTCGCTTGCCGAACGGTGCTCTCGACATCTGCCGCCTCGTGGTCCATCCCGTCGCGCATCGCCGCGGCGTCGCAACGGCCCTGCTGGACGCTCTGGACTCGATCGAGCCCGCGGAACTGACCGTCGTCTCCACCGGAACCGCCAACCTGCCTGCGGTCGCGCTCTATCGTCGGCGCGGATTCATACCTGTCGGCGAGCGCCAGGTCGCGCCCGGCGTCACGGTCACGCTGCTGGAACGCAAGAATGCGTCAGCATTGTGGTTCGAGAACCTCGCCACCAGCGCTCCGGGTTCGTCGCTCCGAACTGAAGGCCGCTGGCCCCGGATCCCCGTTCCGGACCGCAGTCGCCCTGCACCCGGGCAGCGAGTAGCATCCGCCTGACATGTGCACGAGCTGGGAGGACACACCGTGGGCCAGTTGACCGGTGGGGATCCGTCACTGCTGCGACGGATCAATTCCGCGGTGGTACTGCACGCCCTCCGGGGTGCCGGCTCCCCCACCCTCACGGACCTGACCCGGATCACAGGTCTGTCCCGGCCGACGGTCGAGGGCATCATGGAGGAGCTGTTCGAGGCCGGACTGGTCATCGAGTCGGTGCCCGATGGAGCTGAGGCCCGCCGTCAGGGGCGGCCGGCCCGCCGGTTCCGGTTCCGTGCCGAGGCCGGGCATCTGCTCGGCATCGAGATCGGACCTCAGCGAATCTCCGCACTGCTGTCGGAGCTGGACGGCCGGATCATCGGGGCGGGCTCGCGCGAGGTGTCAAAGACGGCCTGCGCCGACGACAGGCTCGACAAGGTCAGAGCCGTGGTCGCCGATGTGCTGCGGCGGACGGGCGTGGCCCGAAGCAGTCTGCGTGCGGTCGGGGTCGGCAGCCCGGGCATCGTGGAGGCCGACGGGACCGTGCGGCTGGGCACCGCGCTGCCGGACTGGACGGGTCTGGCGCTGGGTGGACGGCTGAGGCGCTCGTTCCGCTGCCCCGTCCTCGTGGAGAACGACGCCAATGCCGCGGCAGTCGCGGAGCACTGGAAGGGTGCAGCCACCGAGTCCGACGACATCGTGTTCGTCCTGGCAGGACTGAGCCTGGGCGCCGGTTCGCTGATCGGCGGGCGGCTGCACCGCGGTTTCGGCGGTGCAGCCGGTGAGATCGGCGCGCTGCATCTCCTCGGCCGCGAGGCGACGCCGGAGAAGCTTCTGTCGACGACGGACACGCCATTGGACCCGTTGGACGAGCCTGCGGTCGCCGCCGTCTTCGCGGCGGCACGGCATGGCGATGTCCGGGCGCAGGCGGCGGTCGAGCGGTTCATTCAGCGCCTGGTGCACGATGTCGCGGCGCTGGTGCTGGCGTTGGACCCCGAGCTTGTGGTGATCGGCGGCTGGGCTGCGGGGCTGGACGGTGTCCTGGATCCGCTCCGCCGTGAGCTGACCCGCTACTGTCTTCGGCCGCCGCGGGTCACGCTGTCGCTGCTCGGCGAGGCGGCGGTGGCCACAGGGGCTCTGCGGCTGGCTCTCGACCATGTCGAGGAGCAGTTCTTCGCGGTGGAGAAAACGGCGACGGCCCGCCGCTGAGTGACGGGCCGTACGCAGACATGTCAGGGCCGGCGGAGCCGGTCGTACTCAGGAGGCCTGGCGCTCCTGGCCATGATGACCGATCTCCAGGTCGCCCGAGTCACCGAAGGTGAGTCGGCAGGTGTCGGCCCGGTAGGTGGCGACGGAGAGCGCCGCGGTGCCGCCCGCCACGAGATAGCGGGTGGTGACGACGAGAACAGGGGCACCGGGAAGCCGGTCGAACTCCTTGGCGTCGTCCACACGCGCCGAACCGAGCTCCACCGATCGGTCCTGGCCGTCGAGGCCGAGGCGGTGCAGTTCCCGCAAGACACTGCTGGCCCGGACGGGCCCGGACGAAGCGTCGATCGCGGAGAGTTCGGGCACGGAAGACGACGGGACGTACAGCAGTTCCGCCGCGACGGCCTGTCCGTGAGTGACCCGGATCCGGCGGACGATGTGCATCGGCTCGTCGCCGTCCACGTCGAGCATGGCTACCACAGATGCCGGTGCGACCGCCGTCGTGCAGTCCACGGGCTGCCATGCCTCGCCGGCACCGCCGTCGGACCAGTCCCGCTGAGCCGTGGAGACGGCGACCCCGACGCGCGGCGGTGCGACGGTGGTTCCGACGCCGCGGCGGCGCTGCAGCCTGCCTTCGAGTTCGAGCTGTTCCAGAGCCTGCCGGAGCGTGGCTCGGGCGACTCCGAACCGGGCAGCGAGCTCACGCTCGTTGGGCAGGATCTCGCCCACCGCAAAGTCCGAGTCGAGTGCCTCACTGAGCACGGTCTTGAGGTGCCAGTACTTCGGCTCCTGCGCCGTTTCCAGCTGCGTGGTCCCCACCCTGTCCTCCGCAATCGCCCAGCGGCTTTTCCGCGACGCTATTTATTAAAGGTTCCTGTCTTAACCTTGAGACCATAGGACGGGACGCACCCTTGGTCAAGACCAATCCTCTGTCGGTCACGCAGCGAAACGCTCCTCTGCCGCAGAGCGTTCACAGGACGTTCGTGGTGCCGTGAGCCACCCGCAGCACAACCACAACCCCCGCGGCCGGACGGACCGTGCGGCTTCGGGGGTGTTCATCTGGGGTTGGTGTGCGCGCTGCCGACGGGCACAAGCCGCCCCCTGCCCGCCAAAACGGATGATAAGGGACCAGATCCACACTTAACCCGTCAGTCACAGCGCGTTCGCGATCAGGCAACACCGCTCGGCCACAGTGAGGCCATGACTGATGTGACGTCCGCCAAGACCTCCCGCCGCTCCCACCACTGGCGGCGGGACGTGACCGCGCTGGCCGCACTGTTCACCGCGGTCGCGTTGGCCGATGCGATCGCCAACCTGATCGGACACCAGCCGGACGGACCGCACCTACTGATCGCCTCGGCCGTGGCCCTGACCGTGACAGCTGCGTCCCACACCTGGTGGGCACGTCGTCACAGCCACGCCCTGCCGTCGGCCGGAGCCGAGCCCGGCTCCGGCCGCGACAGCATGCCCTCGTCCCACGCCGCCGCGACCGCTCCCACCGACGCGGACCCGGCCCTGTCCCCCGAGGACACGGTGCTGTGGCGGATGCGCACCACCGTTCGGGACATCCCGGGCAGTCTGGCTGCGCTGTGCATCGCGCTCGCCCGGCATCGGGTCGACATCCTCACCCTGCAGACGCACCCGCTGGCGCAGGGCACGGTCGACGAGTTCCTGCTGCGCGCCCCCGTCCGGCTCCAGGCCCCGCAGCTGAGCCGGGCAATCTCCGCTGCGGGGGGCGGCTCCACCTGGATCGAGCGGGCCGACGCGCATGACCTGGTGGACGCCCCGACACGCATCCTGGGCCACGCCACACGCACTGCCCTGGACGCCGCCGAACTCCCCCTCGCTCTGCGTCAGCTGCTCGGCCGCTGCACCATCAACTCGCTGCCCACCGTCTCGTTCAACGACCGCGCACGCGGGGAGACCGCGCCCGTCGAGAACGTGGTGGAGGAGACGGTGATGCGGCTGCGCGACCCGTCCGGAGGCGCCATCACCATCGAACGGCCCTACCTTCCGTTCACTCCGACCGAGTTCGCCCGGACCCGTGCCCTGATAGAGCTCGCTGCCCGGCTCGGCCCCCGTTTGTCGCGCAGCAAGCAGGCACTCGCCCTTCCCGAGGGCGACGAGATCACCGTGCGCCGCGCGGACCGCGGCGACCTCGCAGCGGCCCGCGCCATGCACGACCGCTGCTCGGAGCAGACGCTGCGGCTGCGGTACCACGGCCCGGTCCGTGACGCCGACCGCTACCTGGACCACCTGCTGAGCCCTCGCTTCGGCCGCACCCTGGCCGTGCAGACGGCATCGGGCAGGCTGGTCGCCCTCGGTCACCTTCTCTGGGACGGCGACGAGTCCGAGGTCGCCCTCCTCGTCGAGGACGAGTGGCAGCGGCGCGGGATCGGCGCCGAGCTTCTCGGCCGCCTGGCGACGCTCGCCATCGAAGCGGGCTGCGAGAGTGTCTACGCCGTCACTCAGGCGTCCAACACCGGCATGGTCGCGGCCATGCGTGCGCTGTCCCTGCCGCTGGACTACCAGATCGAGGAGGGCACGCTGGTCATCACCGCACGACTGAACGCGACTCCCGTTCGTTCGCTGCCGCCGCACGAGCAGGCCGGTCGCTGACCTCCTGACGGAGAACTTCCGGACGGACTGGCTCATTCTGGGAGGCCTCGGGACGAAGTGGCTCACGCTGGAGGGCGTCCTGCCGGCCGGCCTCCTGTGAGCTCAGCGCCTGGCACAGATCGGCCCACAGGTCTTCGACATCCTCCAGACCGACCGACATCCTCAGCAGCCGGTCCCCGACGCCGGACGCCCGCCGGTCTCCCTCGTGCACAATGCGGTGGCTGATGGAGGCCGGATGCTGGATGAGGGTGTCCACACTGCCGAGGCTCACCGCGGGGGTGATGAGCCGCACGGCCGAAATCACCCGGTGCGGGTCCCCGTACACCTCGAACGAGACCATCGCCCCACCCAGCTTCGGGTAGTGCACCCGGGCGATGCGCGGATCGGCCGTGAGTCTCCGGGAGAGTTCGGCGGCGCTCGCGGAAGCGGCGCGCATCCGGACCGGGAGCGTGGCAAGGCCGCGGAGCAGCAGATACCCCGCCATGGGATGCAGCACCCCGCCGGTGGCGAAGCGCACCTGCCGCAGGCGGGCAGCGAAGTCCTCGTCGCAGGCGACGACCCCGCCCATCACATCGCCGTGCCCGCCGAGGTACTTGGTGGCGCTGTGCAGCACGATGCGTGCGCCGTGCTCGACAGGTCGTTGGAGTACGGGCGTGGCAAAGGTGTTGTCGACGAGCAGCGGCACGGAACCGCAGGAGTGCGCGATCGCGCGGATGTCGACCTCGGCTAGCGTCGGGTTGGCGGGCGTCTCGACCATCACCAGACCGGTGTCCGGACGGATCGCCTCCGCGATGCCCGCCGGGTCGGTCCAGGTTACTTCGGTGCCCAGCAGACCGGCGCCGAGAAGGTGATCGCTGCAGCCGTAGAGCGGACGGACGGCGACCACATGACGCAGTCCCATGCTCGCCCGGACCAGCAGAACGGCGGTGAGCGCGGCCATTCCGCTGGCGAACGAGACGGCGCTCTCCGTGCCCTCGAGCCGGGCGAGCGCGGTCTCGAAGCGGGCGGTCGTCGGGTTGTCCAGTCGTGCGTAGACGGGAGGACCTTCGAGCCTGGCGCCGGTGGCGGCGAAGGCGTCGATCCGTTCGGCCTCGCCCATGGAGTCGTACGAGGGGTAGGTGGTGGACAGGTCGATCGGCGGGGCGTGCAGGCCCTGTGCCGCGAGATCGTCGCGGCCCGCGTGCACGGCTTCGGTGGCCAGCGCCCTGGAGCGGGGTGTCGTCGAGGGCGCCATCGATGATTCGGTATCCATGACACAACTCTGAACAAACGCCGGGCCTTTGTCCGGAAGTCCCGTGCTACGTTCGGCAGATGGCCGATTCAGTCGTTCTTGACCCGGTGGACCTGCATATTCTGCGACTGCTGCAGAACGATGCCCGAACCACCTACCGCGAACTGGCCGCCGACGTCGGAGTCGCGCCGTCGACCTGTCTGGACCGGGTGACCAGGCTGCGCCGCTCCGGCGTCATTCTCGGCCACCAGTTGCGTCTGGACCCGGCGAAGCTCGGACGCGGTCTGGAGGCGCTGCTCTCCGTGCAGGTCCGTCCGCACCGCAGAGACCTCATCGGCCCGTTCGTCGAACGCATCAGGACGCTGCCCGAGTCCCGCGCGCTCTTCCATCTGACCGGGCCCGACGACTATCTGGTCCATGTCGCGGTCACCGGCACCGCGGATCTGCAGCGCCTGGTGCTGGACGAATTCACCTCGCGCCGCGAAGTGGCCAGGGTCGAGACCCGGCTGATCTTCCAGCAGTGGGAGTGCGGACCGCTGCTGCCTCCTCCCGAAGGATCGTGCGGTACAGGCCTCTGAGACCGAATAATGATGACGCCAAGGCCTCTGCCGTACGAGGATGTCCGCATGTCAGACAATCCCAGCAGCATGCTGCCCCGTCAGGTCGCCGACGCCTACGTCGACGCATTCATCGAACTCGACCCGATCACCGGCACCTACCTCGGTGTCACGGAGAGCTCGCACCGGCTTCCCGACTTCTCCCCCGCGGGCCAGGAAGCCCTTGCCGAACTCGCCCGCGCCACGCTGACGAAGCTCGATGTCGCCGAGCGACTGCCCGGCGCGGACAGCGATGTCGAGCGCCGCTGCGGCCGGCTGCTGCGCGAGCGCCTCACGGCGGAAATCGCCGTCCACGAGGCCGACGAGGGGCTGCGTACGGTCTCCAACCTCTCCTCCCCGGCACACGGCATCCGTGAGGTGTTCACGGTGACACCGACCGAGACCGACGAGGACTGGGCGGCGGTCGCGGACAGGCTGCGCGCGGTACCCGCGGCTCTGGAGGGCTACCGGGAGTCGCTCGCGCTCGGCCTGGAGCGCAAGCTGTACGGCGGCCCGCGCGCCACCGCCACCTTCATCGGCCAGCTCGACGAGTGGGCCGGCGCCGACGGGACGGGATTCTTCCAGGACTTCACCGCCGCCGGCCCCGCGTCGCTGCGCGCCGATCTGGACGAGGGCGCGCGCCGTGCCACGGAGTCGGTCGTGGCGCTGCGCGACTGGATGCGCGATGTGTACGCCCCCGCGGTCGAAGGCGCGCCGGACACCGTCGGCCGTGAGCGCTACGCGCGCTGGTCGCGCTACTTCAACGGCACCGACCTGGATCTCGACGAGGCATACGCGTACGGCTGGTCCGAGTACCACCGGCTGCTCGCCGAGATGAAGACCGAGGCCGAGAAGGTCCTGCCCGGTGCCGGCCCCTGGGAGGCACTCGCCCATCTCGATGTGCACGGCAAGCACATCGAGGGGGTCGACGAAGTCCAGGCCTGGCTGCAGGGCCTCATGGACGAGGCGATCGAGGCGCTCGACGGTACGCACTTCGAACTCGCCGAACGCGTACGGAAGGTGGAATCCCGCATCGCTCCGCCCGGCGGCGCCGCGGCTCCGTACTACACGGGCCCGTCCGAGGACTTCTCGCGTCCCGGCCGCACGTGGCTGCCCACCATGGGCGAGACCCGCTTCCCGGTGTACGACCTGGTCTCCACCTGGTACCACGAGGGGGTGCCGGGCCACCACCTGCAGATCGCGCAGTGGACGCATGTCGCCGACAGCCTCTCCCGCTACCAGGCGTCAATAGGCATGGTCAGCGCCAACGCCGAGGGCTGGGCCCTCTACGCGGAGCGGCTCATGGACGAGTTGGGCTTCCTGCCCGACGCCGAGCGCCGTCTCGGCTATCTGGACGCGCAGATGATGCGGGCCTGCCGGGTCATCGTGGACATCGGCATGCACGCGGAGATGGAGATCCCCGCGGACTCCCCATTCCACCCCGGCGAGCGGTGGACTCCGGAACTGGCCCAGGAGTTCTTCGGCAACCACAGCGGTCGCCCGGCCGACTTCGTGGAGAGCGAACTCACCCGCTACCTCTCGATGCCGGGGCAGGCCATCGGCTACAAACTGGGCGAACGTGCCTGGCTGCTCGGGCGGGAGAACGCCCGCAAGGCGCACGGTGACGCGTTCGACGCCAAGGCCTGGCACATGGCCGCCCTGTCGCAGGGGTCGCTCGGACTCGACGACCTCGTCGACGAGCTGTCCAAGCTCTGAGCCGTTCCTCGCCCCTTCCCTCCCCCTCTGCTTACGGCACCACCGGTAGAACGCCCCGGCGGGAGCGGCCGGGAGGGGGCACTCGTCCGTCCCGGCCGGTCAGCAACCGCTGACCTCGCCGCCGGTCAGGTGCCGTACCGCCGATCCGTACCGTTCCTTCACCACCTCGAGCTGTACAGGGACACGGCGGCGCAGATCGGCGACATGGCTGACGATGCCGACGCTGCGGTCCCGCTCGCGCAGCGAGTCGAGTACGTCGAGCACCTCGTCGAGGGTCTGGTCGTCCAGACTGCCGAAACCCTCGTCGATGAAGAGGGTGTCCAGCCGTACGCCGCCCGCCTCGTCGGTGACGACATCGGCGAGGCCGAGCGCGAGAGCGAGCGAGGCGAAGAACGTCTCGCCGCCCGAGAGCGTCGCCGTGTCTCGCTCGCGGCCGGTCCAGGCATCGACGACATGAAGGCCGAGGCCCGACCTGCGGCCTCCGGTGCGGGCGTCGGAGTGGACCAGCGTGTAGCGGCCGGACGACATGCGCTGCAGCCGTGCGGTGGCGGCTGCGGCGACCTGTTCGAGCCGGGCGGCGAGCACGTACGACTCCAGCCGCATCTTGCGCTCGTTGTCCGCGGAGGTACCGGCGGTCAGCCCGGCCAGCCGCGCCACCCGGTCGTACTCCTCACGCAGCGGACCCAGCCTGCGCACCTCGTCCGCGGCGCTGCGCGACAGCCGGTCCAGCTCGGCGCAGCGCTCGCGTGCGGCGGCCAGTGCCGCTGAGGCGTCCCGCAGCCGGCGTTCGGCCGTGTCGTGCGCGGCCTGTGCGACGTCCACCTCGGCTCGCGGGGCATCGGCGGCCGCCCGGGTGGCGGTCTCGGCGAGCCGGTCGGCGACGGCGGCCGCCTCGGACTGCCAGGCATCGACGAGACGCTGGAGTCCGCGCTGTTCGGCATCGGTGAGGAGGGTCGCGGCCGCGGCCTGCGGGGTGTCGAACCCGGCCCGGAACGCGGCGTCGGCGAGCCGGCCGTCGGCCTCCTTGCGGCGCTGTGCGGCCGTCTCCTCCTCGCGTACCGCCTCGGCTGCCGTGGCGAGCAGACCGACCCGGCGCTCCAGCAACTCGGCGTGCTCGGCAACGCTGCCGGACTCGCTGCGGGCTTTCGCCAACTCCGCTTCCAGCACGGCCTGTTCACGGTCCAGGCCTTCTCGCTGCGAGGTACGGGCGGCGGCCCGCCGCTCGGCCAGCTGTCGGCTCTCCTGGCGCTCGGCCTGTTCCCGCTCGGCGGTTGCGAGGGCCTCGCGCGCCGCGTGCATACCGGCCGCGATCCGGTGCGCCTCGGCGTGCATGAGCATCAACCGGTCGACGAGCGCACCGAGTTCGGCGACGGTGGGATCGGCGACCGGCTCGGCGGCCGGAGCGCGGCGGGAGTGACGCCTGGAGCCGTCCGTGTCGGCGTCCGCCGCCTCGGCCCGGGCCGTCGGCTGGGGCACGGCCGCCGGGGCGGCGACAGTCCCGGACACGGCCGACCCGGCGGCGACGGCCCCTGCCGTCCGCCCGGCGGCGTCGGCGCCGTCCCTCGGCTGCGGCACGACCGACAGCGCGGCGGCACGTGCCGCCATGTGCTTCTCGCGTACGACCCCGAGCTCCCGATCCGCCTCTGTGCGCGCCTCCTCGGCCCGCCGATACGCGTCGAGAGCCCTCTCCTCGGTGGCCCGGTCGACATGCCCGTCGGCTGTGCTTGCGGGCCTGGGATGGTCGGCCGAACCGCATACCTTGCAGTCCTCGCCGTCCACCAGTTCCGCAGCCAGCTCCGCGGCGATGTCGCGCAGTCGCCGTTCGCGCAGCTCCAGCCACGTCTCGTGGGCGCCGGACGCCTGCTCACGTGCCTCGGCCAGCCGTTCGGCGGCTGCGGTCGCCCGGACGGCCAGCGCGTCGCGGCTGCGGGCCGCCTCCAGCCGGGCGCGGGCCGGCTCCAGTCGGCCGGCGAGTTGTTCGGCGTGCGTGGCGGCCTCCTGAGCCTCCTCGATGCGTGCCTGCAGGCCGTTGCGCGTCGATTCCCAGCCGGCCAGCCAGCTCTTCGCCTCGTGGATGAGTTCGTCGTCGGCCCGGGCCTGGCGTTCCAGTGCGGCCCGCTCGGCGTCGATCGCCGCGCTGCGCCGCTCGACGCGCCGGGCGGCGTCGAGCCCGCCGAGCTCCTGGCGGAGCCTTCGTTCCAGCTCCGCGAGCTGTTCGGCACTGGCGTCGGCCAGGGTGCCGGGCAGCAGTGCACGGGCGCGGTCTCGGGCCTCGCGGGCCGTGCGGTACGCGCGCTCGGCATCGTCGCGCAGTTCCAGCGCGGGGGCTACGAGGTCCGCCTTGCGGGCCCGCGCGAGCCGTTCATGGTGTCGGTCGTGGTCGGGGCGGCCGGCTTCGAGCGCGGCGGCGCGGCGCTGCGTCTCCTCGTCACGCTGCTGGAGTCCGGCGAGTTCGCGCTCGCTGTCAAGGGCCAGGCGTGCGGCCGTCTGCCGGCCTTCGGCGATGGCCAGTGCGGACTCGGCGATGCCGAGCCGTTCCCGGGCACTGCTGCGGGCTGTCGCGGCCCACTCCAGCACGCCGTCGGTGAGCCCCGGTTCGCCGGGCTGGATGCCGGGCAGCGGGGATTCGTCCGCGGCCGGTCCGGCGGCCTGGGCGATCCGCTGGGCGACCGCGAGGATGCGTTCGTCCCCGGCCCTGACCTGGGTTTCGGCCGTACGGCGCAGCTCGGCCAGGCGTTCTTCGACGGCGGCGAACCGGCGGGTGTCGAAGAGTCTGCCGAGCAGTTTGCCGCGCGCTTCGGCATCGGCGCGCAGGAAGCGCGCGAAGTCGCCCTGCGGCAGGAGCACCACCTGGCAGAACTGGTCCCGGCTCATCCCGATGAGCTGGGTGAGTTCCTCGCCGATCTCCTGGTGCGAGCGGCTCAGCGGCTGCCAGCCGTCGTCAGGACGGTACTCCCGCAGCCGGCTCTGGGCCTTCTCTGTCGTGAAGCCGTTGCCCTTCTTCTTGGGGCGGGGCTGTGCGGGGCGCCGGGTGACTTCGAGGCGCCGCCCGCCGACGGTCAGTTCCAGCTGGACCTCCGTCGGCAGGTCTGCCGGGGCGTGGTCGCTGCGCAGCGAGGTGCCGGGGCTCTGGCGGGCGCCTGGCACCGCGCCGTACAGGCCGTAGCAGACGGCATCGAGGACCGAGGTCTTCCCGGCGCCGGTCGGCCCGTGCAGCAGAAACAGCCCGGCCGAGGAGAGTGCGTCGAAGTCGATGTCCTGGGTGGCGCCGAACGGCCCGAAGGCGGTGAGGACGAGCCGGTGAAGTCTCAAGGGTTCACCTCGAGCACGCTGTCGTCCACCCGTACGTGGTCGAAGGCGCCGCGCAGCAGCGTTCGCTCCTGCTCGTCCGCTGCGGACCCACCCCGCACATGTGCCACGAAGTCCTCCGCGATCTGCTGGTCGTCGCGCCCCTTGAGGCGCTGTGCGTACGAGGCGAGCGGGTCGTCGGGGGCCCGGTCGGGTTCGTATACGAGACTGAGTGTGTGCGGGAACCGCTCGACGAGGCGGGCCATGGGCTCGACCGGGCGCACCGGATCGGTGAGGGTGGCCTCCATCCAGGATTCCCGGTGCTGCTCCAGCGCGGGGTCGTCGATCAGGGTGTCGAGGCAGCCGCGGAGTCTGGCGAGCGGACGGGGCACCGGGCAGTCGATGCGCTCGGCGGCGATCGTTCCTGAGGCGTCGAGGTCGATCAGCCACATCGTCTTGCGGTGGGCGGCCTCGGAGAAGGAGTACGCGAGCGGCGAGCCCGAGTAGCGGACCCGGTCGGTGACGGTCTGGCAGCCGTGCAGATGCCCGAGGGCCACGTAGTCGACGCCGTCGAAGACTCCGGCCGGTACGGCGGCCACCCCTCCGACGGTGATGTCGCGCTCGCTGTCGCTGGGCTCACCACCCGCGACGAAGGCGTGGGCAAGCACCACGGACCTGGTGGTGTCCGGGCGGCTCGCAAGGTCTGCGCGCACCCGGTCCATGGCTGCGGTCAACACCGCCTCGTGCCCGGCGCGCTCCGCCTCGAAGACGTCCTTCACCAGGGCCGGTTCCAGATAGGGCAGTCCGTAGAACGCCACGTCACCGTGTACGTCAGGCAGCACGACGGGGGTGGCGCAGTGGGCGGGGTCGGTGCGCAGATGGATTCCGGCCCGCCCGATCAGGCCCGCACCGACGCCCAGCCTGCGAGCGGAGTCATGGTTCCCGGAGATCATCACGGTGGGCACACCGACAGCGGCGAGCCGGTGCAGTGCATCGTCGAAGAGTTCGACCGCGGACAGCGGCGGGACGGCCCTGTCGTACACATCACCCGCGACAAGGACCACGTCGACCTTGTGCTCGCGCACCGTCGCCACCAAGTGGTCGAGGTACGCGGCCTGGGCTTCGAGCAGGGAGACCCGGTGGAACGACCGCCCCAGGTGCCAGTCCGATGTGTGCAGAATCCTCAATGTGACGCTCCGACCTGCACGTTTCCCCTGACTCCGCTCCCAGAACCGGCACCGAACCAGCACCGGCCCCCACCACCATCACCAACTACGCTAGCGCCGGTCAGTGCCTGATCCGTCACGGACCTCGGTTTTCCACCGGCGTCCGGAGTGAGAACGGGGAGCAACCGTGCAGACGGATCGCTCCGCGACACCTCACCGATTGCGGCCTCGGAGTGATCGACGCAAGGTGGATACGTCAGCCCCCGACAGTGAAGGGCAGAATCGTCATGGGTAAGGCAAAGGCGAAGGCCAAGCAGGTCAAGGGCAAGTTGAAGGAAACCGTCGGCAAAGCCGTGGACGACAAGGACCTGCAGGCAGAGGGCCGCGGCAAGCAAATGACGGGCAAGGCCCAGGAGACTGCGGCCAAGGCCGCTGAGCGGCTGAAGAAGTCCGGACAGTAGGACCTGCATGGGGCCGCGCATCCGGGGCGATCGCATCCGGGCTTCGCGGCCGCAGGACGCGGCCTGGTGTCGGCTGCGCGGCCGGCACCAGGCGTCAGGATTCTTCGCGGTGAAACGTCGCTGACGTTCGGTGAGTGCGCGTCCCAGGCGATTGCAACGCCGGGTCGCCGATGCTGATTGCCCCACCCGGTTTTTGGCATGCCTCCCATTTGAGGAAAGCACCGCCGTATCGCCTCGGGGCTACTTGCTTGAGCCGCGTGGTGTCGTCAACCCCACGGGCGTGGGCCGCACCCAGCGTAAGGAGCCAGGATGTTGCTCCCGGACAAGTCCCTGGTCGATTCGCTGCTGCGGCGCTATCGCGCGTGGGAGGTCGTCGTTCAGGCAGAGCCGCACGATCTGGCCGGCCGCCGACACCTCGAGGATGTCGCGTACACGTTGTGTGTGCTCATGGGGCAGCGCACCACCCGCGATGCGATTGCCGAAGCCGAGTCCTACCTCGGGTGGCCCCGGTCGGTGATGTCGGCTGCCGATGTGATGTCGCGGGACGGCGGAGGCCAGTCTCGTGGCTCGATGTATCTGTTCACTGAATCCGGTCAGCACGGATGATCACCAGTTCCTGCTGAACCACGGGTGGCGGAGCGATGCCGCTCAGCGGCGGCCCCCTGCGTAGACGCCGATGCTGCCTGCCCATGAAAGGGTGACGCACCCATGAATGACGTAAACAAGCTCTTGCTCGCCGCTGCCCTGGCCGGCGGCTATGTGCTGGGCCGTACGAAGAAGGCACGGTTCGCTCTCACGGCGGCGTCCTATATTGCCGGGCGTCAATTCGCCCTTGAGCCCCGACAGCTCGTCGCTCAAGGGATCCGCAAGCTCGGGGAAATCCCCCAGGTTGCGGAGTTGG
Organism: Streptomyces sp. NPDC001832; assembly: GCF_040297265.1. Taxonomy (NCBI): domain Bacteria; kingdom Bacillati; phylum Actinomycetota; class Actinomycetes; order Kitasatosporales; family Streptomycetaceae; genus Streptomyces; species Streptomyces sp. NPDC001832. The sequence continues at coordinate 15,529 of NZ_JBEOYU010000020.1, forward strand.
GTGAGCAGCTGCGCGGGGAGTTCATGGACGCCGGCCGGGAGGCTGTGACCGCCGCTGCCAACCGTCGGCTGACGACGCTCGCCGATTCGCTCCGGGAACGCACCCTCCAACTCGAAAGCGGCGGGGAAGAACCGGAAGAGGGGGAGGAAGAAGAGGAAGAGGGCGAGGAGGAGTACGCGCGGTACGAGGGAGAAGAGCCGGAAGAGGAATACGAGGAGGGTGAGTACGAGGAGGGCGAGGAGGAAGAAGCCGAGGAAGAGGAGCCGGAGGAAGAGGAGCCGGAGGAAGAGCCCGAAGAACGGCCGCGCCGGCGCACTCCCCGAGCTGCTACGAAACCGCCGCCGAGGAAGCGTACGTCGCAAAAGCCTGCCGCTGGCCGGCGTGAAGCGGCACAGCGGGGAGCCCCCGCGAAGAGGGGTGGGCAGAAGCCGCCAGCCGAGAAGGCCACCGGGAAGAAGGCTGTCCCGCGCAGGACGGCTGCGAAGAAGGCGGCTCCCGCCAAGCAGCCCACAGCTGAAAAGACAGCCCCTGCGAAGAAGACCGCCGCGCGGAAGACGGCAGCAAAGAAAGCCGCGACGAAGAAGACCACTGCCAAACGGCCAGCAAAAAAGACAGCCGCCAAGAAGGCGCCTGCGAAGAAGACCGCCGCACGGAAGAAAGCGGCTCCCGCTGCGAAGAAGAGCGCCAAGAAGACATAATCGCGCGTCGAGCGCCGGAGGTAACCGGTCATGGCAAAAACGGGACAGGACTACGCGGACTCGGGACTGGATCGACTGCGTGAGGAACTCGCGGACTATCTGATGGCGTGGGTGGGGGATCTGGCCGAACGGGCCGGCGACAAGCTGTTCGATGTGACGGGCCAGCTCACCGACGTCGCCGAGAACGGCGGATCACTCTCCAAGATCGGAGGCGCCCTCCTCGGAGGCGAATCCCCCCTCAAAGCCGTGCTCTCCGGGACTGCGAAGAACGTCAAGAACAACGTCCTGGAGAAGGCCAAGGAAGCTCTCGGCGGTGGGCAAGGACGCAAGTCAGGAGACCAGAAGGTCACCAACATCATCGAGGTCATCGATGTCGGCGTGCCTGTGCGTACGGCCTACGACCACTGGACGCAGTACGAGAAGTTCAACAGCTTCACCAAGGGCGTACGGAACGTCTCGCTGGCCGATGAGACGACCAGCGACTGGAAGGCCAAGGTCGGTCCGTCGACCCGGAGTTGGAAAGCGACCGTTCAGGAGCAGGTACCGGATGAACGCATCGTCTGGACGTCCGAGGGCGCCAAGGGATCGACCCGAGGCGCGGTCAGTTTTCATGAACTGGCACCCGGACTGACCCGCATCGTTCTGGTCGTCGAGTACTACGCCTCGGGGTTCTTCGAGAAGACCGGAAATCTGTGGCGCGCTCAGGGGCGGCGGCTGCGGCTGGACCTCAAACACTTCCAGCGCCACGTCACGCTCACCGAAGAAGAGCCGGACGGCTGGCGCGGCGAAATCCGCGAGGGCGAGGTAGTGCGGACCCACGAAGAGGCTCTCGAGGACGAAGAGGCCGAGGCCCATGACGCCGAGGGCGAGGAGGACGGTGAGTACGAAGGCGACGCGGAGGGCGACGAGGAGGAGGTCGACTGGGAAGAAGACGAAGAAGAGCAAGGAGGCGAAGAAGAAGAAGAGTGAGTTGAGTTGAGATTCCGGCAGGCCCCGCAGGCATGAAGACATCCTCGGAGCGCGGCGGGGCCTGCGACGGTGAATTCCTGAACGTGTTGTTCAGTGCCGGAACCTATCCTTTCCCTTCTCCACAGCCTGCTTTACTTTTCCCTTGGTCTTTTCGACCTTTCCCTTTCTCTCCAGACTTTCGTTGCCGACGGCCTTCGCGATCGTTTCCTTGGCTTTCCCTTCGGCTATCTCGCCGATGTTCTTGGCCTTCTTCCTGATGCCCATGTCGTGCTCCTATGGCCTTCGGCCGAGCAATCGGGGTTCGGCCGAATTTTATTCGGACGGTGGCAGCAATGTCCCGAGAGGTCCGAGATCCAGATTGAGGTCTTGCATGGAAAGGTCGTATCGGGCGCAGAGCTCCACCATGCGCTCGTGCAGAATCATGAGCGTGGCACCCAGCCGCTCCTCCTGTTCCTCGGTGAGATCTCCGGCATCGACCCGCTGCAATGCCTGGCGTTCCATGAGCTGTCGCAGCAGCTCGACGATGGTGAGAACGAGCTTGATCAGGTCCCTTTCCACCGTGTCGGGGTCGGTGGTCACCCGGCGTGTCTTTCTGTTCGCTTTCGATCCGCTCGGCGGCAGGATGTCCTGGGGTGCGGCGGGCAGCAGACGGAAGGCGCGGGCCGCCGCGTCGGCGACTTCGTCGAAGCGGTTCTTGCCGGGCCGGCGGGTTTCATCGGTCATGGCCGCCTCGCAGAGGTGCGGTGGTGGGCCACGGGGAGGGGTTCTGTTCGCTGATGGAGACGATCAGTGCGCGCAGTGAAATGCGTACGAGGTCGATGTCGGCGATGGAGAGCACGACGTCACCAGTGAGGACCACACCGCCGCTCAGCAGCCGGTCCAGCAGGTCGATCAGTGCGATCTGCCGGTCCGGCAGCGGCTCTTCTGCCGCGACCGGCGGCCCGCCGTACGCCCTCACGGCCCGGCTCTCTTCAACGGTTCGGCTTCGGCGGGCATGGCGAATGAGTAGGGCGCCCAGGGTCCGGTGACCTCGACGCGTACCCCTGGAAGTCCCTCCGCGGCCCGCAGGACGTCGGCGCGGAATTGTTCGGTGTGCGCCAGCGGCACGAGGTAGGCGTCGTTGACGACGTTCTCTCCCGGCCCGTGGGCGAGTTCGCCTTGCTGCGCCCGGTGCTGGACCCGGTCGACCGCCGCGTCTCGGGCCGCGTCCTCGATACGCCCAGCCGCCCTTTGGGCGTTGCGGTAGGCGTCTTCGCGCGCGTGGCGCTGCTCTCTGCGGTGGCTGAGGTAGGCCCGCCCCGGGCTCAGATCCGGATCCGCGGACGGCTCCGCCGGGCTTTCAGTGGCCGAGGGGGCTTCGACGTAGATCTTGACACCCCATTCCACCTGCGCGACCAGGTCGGACAGTCGCTCGGCAAACGCCTCCAGGCGGGCATCGAGCATCCGCCCCACCCGCTCGTCGTCCAGGTACACGGTGGCCAGCCGGAGCGGCAGGACGGTGGTGCTCGCGGCCAGCGCCTCGATCACCCGGTGATGGGCGCGGGCGACCGATTCCAGCCAGTCCAGGTCCTCGAGGTGCGCACGCAGCGCTGCCTCCTCGAAGTCCTGCGCGGGCACCGGGCTGACCGCGACCACTACGTCACGGCGGTGTCCTGTGCGCACCAGATGCACCGGCGCATCCGCCACTCCGACGAGCCCTGACAGCTCATTCTCCAGTGCTCCGTCGGCGTCCCGCGCCACCGCGTAGGCGTAGGTGATGACCTCGGTCATGGCTCATCCCCCTTCTGCGGCCCGGCCCGTTCGGTGCGTGCGCTGCGGCGGCGGCCGGCAGGACGGCTCGCCTCACCCTCAGCCGACGGCAGCTCACCGCTCTCGTGCATGGCCTCGATCTCGGCACGCAGCCGCCTGTTCTCCTCAGCGAGCGAGCGGTAGCCGTCGCCGGCGCGTGAGGACAGCGCAGGATCATGCTCCCACCAGTCGATGCCCATCTCCTTCGCCTTGTCCACCGAAGCGACCAACAGGCGCAGCTTGATGGTGAGCAGTTCGATATCCAGCAGGTTGATCTGGATATCGCCCGCGATGACGATGCCCTTGTCCAGGACCCGCTCCAGGATGTCGGCGAGATTGGCCGAGGAGCCCTGGCCGCCGTAGGGGCCGGCCCTGGACGGGAAGTCGCCCATCCTCCTGGCGACGGGTTCGTTCACAGCGCTGCACCTCTTATCCCGGTGTCCCGGCGTTGCGACGGGTGCGCGTGGTGGCGCTCCGTCCGCGGCAGCTGCCACGATCAGGTATCAATGCCCTGGGCATGGGCCCTGATCTCGTCCAGCCGGTCCAGCAGTTCGTCCTCGCGCCGGTCGAAGGTTTCCTCGTCGATGTCTCCCGCCAGCAACGCCTGCTCAAGCCTGGCGAGTTCCCGCTCGACGGGTGCGGGGTCGTAGTACTCGTTCTCCGCGGTCTCGACGACGCGCTCGAGGACCCAGACCACGCCGCGCACCGGCGTTAGCGGCAAGGTGGCGAGTTGAGTCAACAGGCCCATGAGGACTCCTTAGACGAAGCTGTATGCGGGCAGCGGGCCGCGCAGCCGCAGGTCGAAGTCCGGGCCCAACGCCTCGGCGAGGCCCTGCTCAGCGGAGACGAAGCGCTTCTCGCTGTCCCGGTCCACCAGGAAGGACACGCTCAGGAAGTCGTCCCCTGTCACCGGCGACGAGCGTTGCTCTCGGGCGAACTTGCGCAGTGCCTCGACGACTCCAGCGGCCAGCTGATCCTGACGTATGCTCACTTCCTGGGCGACCAGCTCTCCGAGGGCGAGCGGCAATTCCGGGCTGCTGCGGCCGCTCCTGATCTCCTCGTTGAGCCTTCGCGTCTCCTCGGACTCCTCCAGGATCTGGCGCAGCAGCGCATCCTCGTCCTGAGCGGCCTTGAGGTGGTATTCGGCGCAACCTTCCAGCGCCTGCAACCGTTCGGTGAACTCATCCGTACGCTCTTCCAGCACCGCTCGTACGGCTTCGTCGTTCGTGGTGATGAAGCCGAACTGCAGAGGCAGAACCGTGCCGTCGGCCATAAGCCGCTCCTGGACGGCCTGGTGTGCGCCAAGGTCCCGGCGTTTGGGCCGTAGCTCCTCGGGGGCGTCACTGATGACTGCGGACAGCTCTTTGGTGCGCACCGTGCGGAGGGTCGCGGGCGGGTCCCCCACCCCGTCGAGGCGGTCCAGGCGCTGCGGATGGGTGGCCGCGACAATGGAGTAGACGTATACGGCCATGGCTCACTCCTGTCTGCGCCGGGCGGCAGGCCGACGCCTCGGCCGCTCCCGCCTCTCCTCGGGCTCCTCGTCTTCCTCGCGCCCTCCCTTGAGGGCGTCGGTCAACACCTCTGCGGCCCCGCTGAGGGCTCCCTTGGTCTTGCCATGCGATCCGCCCTCGGTCACCTCGCCGACCAGGTCGGTCAGCTTGGAGGGCGCATTGCGCCCCTCCTCCAGGTTGAGGCGGCCACAGGCCTCAGCGAAGCGCAGGTAAGTGTCCACGCTCGCCACGACGATGCGGGCGTCGATCCTCAGGATCTCGATGCCCACCAACGACACACGCACAAAGACATCAATGACCAGGCCTCGGTCCAGAATCAGATCAATGATGTCGTAGAGGTTCGCGGCCCCTCCGCCGCCCCGGGCAACGGTTCCTCCGCCTTGCGGCACCACAGTCACGGTGCCTCCCTTCAACGGCTCACGCCTGGCTCCGGGCGTGGCCGCTCATTCGTCCGGCGAACGGCCCTGCGGTGACATTCGGGCCCTAGCTACGCCGGTCGATCTGCCCTCGGGCGTAGCGACGGGTGCGTTCATACGCCACCAGTTCGCCCGCCTTGTCCAGCGTCACCCGATAGCTCGCCATCACGCTGGTGGTTGCGGGGACACGTTCCACCTCCAAGACTTCCACGTCCGCCTGCCAGCCGTCCTCCGTCGGCTTCACTGCCGAGACGGACTCAGGCGCTCGCCCCAAAAGCTCCTGGAGCTGCTCAGCCGCGTACCGCATGGCCCGCGGCGCCGAAACCCGGCGGGCCGCGCGCTTCGTTTCGCTCGTTCGGCTGCCAGCCCGTCCTGTGCTGGTTTTCCTGGCGTTCTTCTTGGCGGGCTTCGTGCTGGACGGACGCCGAATGCGCTCTGTCTCGTCCTCTTCGCCTGCGGCCATGTTCCTTCTCCGGAATCGGAGACGACATGCTGCCCGCGCCATATTCACAAGGCGCCACTTCATGATATACGACCTGGGCTGAACGCAAATCGGGCTGCCCAGCACGGTTTCCGCCGAAACTGGGCACAACCCAGCCACGCGCCGCGGCCTCGCCGGCAAGCCTGAGCGGTCGCGATGTCACGACGACAGTTCGTTCAAGTGCGGTGACACGGTCGTGACGCTATGAGGTTTATGGTGCGGATTCCCTGCGCTTGGCCGGGTCGTTGATCCCCGTCTGGGGTATCCCAGGTGGTCGGGGCAGCCGCCGAAGCGTTGGGGGTGGCGGGCGCACGCCTCGGCGAGGGGGACCGCGCACTGGTCGCGGACCTCCTCGGCGGTTCCGAAATCGACGGAGAGGGCGCGCCGGGGGTGGTCTCACGGATCAACTCCTCGGCCCGCATAACTGATTCGGCCCGCTCGAGGTGCGGACGTCGTTGTAGCGGTTGAAGTCTCCCGCGCGGCGGCTTGGGCCGACCACGCCGGGCCAGTACGACATCGTCGATGCCGACGAGCAGCCACCGACGCACGGCGCACCCATCCCCCAGCAGGGACCGCGTGTGAGGCCGAGTAACTGCTGGGAGCTGACGGACAAGTGCCGCTGCCGCTCTACCAGTAGTGCCTTCGACCGGCGACCGCGTGCCCCATCGCTCCTAGGACCCACAGAATCAGACCCACCACGGCGAGAATGATCCCGATCGTCCAGAGGATAGAGATACCCGTCACGAAACCGACGACAAGCAAGATGACTCCGAGAACGATCACGACGTGCTCCGATCTCGTATGTGTATTCCACTGTGTGCTTCATTGACCGCCGCGGCAACTGCCGACGGCCGAGCATTCAGTGGGTACGCCCGTGGAACGCGAGCCGGATCCCTGCGACGACATGACGCACGCGCGCGTGATCCGGTCAGACGTCCCCGTACGCCTCGCCGCCCAGCTCCAGCTCGGCCTCGCCCGCTGTTGCGTCGGCCAGCCAGCCACGGAATCCGTCGACATCGGCGTCCGGCAGCCCGATCTCGATGACGACGGCCTCCGCGTAGCGGACCTCGCGGACACTCCGCCCGGTCGCTCGCAGGTCGTTCTCCAGCTTGCCCGCGCGCTGGTGGCCGACGGTGATCGTGGCCAGGCGGAACCGCTGCCGGGTGATGGTGCCGAGCTCGTCGAGGGCCTCCCCGACCACTCCCCCGTACGCCCGGATCAGTCCGCCCGCACCGAGCTTCACACCTCCGTAGTAGCGGGTGACGACGGCGACGACGTACCGCATCTCACGGCGCGTCAGCATCTGCAGCATGGGTACGCCCGCGGTGCCACCGGGCTCTCCGTCGTCGCTCGCCTTCTGTACGGAGGCGTCGGCGCCGATCACATAGGCGAAGCAGTTGTGGGTGGCGGTCGGGTGTTCCCTGCGGATGCGTGCGACGAAGTCCTGCGCCTCCTGCTCGGTGGCGGCGGGGGCGAGCGCGCAGATGAAGCGCGACCTGTTGATCTCGGTCTCGTGCACGCCCGCTCGGGCGACTGTCCGGTACTGCTCCTGCATCCGGCCACCCTATGCCCCGGCCGGCAATGGTCCGGGGCCACTGTCCGTCGTCCGGATCATGTACGCAGACGCAGAGACGGTCCGCAGGATTCTCTATGGACGCGCGCGGGCGTCCGGGCTCGGCATGGTCATGGACCGCTGCCCGGCCATCGCGTTCCCGCACTGAGCCGGTAGCCGCAGCACCCCTGTCTCCCGTCCGAATGTGCGTGGTGTCACACTCGGCGTCCGGCTGGGAGAATGGCCCGCTGTGAGTACTACGACTGCACCGACCGTCCGCCACAGCCGATCCGGGCTGGCCGGGCAACTGTCCGAGCTGGGCGTGGAGCGGAGCGGCGTCCTCCTGGTGCATGCGTCGATGCGTGCGGTGGGGTCGGTGAGCGGCGGTGTCCGGACGGTGGTCGCCGCGTTACGGGACGCTCTCGGCGGGCACGGCACACTCGTCGTCCCGGCCTTCACCCCGGAGAACTCCGACACCTCCCGGCACTACCTCGACCGGGTGCGCGGTCTCAGCGACCGGGCCCGGGAGGCCGTACGTGCGAGCATGCCGCCCTTCGACCCGGCGACATCAGCCGCACCGTCGATGGGCCGCCTCGCGGAGGCCGTGCGGCTCACCGAGGGGGCGGTGCGCAGCGACCACCCCCAGACGTCCTTCGCCGCGCTCGGCCCCTCGGCCCGGAAGCTGATGGCGCACCACCGCCCCGACTGCCATCTCGGCGAGGACTCCCCGCTGGCCCGCCTCTACGATCTGCGGGCCCACGTGCTCATGCTGGGCACCGGGTTCGACACCTGCACCGCGTTCCATCTCGGCGAGTACCGGGTACCGGCCCCGCCCCGCCGCACCTATCGCTGCGTGGTGACGGCCGGGGGCCGGCGCCGATGGTGGGAGTACGAGGACGTCGCGCTGGACGACAGCGACTTCGCGGCCCTGGGAGCGGACTTCGCCCGCTCGGGCAACGGCGCGACTGTGCGCATCGGCCCGGTGGGGTCATCGACAAGTCGGCTCTTCCGCTTCACCGACGCTGTCGACTTCGCGTCCCGCCGACTGCCGCTGCATCGGGGCGGAGTGCCTGTTCAGGCCCAACTCGATGGGTGCGCAGCTGCGGGGCCGACCGACTTCGGCGGCGAGCTGCTCACGCCGCGTACACCAGCCCTCACCGTCAGCGACACTCGGTCCGATGGGCGCATCTCTCCACTCGGGTAACCGGGTGTCGCCGTGCCGGTGAGCGGCGGGAGCGTCACCGGCGGAGCGGCCTGGGCTGCTGCAGTTCGCAGGGGTCGGCGTCGCCGTGGTGGGCATCGCGAGCGGCTGAGGATCCGACGCGCCCCCGCCCCTCAGTCGCCGGACGGGCTCGGGGTCTCGCCCGGTTCCGCCAGGGCCAGCAGTTGCTCGGGCGTGACACCCGACGGGATCGGCACCGGAGCAGGGGTACGCAGCGGCGGCTGCCAGCCCTTCTCCGGATCCCAACTGCGTACGACACGGGCGGGAGCGCCGGCCACCACCGCATGGTCGGGCACCTCCCCCCGTACCACCGCGCCCGCGGCGACCACCACGTTCCGCCCGAGCGTGGCCCCGGGCAGGATCACCGCTCCGGTGCCGATCCAGCACCCCGGACCGATGGCGACCGGCTCCATTCGGGGCCACTGTCTGCCGACCGGCTCGTGCGGATCGTCGTAACTGTGGTTCGTGGACGTGATGTAGACATACGGTCCGCAGTACGTGTCCGAGCCGATGGTGACCTTGGTATCGGCAACGACATGGCTGCCGCGGCCGAGCACCACTCCGTCCCCCAGCGTCAGGATCGGCTCGGGGCCGAGGTCCAGATCGGGCATGAGTCCGGCGGTCAGCGTGACCTGTTCACCGATCACACAGTGGGCGCCCAGCTCGATCCATGGCTCGCCGAAGACCGTGCCCTGCGGAAAGGCCAGCCGGGTGCCTTCGCCGATCCGGCCGAACCGCAGTCGGCCGGGGTGCTCCGCGGTGACCGCACCCGACTCCTGCACCCAGCGCCAGCCGCGGTGGACGGCCCGGGACAGGGCGCGTCGCCGCCAGGCAGCGAGGGAAGAGAACGCGTTCCTGTTCTTGGGCACTCGCACACGGTAGTCGGCGGCGCCCGGCGTGATCACTGCGGAGACCTGTGATGTTCACCCCACTCGGCGGCGCTCCACCGCGCGTCGCATAGCGTTCCTCTGACGCGATCGAACAGCGGCGACCGAGCTGCTGCGACCGGACGACCGCGACCGCACAACACCTGGGCACGGAGGAACGGGCGATGGCAGAGCAGGCGTTGATCACGGGCATGGGCGGCAAGGAGCCGGACATCGATGCGGAGGCCTTCACCGCACCGACATCGGTCGTGATCGGTGAGATTTCGATGGCCGCGGGTTCCAGCGTCTGGTACCACGCCGTTCTGCGTGCCGACTGCGGTCCCATCGTCATAGGCAGCGACAGCAATATTCAGGACAACTGCAGCGTTCATGTCGATCCCGGGTTCCCCGTCACGGTCGGCGAGCGCGTCTCGGTCGGGCACAACGCCGTACTCCACGGCTGCACCATCGAGGACGACGTGCTGGTCGGCATGGGGTCCACCGTCCTCAACGGCGCTCGCATCGGCGCCGGTTCACTGATCGCGGCACAGGCGCTGGTCCCGCAGGGCATGCAGGTGCCCCCGGGTTCGCTCGTCGCGGGCGTACCCGCCAAGGTCAAGCGGCAGTTGACCGAGGAGGAGCTGGAAGGGATCAAGTTCAACGCGGTGGGTTATGTGGAACTGGCCAAAGCCCACCGCCAGGCACACGAGAGTTGAGCGGAACGCAACGGAACCAAGGGGCAGGGCGGACGGACGAAGGAAGCGTTCGACGTCTCCGCGGGCCGGCACCGCCCCCCGGCCCAGCCGGTCCCCGGCCGGTCGGTCGCGGCGGTACGGCCGTTCAGTCCGCCACCGGTACGGTCCCCGCTTCGGGCGTGGAGACGACCGGCCCCTGCGCCACCGCCCTCTTGGCCCGCTTCTTCAGCACCAGCATCGAGGTCACGCCGATCAACACCGCAACCACCAGGCCGAGGTAGGAGAACCGCTTGAGCCAGGCCTCGGCGACGACCCCCATCGAGTAGACGACGGCCGTGGTGCCACCGGCCCAGACGATGCCGCCGAGCAGGTTGGCGATCAGGAATTTCCAGTAAGGCATGTGAAGCACGCCGGCCAGCGGCCCCGCAAAAATCCGGAGCAACGCGATGAAACGGCCGAAGAAGACCGCCCACATGCCCCACTTGTGGAACGACCGCTCCGCCATCGCGATCTGGCTCACGCCGAAGTGTTTGGGAAACTTACCGCCGAGCCAGGCGAGCAGCGGCCGTCCGCCCTTGCGGCCGATGGCGTATCCGATCGAGTCTCCGATGACCGCGCCGGCCGAGGCGCAGGCTCCGAGGATCCAGGGGTTGATTCCGTCGTGCCCGACCGCCAGTAGCGCCGCGCTGACCAGGACGATCTCTCCCGGCAGCGGAATTCCGATGCTCTCCACCCCGATCACAACGCCCACCAGGACGTAAACGCTGACCGCGGGGACGGTCTCCAGCCATTCCTGGATGTGCAACGCCGGTTCCTCCCGTACTGATGTCCCGTTGCCCGCCAGTCAACTCCTCGGCGCACGGCGGAAATGCTACCTGTCCCGCCATCTGCCCGAACAGCCCGAAAAGCCGCCGCGCCCCCTCATCGAGGTGCGCGGCGGCCTTCAGGGAGCCGTCCCGGATCAGGCGTTAGGACGCAGTGTCCAGACGACCGTCATCTCACCGGTCACCGCACCGTCTGCGCGCTGGATCTCGATGACCACGGGGAACTCGGGCCGCTTGCCCTCGTCGAGTTCGGCGACGACATCGGCCACCGGGCGGCCGAGGGTCGCCGTCGCGGTGACGACACCCATGGCCAGCTTCTTGTATCCGATCTCCGCCTTCACCGCGAGCGGCACGGCACGCGACAACTGGTCACCGAAGGCCGCTATGACGATCGCACCGCTCGCTGATTCCGCGAGCGTGAACATCGCACCGGCGTGGGGTCCGCCGATGTGGTTGTGGTAGTCGGCATGGTCCGGCAGACGGACCACCGCACGCTCGGTGGTCGTTTCCAGAAACTCGAGATTGAGGGTGCGGGCCATCGGGACCGTCGCGGCGAGCATCTCGCCGACGGTCATCTGTTCAGCGCTCATGACCGGATGTTACTCGCGAGTAGTACTATTTGGCCATCCCCGGAGCCGCCGTACCCCGTCCACGAGCGCATCCTTCGCCCTCCGCCCACGGGGGCGGGCGTAAGAATCCGGCCGCCACCCCTCTATCGTTACTCGCCATGTGGCCAGGACAGCAGCCGCCTGGGGGCGAGCAAAACCCGCAGGACCAGAATCAGAACCCGTATCAGCAACCGGGGTACCAGCAGCCGAATCCCTATCAGCAGCCGGGATATCAGCAGCAGGGCCAGCAGCCCGGCTACCCGCAGCCGAACCCGTACCAGCAGCCGACCATGCCGCAGGCGGTCCCCGGTCCGCCCGGCAGCCCTCAGCCCGACGGCGGGAAGAAGAAGACCGCCGCCGTCGCGATCGTCGCGGCCACCGCCGTCGTCGTGGCTGCCGCGGTCACCGGTGTCGTCGTACTGAACAAGGACGGCAGCAACGGCAAGGACGTCGCCGACGACAAGAACTCGTCGGCGCCCGCCGAGCCGTCCGATTCCACGTCCTCGCCCGAGGCGAACCCGCGCGGCACCGACGGGGACGCCAAGCCCCTGATCCCGGGCTGGAAGGTCGTCACCAACCCCAGATGGGGCACGCAGTTCGACGTGCCCGGCGACTGGGCAGTCGGCCCTCCCGGCTCGTACTCGTACATCGAGGACGAGAAGAAGGGTGACGGCTCACCCCTCATCCTTTTCTCCGCACCGTCTCACTACCAGAGCAAGTGGTGCGTGGACGATTCCGACAAGGACGGCACCAAGGAGAAGAGCCTGGCCTCTGCCGGCACCAGGGGCGCCCAGGGCGCCACCGATGCCGGCAAGAACGCCAGGAGCGAGGCCGGCACGTGGGCGTGGGCCGCCTATGCGCAGCACATGCCGCAGAGCACCATCAAGATCAGCGAACCCAAGCAGTACACCACCAAGTCGGGTCTGACCGGCCAGGTCGTCACGGCCACCGCTCCCAATGTCACAAAGCGGAAGAAGTGTGACAGCGACGGCAAGGCGATCGCCTTCACCTTCAAGAACAAGAAGGGCGACTTCGCGTCCTGGGTCCTGTACGGAGCCGATTCCGTCAAGGACGAACTCCCGGACGCGACGATCCAGAGGATCCTCAGCACCGTGCGACTGGTGGACACCGCTCCGTCCTCCTGACCGTCTTCACCGCTGTCGGGAAAGGACTTGGCAGGGTGGGTCGCGGCGGCGACAGTCCCTTGGTGACTGACGCTTCTGCCCCCACACGCCGCATGACCGCCCCGGCCGCAATTGCCGTCTGCTGACCGCCGCAGCGATCATCACGGGCCTTGGCACCCATGGCGCGCTGATCGCGGCGGCGTTCGCGGTTCTGGAGTCGGGCGGTGACGGCGGCGACGTCGGTCTGGCACCACCGAGGTGGTGACGGCCAAGGCGCAGGGGCCAACCTCAGCCGATGCTGAAGGCTCCGTCGGGCGGCTCGGGTGAAGCGACCGCCTCGCCGTCCCTGACGGGCCGGGCGGCTTTGACGAGCCGGTCCAGCGCGGGCCCGTGCTCGACCCTGGCGGGGAAGGCGTCGGCGGCGCAGCGGCGGGTCAGCGTCGCCGTGTCGATGGTGCTTCGGGACGCGACGAGGACGAGGTTGCCGAAGCGCCGCCCGCGCAGCACCGCCGGTTCGGCGATCAGTGCGAGCTCCTCGAAGACGGCCGCGAAGGTGGCCAGTTGGGAGCGGAGGAAGCCGAAAGGTGCGCCGTCCGCGAGGTTGGCGGCGTAGATTCCGCTGTCGCCCAGCGCCCGGCGGGCAGCCTGTGCGTATTCGACGGTGGTGAGGTGGGCGGGCACCCGTGAGCCGCCGAAGACATCCGCGATCAGGACGTCGACGGAGCCGGGCGGGGTCCGTTCCAGCCGGCTGCGTGCGTCCGCGCCGTGCACGGTGATCCCGCTGCTGTCGGGGACCGGCAAATGCTCGGCGACCATAGCGACGAGCCCGAGGTCGACCTCGGCGACGTCCTGGCGGGAGCCCGGCCTGGTCGCGGCGACATAGCGGGGCAGGGTGAGCGCACCGCCACCGAGATGGAGTATGTCCAGCGGTGCGCCTGGTGCCGCGGCGCAGTCCACGACGTGGGCCAGCCGTCGCGCGTACTCGAATTCGAGATGGTCCGGCGCGTCGAGGTCGACGTACGACTGGGGAGCGCCGTCAACGGTGAGGAGCCAGGCCCTGTCCCGGTCCACGTCGGGGAGGAGTCTGGCGGTGCCCTGGTCCACGTCCCGGATGACAGGTATTGACTCGTTCACTCCCCCATTGTGGGGTGCCGGATCAGCTGCTCACGACCGCGGCGACGGCTTCGGTGTGCGCCGCCGACTGAGGGAGCCCGGCACGGGCCGCCGCGGCCCGGCGGCTGGGGTCGAGGGAGTTGCGGCCGAACGACTTCATCGGCGCCGCGTCCGGGGTGATGACCTCCACGCGGGCTCCCTTCGCAGCGAGTTCGGCTACTTGCGTGAGCACGAGTGCTGTGCCTGTCATACCGTCAGTCCTGCTCATGGCACCGGGCCCGCCTCCCATGGGGTACGGGAAGCGGGCCCCTGGTGCGGCACGGCTCAGCGCCTGTCGGGCGACCTCTGATCGAAGGTCACCCGACAAGCTCTCAGAGCAGTCCGGTGACGGTGCCCGCGCCGACGGTGCGGCCGCCCTCACGGATCGCGAAGCCGAGTCCGGTCTCCAGCGGGACGTCACGGCCCAGTTCAACGGTCAGGTCGACCGTGTCTCCGGGGCGCGCCACCGCCACCGTCCCGAGGTCGATGTCGCCCACGACGTCCGCGGTGCGGATGTAGAACTGCGGCCGGTAGCCGGTGACCACCGGGGTGGTCCGGCCGCCCTCCCGCGCCGACAGGACATACACCTGCGCGGTGAAACGGCGGCTCGGCGTCACGCTGCCGGGCGCCGCGACCACATGGCCCCGGCGGACCCGGTCGCGCTCCACCCCGCGCAGCAGCAGGGCCACATTGTCGCCGGCCTCCGCGGACTCCATCGGCTTCCCGAAGGTCTCCAGACCGGTGACGACCGTCTCGATGTCGGGGCCCAGCACCGACACCCGGTCACCGACGCGCACAGTGCCGCGCTCGACGGCTCCGGTGACGACGGTGCCCCGGCCGGTGATGGTCAGGACGTTCTCCACCGACAGCAGGAACGGCGCGTCGGTGTAGCGGACCGGCATCGGCACATACGTGTCGACTGCATCCAGCAGCGCCTCGACGGCCGCGGTCCACCGCGGGTCGCCCTCGAGGGCCTTCAGGCCCGACACCCGTACGACGGGGACGGAGTCACCGCCGTAGCCGTGCGCGGAGAGCAGCTCGCGGACCTCCAGCTCGACCAGGTCGGTCAGCTCGGGGTCGCCCGCGTCCGCCTTGTTGAGGGCGACGACGATGTGGTCGACACCCACCTGGCGGGCGAGCAGGACGTGCTCGGCGGTCTGCGGCATGATCCCGTCGAGCGCGGAGACGACGAGGATCGCCCCGTCGAGCTGGGCCGCGCCGGTGACCATGTTCTTGATGTAGTCGGCGTGTCCTGGCATGTCGACATGCGCGTAGTGACGGGTGTCGGTCTCGTACTCGACGTGCGCGATGTTGATGGTGATGCCGCGCTGCGTCTCCTCCGGCGCCCGGTCGATCCGGTCGAACGGGACGTACGTGCCGGTTCCGCGGTCGCTGAGGACCTTGGTGATGGCGGTCGTCAGGGTGGTCTTGCCGTGGTCGACGTGGCCCATCGTGCCGATGTTGAGGTGCGGCTTGGTGCGCACATATGCCGTCTTGGGCATGGCTCATTCCTTGGAATTCGAAGCTGAGAGAGAAGACCCCAGGGTGCCGCCGACCCTCCCCTTACGGGGTCCGCCGGACTGTCGGGGGAGGGTCAGCTTCGGGCGCCGCCGATGGGCGCTGCGGCAGCGGTGACCGCTGCCGCAGCGACAAGTGCCGCTGCGGTGACGGGGTTCACGGCAGCCTTCGGCACGTCCGCGACTGCGGACCGCACTGCGAGGAAGGCGTACCGGAACATGGGTCCGATCATGGCCGACGGGTGTGGCCACGTCGAATGGTTTTCCTGCGGACACAGCAGGCCGACACGGGGATTCGGGTTCTGCCCCGCCGTCCGAGATGCTGGCTCTGCCGGACGTCGGGAGCGCGCGGGAGCGTTTTCGGCCGCCTGGCTCGTGCCGTGCGCATGACGGCCATCGCGCACGGGCGTCGGTTAGTCTCCCCGCATGCTCGACCCCGCCCCCGCCGCCCGTACGGCCGGCGGCCTCGCCATGCGCTGCACGAGGGCGTTGCTCTCGCCCTGGTCCCGGTTCTCGTTGCTCGTGGCGGTGCTGCTGGCCGCTTCGTCGGCGACGCTGTTACTCGAACCCCAACGGTTGCTCGCCACCGGCTGGCCCACCCGGCTGAGCGGTGGCGCCGCCGCGGTCGTGCTGTTCGGTGTCGCGTACGGCGTGTGCACTGTGGCCTTCGTGCCGCGGCCACTGCTCAATCTCGCCGCCGGTGCGCTGTTCGGTTCGCAAGCGGGGCTGGCCGCTGCGCTGGCGGGTACGGTGCTAGGCGCAGGCATCTCGTTCGGGCTGGGCAGGATGCTCGGGCAGGACGCACTCCGTACGCTGCTGCGCGGGCGCTGGCTCAAGGCGGCGGACAGTCAGCTGAGCCGGCACGGCTTCCGCTCGATGCTGGCGCTGCGGCTGTTCCCCGGTGTGCCGTTCGCGGCGGCCAACTACTGCGCGGCCGTCTCGCGCATGGGGTATCCGCCGTTCCTGGTGGCCACCGGGCTCGGCTCGGTCCCGAACACCGCCGCGTATGTCGTCGCGGGCAGCGAGGCCTCTTCACCGACGTCGCCCGCGTTCCTGGCCGCGATGGGCTTCATCGTGCTGACGGGGCTCGGCGCGGCCGTCGTTGCCTGGCGCAGGCGCCACCGCCTCACCGCCGAGTGATCCGGTACACGTGGGAGCAGACACCGGGGCGGCGGGCGGGCGCGGGATACGCGTAATGCTGTTCATCTGAGGGCGGTACCCTGCCCGCGACCGACCGAAGATCTCCGGGCCCGGCACGGCCCTGCCCTTATCTGACCGCAAATGCGCACGTTGCCGACAGCCCTCGCTGCCGTCGGTCGATGCACGATCACATCCGGGATGGCCAAAGCCCCATGAGCTGGTTCGAATCGTTCGTCCTGGGCCTCGTTCAGGGACTGACCGAGTTCCTGCCGATCTCCTCCAGCGCACATCTGCGGCTCACCGCAGCGTTCGCCGGCTGGCAGGACCCGGGTGCGGCGTTCACCGCCATCACCCAGATCGGCACGGAGGCGGCAGTCCTCATCTACTTCCGCAAGGACATCGTCCGGATCGTCTCGGCCTGGTTCCGCTCGCTGACCAACCGCTCGATGCGCAGCGACCACGACGCCCAGATGGGCTGGCTGGTCATCGTCGGCTCCATCCCCATCGGCGTGCTCGGCGTGACGTTCAAGGACCAGATCGAGGGACCCTTCCGCGATCTGCGGCTGATCGCAACCACCCTGATCGTCATGGGCATCATCCTCGGCATCGCCGACCGTCTCGCCGCCCGCGACGAGGCAGGCGGCAGGCACAGGGCCGCCAAGGAGCGCAAGACGCTCAAGGAACTCGGCGTCAAGGACGGCCTGATCTTCGGCTTCTGCCAGGCGATGGCCCTGATCCCGGGTGTCTCCCGCTCCGGCGCCACCATCAGCGGCGGTCTGCTGATGGGATACACGCGCGAGGCGGCGGCCCGATACTCCTTCCTGCTCGCGATCCCGGCGGTGCTTGCCTCGGGTGTCTTCGAACTGAAGGACGCGGGTGAGGGACATGTGTCGTGGGGTCCGACGATCTTCGCAACGTTCATCGCCTTCGGCGTGGGCTATGCCGTTATCGCCTGGTTCATGAGGTTCATCACCACCAAGAGCTTCATGCCGTTCGTGGTCTACCGGATCATCCTCGGCATCCTGCTGTTCGTGCTGGTCGGAGCCGGTGTGCTGAGCCCGCACGCGGGCGAATCCGGCGGCTGAACCCGGGCCACACATGTAGCGCTATCTAGCATTTCCTAGCGCCTGACTGCATCACCACGCCATGATCATCTCCCACTTGTCTCCCACTCATCTCCCACCGGGGAGGCGGGATACGCCCTCTTAGGGCGTGTGTGTCCGCAAAGCAAGGGATGACACGGAAGGGCCCGCACGGCTTGGCAACGCTGACTCTGTCGGGGATCTTGGTGCCGTCTGCTCAGTCTCTGGCGGACCGCCAAGACCTCGGCCGGGGGATCCCGTGCTGGTCCAGGAAGTTCTGGAAGGCGGTCGGCGGCCGGGACGAAGGTGCTTCTCCGGTCGGCGGCCGTCGGCTGAGGTGCTCGATGTTCGCGGCTATGGCTGTGAACACGTGCTGGAGGTGGGCCTTCTGCTGTCCCCGGTAGACTTCCCCCAGGTCATCCCGTGCAGGGCACGGTGATCGCATCAAGCTTTGCCACAGCCGGTGGTAGCGGCAACTACCGTTCGACCACCCGTTCCAGCACTGTCGCGGGAGGCAGGTCCAGCAGGAGGACGAGGTCGCGCTCGGGCAGCATCGCGTACAGGCGGCGCAGGCGCGGCAGGTTCGCGGTGCCCGACACCGCCGCCAGGGCCAGGTGCGTGTAGTAGTAGCGGTCGAGGATCACGACGTGACCGGGCCTGTCGAGGACGTCCGCGACGTCGAGCATGTCCCGCCACTTGAGCACCGAGGCGAGGAACTGCGCCTCGTCCCGGCCGATCATCGCGAACCGGTCCGCGTGTCCCCGCTCGTGGGCGATCGCGTCGAGGGTGTCGCGGACCGGGGCGAGGTTCTTGTTGGGGAACCACTCCGCCGAACGCCCCGTGGCCCGTACGGCGTCGCGCAGGCGGAGGCCCAGCGTGCTCTTCATGCCGGAGGCCGGAAGCAAGGGGCGCACCGCCATCGACGGACTGCTCGGGAAGCGGGGAGAACCGGAGGCCGTTCGAAACTCCCCAGATTCTCCCCAGGGCCGTTGACGGGCGATCGACGCCGACGCTCCTCCTCCTCAGTCGGCCGTGGATTGCAAGGCTGTAGAGATGAGTGACCTGGGAAAGTACTTACAGAGGTGACAGCGACCCGCTACGTCACGCCCCTACGCAAGGGCGGCTCGCTCCCCGGGATCGTCGAGGCCGACGATCTCGGCACGTATGTCATGAAGTTGCCTACCTGGTGGCGCTGACCTGCATTGATGCGGCTGTGCCCGCCCCTGACCTGCGCGGATAAGTCTTTCAGCGTCTTTCGGGATCGTGCTGCGTTACGCGGCCGATTCTCCCCACGCGCTCCCCAGGCCCGTCGATACTCCCCAGATTCTCCCCAGGAAGTGACGTTGCGGCGGGCCTGGGTGGCACAGGAGGTCATGCCACCGGAGGTGCTGCCAAGGACACGTTGAGTAACTGCCTGCGAGGCAGGGGAGAAGCATGGCTCTGAGTGGATGAGCGCAAGGCGTGAGTCTGACTCTGCATGAGCAGGCTCAAGTTCGAACCCGCCGCCGGAAGCCGACGTCTTTCCGATGACGCACCATGTGGAGTGCGTGGCGATTCTGGAGCCGGTGAAGAAGGACGCGTGACGTCGGGCTTCTTCTGACGGGAACGGCGACGCTCGCCTGACAACAGTATTGACTGGTCGTCAGGTGAGTCGTCGGGGCGTGACCAGGGTGGGGGCGCGCCGGCGGTGGTGGTCGCCGCTGGCGGGCGCGCCCCTCCTGGAGCAGCCCGCCATCGACCTGGGTCGACGGCGGGCCACCGCAAGCGCTTCGTCGACCTCGAATTCGTCCGACGCACCCCAGATCAGCCAAGTTGCCGTCAGGCCGGCCCCGGTCGGCGTGTCACCAGCGCACAGGCAGTTCCCGCCTCCCGCGGATCAGCATCCCCGGGAGCCACTCGCCCGGCTCTCCGTTTTCCGCCAGGTCCGGGCAGCGCTCCAGCAGTGTGCGCAGCGCCACCTCGCCCTCGAGGCGGGCGAGCGGGGCGCCCAGGCAGAAGTGGATGCCGTGTCCGAAGGAGACATTGCTCCGGGCGTCGCTGCGCCGCACGTCGAAGTGTTCCGGGTCGGGGAAGTGCTCCGGGTCGTGGTCCGCGGCGGCCATGGCGATCAGCACGATGGCACCGCGCGGCACCCGTACGCCGCCGATCTCGGTCTCCTCAAGGGCAATGCGCGGCGTGGTGGTCGCGACCGGCCCGTCGTAGCGCAGCGTCTCCTCCACCAGACCCGCCGCCAGCCCCGCCGGATCGGCCCGTACGGCCGCCAGCTGCTCGGGGTGCGCGAAGAGCGCGCGCACCGCGTTGCCGAGCAGGTTGACCGTCGTCTCGTGCCCGGCGACAAGCAGCAGGAAGGCCAGCGAGACCAGCTCGTCCTCGGTGAGCCGGTCGCCGCCCTCGTCGACCGTGTGGACGAGGGCGCTGAGGAGGTCCTCCCCGGGGTTCTCGCGCTTGTCGGCGATGAGCCCGGCGAGGTACGGCATGATCTGCTCGTACGCCTCCTTCTCCGCCTCGGGGCTGGTGGGCGCGAGGGTCTCGTTGGACCAGGCGTGGAAGGCGGCGCGGTCCAGGCCGGGGACGCCGAGCAGTTCGGAGATGACGATCATGGGGAGCGGGGAGGCGAACGCCTCGATGAGGTCGGCGCTGCGCGCTCCGTCCGCCGTCATCCCGTCCAGCAGCTCGTCGGTGATCTCCTGGACGCGCTTCCGCATCCCCTCGACCCGCCGGGCCGTGAACTCCTGCGCCACCAGCTTCCGCAGCCGGGTGTGGTGAGGCGGGTCGCTCATCAGCATGTTGGCATTGCCGAGCATGTTCAGGGCGTACGGCGGGGTCCAGCCGGGCTGCCGGTACTCGCGATGCCAGTCCCGGCTGAGTTGCGGGGAGACGAAGGCCTCGCGCGCGGCCTCGTACCCGACCACGAGCCACACCACCCCCCGGTCGGGCCCCAGGACCTGGTGCACCGGACCGCGCTCGCGCAGCCGACGGAAGGCGGTGTACGGGTCGGCGACGAAGTCGGGGCTGAGCGAGGCGAGTACCTCGATGCCTTCGGGGCTGACGGGACAGCCGGTTCTGTCGGATATCGCGGGATCGGCGGCGGATTTCTCGGTCTTGGTCACGACGGAATTCCTTTCCCTCAGGCCCGGGTTAACCGGCCCCCGCCGACCACTCCGAGCACGGCCGGTCACTCTAATCCCGGCCCAACACCCGCACAACCGGCCACTCTCCTGGCCGGTCGTCCGCGCTGTCCGCAGGGGGACAAGCAACCGTTTTGCGCCTGGCCGGATTCAAGCGTCGATTGTTTCCCCATGCACCCTTTTCAGTGGCCACCATCTCGGTTCCATCGCCGTCGGGGAGCCCGAGGTGATGAACTCTGGCTGATTTCAGGCCAGTTGAAATCAGTCACACCCTCCGCTCTGAGCGAACGCCTCTCAACTCCCCCTGGATGGCGGCGGAGTGCGTGTTAGCTTCGATAAGCGCGAGGGGGCGAGCGG
This sequence comes from Streptomyces sp. NPDC001832, assembly GCF_040297265.1. NCBI lineage: Bacteria > Bacillati > Actinomycetota > Actinomycetes > Kitasatosporales > Streptomycetaceae > Streptomyces > Streptomyces sp. NPDC001832. The sequence goes on from NZ_JBEOYU010000020.1 coordinate 36,659, forward strand.
GTTGCTGCTTCCGTCTCCCATTGGGCGGACAGCAGCCGAGTGGACTCAGCCCAGGCCCTTTAGCGGACACGCAACGACAGAGGAGTGGAATCGCATGAGCTCTCGGCAGTTTCCTCTCGAAGCAGGCCAGATGATGCCCTATGCCCGCGGCGGTGCCGGTGATGGGGTCAGCGTGGATGCGGTGTACAACCGTCTTCTCGAGGACCGCATCATCTTCCTCGGCAAGGAAGTCGACGACGACATCGCCAACCGCATCACCGCGCAGATGCTGATGCTCGCCACGGATCCGATCCGTGACATCTACTTGTACATCCACTCACCGGGCGGCTCGGTCACCGCCGGCATGGCGGTCTACGACACCATGCAGTACATCAAGAACGACGTCGTGACCATCGCGATGGGATTCTGTGCTTCCATGGGCCAGTTCCTTCTCACCGCCGGCGCGAAGGGAAAGCGGTTCGCACTGCCGCACACCAAGATCCTCATGCACCAGCCCTCGGCCGGTTTCGCCGGCTCGGCCTCGGACATCAAGATCTACGTGGACCAGCTGGTCCGCACCAAGCGGGAAATGGCTGAGCTCATCGCGCAGCACTCCGGCCAGGACGCCGAGACGATCACCCGTGACTCCGACCGGGACCGCTGGTTCACCGCCCAGGAGGCCAAGGAATACGGCCTGATTGACGAGGTCATGACGGTGGATCACCCGGGCCTCGGCGCTGTCGGCTAGTCCTCCGCCCTACGGACCAGCACATCCATCCACCTCGGGAGGACCACACCCAGTGAGCATTTCTCCGCCCACATCAGCCTCGCCGCCGTTCGGGTCCGGTCACTTACGTCCGGAAAGCCGTTACGTCGTACCGCGTTTCGTGGAACGTACGTCGCAGGGCACCAGGGAATACGATCCCTACGCGAAACTCTTCGAGGAGCGCGTCATCTTCCTCGGCACCGCGGTCGACGACGTCGTGGCGAACGACATCATGGCCCAGCTCCTGTGCCTCGAGTCGCAGGACCCCGAACGGGACATCTCCCTCTACATCAATTCGCCCGGCGGTGACCTCACTCCACTCACTGCCGTCTACGACACCATGCAATTCGTGCGGCCCGATATCCAGACGGTATGTCTCGGGCAGGCCAGTTCGGTGGCGGCCGTGATCCTGGCGGCGGGTACCCCGGGGAAGCGTCTGGCTCTGCCGAGCGCTCGGATCCTCCTCCAGCAGCCGCACAGCGACGGCACCCAGGGCCAGGTGTCCGACCTGGAGATCCAGGGCCGTGAGGTCCAGCGCCAGCGGGAGCTGATCGAACAACTCCTCGCCAAGCACACCGGCCGTGACGTCGCACAGATCAACAAGGACGTCGACCGGGCCCAAGTCCTCACCGCCGATCAGGCGCTGGAGTTCGGACTTGTCGACCAGGTGGTCACTCCTCGCTCCATCGCGGGTGTGCGTTGACGCAGCAGGTCGCGGCGGCCTGAGCGAGTTCTTTCCCCTCCTCCTCGCTTCCTCTGTGTACGAGTGAAGCGGCGCATGCCGGGCCCGTCCCTGGATGGCCGTCGTCGGTGATCGTCACGATCTTGCCGACGACGGCCATCGTGCTGGACGCGCCTCTCCGATGTCCCGCAGTCGTCGAGGCTGTCGGCGGAGGACGCGGCACGTCGTGATGTCGACCGTTGCCGAGGCCGACAGCCGCCCTTAGGCCATGCTGGTGATCTGCCGGAACCAAGATCGGCGACCCGTCGGCCATCGTCGCACGTCAGCGAGGTAACGGGTGGTCCGGTCGGCTCTGTCGTTCCGATCGTCCTGGCCCGGAGGTCGCTACAGTGCGATCCCATGACCACGGTTACCACACGCTCGGTCGCCTACCCGGCCGACAGTCTGACGATGGTCGGGCACCTGGCGCTCCCGGCCGGCACGGACCGGCGGCCCGCAGTCCTGATCGGGCCCGAGGGGACCGGACTGAACGACTTCCAGCGCAGCAGGGCCGACGCCCTCGCCGAAATGGGGTACGTGGCGTTCGCCTTCGACATCCACGGCGGACGGTGGTTCACCGACCCCGAGGAGATGATGGCCCGAGTCATGCCCCTGCTCGCAGATCCCGACCGGATGCGGGAGATCGGTCACGCGGCGCTCGACGTGTTGCGTGCCGAACCGCGGGCCGATCCCGACCGGATCGCCGTCATCGGCTACGGCACCGGGGGCGCCATCGGGCTGGAGCTCGGGCGCGACGGTGTCGACCTGCGTGCGATCGGGACCGTCAACGGCCTGACCACGGGCCGACCGGGTGAGGCAGCGCGCATCCGCTGTCCTGTGTGGGCAGGGGTCGGATCGGAGGATCCGATCATGCCGCCCGCGCAGCGGGACGCTTTCGCCGCCGAAATACTGGCCGCGGGAGTCGACTGGCGTCTCGTGGTCTACGGCGGTGCCTTGCACGCCTTCCACCACCCCCCGGTGAACCAGCGCGTGCGCCCCGGAGTGGGCCACCACCCTGTGCACGCGCGACGTGCCTGGAGTGATGTCGTCGGTCTGCTCGACGAGTGTCTGCCCGTAATGAAGTGATCCTTCCAGGAGTGCCGGTCGGGGGCTGCGAACCAGCCGGCGTCCTGTTCCGCGGCCGGGTCGACGAGGGCGACGCTGTCGGGCCCTGACGGAGCTCGCGGTGCGCGGCCGACGGTAGGACGTGGACGAGCTGCCGCGACCAGGCGCACCACGCCCATGTGCCGTACTCTGCCGGGGCCTGCTCCCCCGGGGTGGTCAGCGGCCGCGGAGGCCACTCGCCGGCCTCCGGACGCCAGTCGGGGCGCCCAGCGGAGAGGACCTCTTCCGCCGGCTCGTCGGCACACCTGTTGTCGGCTCCCGCGCCTGGATGCGGCGGCGGGCGGCATCAAGAAATACAGGACATCCCCTCTTCGGCCATATACTTTTTAGTCTTCTTCAACCTTCGTGCGTCTCGCGCGCGTATTCCGAGCGGCTCCTCGAAGGTAATCGACGAATGGGGCCCCGCGATTCCGGCGATCTGTCCGGCTTGGGAAAGATGGGCCAGCTCCCTGTCGCTCTCTCCAAGGGGCGATTTTCAGTCCCTTGATCGCTGAGGCTGAGGCCAGGATTGGGGCTCCTTCGGCCAAAAATGAAGGCATGTAGAAGCTGAAACGATCGATTCACGCCAGCAACGGGCGGGTCAGGGACGTGAACGGTCTTGTGTGGCTCTCGGGTTTGGTGTTGCCTCGTAGTGCATCGCGGCCTGAACGGATTCGCCATTCGGACAGGACGCGTCAACGGGGAGGAACTTTTCGACGATGCAGGTGAAGGTGACGATCTAGCCCTGCCTACTTGGTGCCACGCCCCCGGGGCGGGGTGCGGCACGCCGCGGGGATCTCGCTTCCACTGTCTGTCTCAATGCTGCCCATCGGTACCACCGGACGTTGCTTGATTTCGCCACGACACGACACAGCCGAGGGCTGCCCGCCCGAGGCTCGTAGCACCGTGAAGGAGATCATCATGACCCAACCGTCAGCGACCGCCCTGGACGAACTGTGGAAGCTGGTTTACACCAGCTTTCGGTTCCCCTTCCTGCACGCCGCGCTGCGGCTGAAGTTGTTCGCTCTGCTCAAGGAGCGGCCAGGCATCACGCGCGAAGAGATAACCCAGGCACTGGAATTGGAGCAACGTGCGGGTCACGTGCTGCTCCTGGGGTGCAGCACCTTCGAGCTCGTGCGCAAGGAGGACGGCGGATACCACAACACCGCCGCGACCGACATCCTCGCGGGCGATCCGGACGAATTCATGCCGGTCATCATCCGCTACACCCACGAGATGCTGTACCGCCCGATGGCCTGGCTCTACGAGTCGCTGGTGGAGAACAGCAACCTGGGGCTGGACCGTGAGCTGCTCGCCGGCTCGTCGGCGACCACGCTCTACGAGCTGCTCGGCGAGGACAAGAACCTCGAAAAGGTCTTCACCGCCATGATGGAGCATCAGAGCCGCTCGGTGGTCGAAGACTTCGTCAATTCCGTGGACTTCTCCTCTTACCAGCACGTACTGGACGTCGGCGGCGGCACCGGAACGAACGCCATCGCCTTCGCGCGGCGGTGGCCGAACCTCCAGGCGAGCATCCTCGAACTTCCCAACGTGGCGAAGATGGCGGAAGAGCAGATCGCCGAGGCGGGTCTCGCCGACCGCGTGCACGCTGTCGGAGCCGACATCTGGCAGGAGGAGTTCCCCACTTCCCACGACTGCGTCGTATTCTCTCGATTCCTTGAGATCTGGTCGCCGGAGCAGGTCCGCGACCTTTTCGCGAAGACCTACCGGGCGCTGAAGCCGGGAGGACACCTGGTGATCGTCGCGTGTGCCCAGGACGACGACGAGACCGGTCCCGAGCACGCCGCTTTCATGTCGGCGTACGTGCACACGATCGCGTCGCCCGAGGGCCGCATCTACACGCCGCGGGACTTCGAGCAGTGGTACACCGAGGCGGGGTTCGAGCCGATGGACCGGCAGTACCCCGGGCGGTTCGATGTCATCCTGCGCGCCCGTAAGCCCGACGTCGGCTGAGTCGTCCCACAGCTCAGGGCATGTGTCGCCGTGTTCGGTGGGGGCGTGCCGCCAGGCCGTGCGGCCGATTCGTCGCAGGCCTCTGTCCGGCGCCATCCGTGCGCCCTGCCACAACCCCACCGGCGCGAGCCGCGGCAGCGTTCTGGCGGCCGGCGGTCGTGCGGCGCCGGGGTGCGCCTCCCCGGCCGCAGCGATGTCGCCACGGCAAGGGAAAGAACGAACAACCCACTATGCGGAGCTTGAATGAAATCGCCTGACAAACTGGCTGTAGTCACCGGTGGAACCAAGGGGATCGGGCTCGAATTCAGTCGCAGGCTCACTCGGATGGGATATCGGGTTGTCGCAACTTTCCGCAGTGACGAGGAATCGGCGAACCAGGCTGCGCAGGAGATGAAGAAGGATCTCTCGGTCATCCGGTCCGATGTGTCGGATCCCGATGACGTGGCGCGGCTGGCCGACCAGGTGCGTACCGGCCACGGAACGCCCCACGTGCTGGTCAACAACGCCGGACTGAACATAGACCGGCCGGTGCTCGAGATATCCGACACCGACTGGCGCCAGGTGCTGGACACCAATCTTTCGGGACCCTTCTACATGACCCGGGCATTTGCGCCGCACATGTTGGAGGTCGGCGGTGGTTCCATTGTCAACATCGGTGCGACCACAGCGATCCGCCCCCGGCTGAACGGTGCCAACTACTGTTCGAGCAAGGCGGGGCTGCTCCATCTGACGAAGTGCCTGGCCATGGAGCTGGCCCCCACCATCCGGGTGAACTGCCTCATTCCGGGAATGATCGACACCGAGGAGATGCGGACTCGATACCGCGTCGCCGAGCCGGAGTACATGAACGCGCTCCTGGATGAGATCCCGCAGCGGAGGATCGGCTCCACGGAAGAGATGGCAGACGCCCTGGAATTCCTCGTGGGCGCGGGAGCCACCTATGTGACGGGCCAGAAGCTCATTGTCGACGGTGGCCAGTTCATGTGGTAAAGGCCTCGGCCGCCGCCCGAAGTTCGTGAATCAATCGCTGACGCAATAAACCACAGAGAAGGAGAAGCTCATGCGACCGCGCCTTGAACGCTATCAGGAGTTCCTGGAGCAGGAGTACCGCTCCGGTTTCACGAAGTCGGACGAGTACGACATCTCCGGGATATCGGAGGAGCTCGCGAAGAAGATGTGGGGCGGTCATTTCACCCGCATCGTCTTCAGTGGCATGGGCTGCTCGGCCATCGTGTCGGACGTGATCAAGGTCTTCTTCAACTCGATCAAGAGCGACCTCGAGGTACATGTCTTCAACGACTACGACTTCGAGTACCTGATACCGCGCTCGGTGATCGAGGACGACCGGACGCTCTTCATCCTGAGTTCGTACAGCGGCCACTCCAACGAGCCCGTCCGGGCCTTTCACGCGCTGAGCCCGATGCACGACCGGGTTCTGCTGCTCACCTCGGGTGGCCGACTCGGCGAGTTGGGGGAGGAGCACGGTGTGTCCATCGCGCGCTGGACCCTGAGCAAGCCGGACCGTGAGTACCCGCTGTTCCACGTCGGCCAGTACTTCTCGATCCTTGTCGACATGTTTCTGAAGCTCGGGCTCCTGGACAAGGACCACGGTCCGGAGGTCCGCGCCCTGGCCCAGGACCTGGAGACCGACTTCACGCCTGCTCTGCGGGAGTTGGCGGCCGACGCCGCTGTCCGGAGCGAGGACTCCAACATCATCATGCTCGGCTCGCCCAAGTGGCACGAGAGCCTGTTGAAGCTCGCCAAGATGCATTTCAACGAGATCGCCATGGTGCCCGCGACGCGGAACTACTTCCACGAGTTCTGCCACAGCGAGGTGGCCACGCTGTCGGATCCCGTGCGTCGTCACAGCATCCTCATCTTCTCCGACCCGGAGGAGGACGACTACACCCGCGCCAAGCGCGAGAACCTGGTGTCGTTGCTGACCGCGCCGATCCCTCAGAACGCGAACGTCACGGTGACCGAGGTCGAGCTGGACCAGCCGACGTTCATGCGCCAGTACTTCACCGCTCTGGAATTCGTCCAGTACCTGACCCTGGACCTCGGAAAGGCGCGGGAGACGGCATCCCGGAACCTCATCTCGGAGGCGGCGGGGAACCCCTGGTACCACGGCACCACGATTGAGGCGGAGAACGCCGGCTGACGTATACGCACAGCCCAGGGATCGAAAGCAACAGTCGAGGACAATGGAGCGATCGTGGTTTTCCGGGGGCGTAGCACTCTCACGGCCTATCAGCAGGACATCTGGGCGGCGAATTCTCTCTTCCCCGACCTCCCGCAGTTCAACTGTTTCATCGTGGACCGATTCACCGGCGAGGTCGACGTCGATCTGCTCAAGGAGTGCTTACGCCGAGCGGTGGACCGCAATGACGCGTTCCAGCTCCGGATCGACCCCGAGGACGGGACTCCGAGCCAGTGGGTCGAGCACGAGGCGTTCGACATTCCGACGATCGACCTGTCCGGAACCGACGCGCCGCATGAGGCCTGTGGGGCGTGGATCAAGGACGCGTTCGACGTCGCGTTCGAGGTGGAACGTCGTCGGCTGTTCGCGATCGCCGTGCTCAAAGAGGGCGAGGACACCGTCCACGCCTACGTCAAGGTGCATCACATCGTCGCGGACGCCTGGGGGCTGAATCTGTTCATGTCCCAGGTACGCGCCGAGTACGACCAGGTGCGGCGGACCGGGAGGTTCGACGACCGGCCCGTGCCGTCCTACCTGGACTTCGCCGAGGACGAGCGCCACTACCGGGACTCAGTCGGCCACGAGGAGGACCGCGCGTTCTTCCAGGAGCGGTTGAAGGGCGTCGCACCGGCCTTCTTCCGCCGCACCGCACCGGCCGGGTCCCGCGGGAGCGCCCGCCACAGCTTCCAGATCGAGCGCTCTCTCATCGAGCGCATACGTGAACGCGGCCATTCGGTCTTCGCGTTCGTCGCGAGCGCCTTCTCCGTCTATCTCTCCCGCATCCACGGCAGCGACGAGGTCGTTCTGGGCGTACCGCTGCTGAACCGGCCCACTGACGGGCAGAAGCGGACCGTCGGGCACTTCGCCAACACGCTGCCCCTGCGGGTGAACCCGCGCCAGGACCTCTCGATGAGCGAACTGGTCGCGGAGGTGCAGTCCGCCACCCGGGCGCTCAAGCCCCACGAGCGGTTCTCCCTGGGCGATCTGTTGCGCGCGGTTCCGCTCCAGGACGGCGGCCGCAAGCGGCTGTTCGACACGACCATCGCCTACCTGCGCTGGCCGAGCCCGGCCGTCGTACAGGGCGTGACGTACGAGACCGTCGTGCAGGCCCGGGCCCATGACGACGACGTGCTGGCGGTCGTCGTGAACGAGCTAGACGATGTCAGTGACGTCCTCGTCGACATGGACTACGCCGTCGACGTCTTCGACGCGGACCTTCCCATCGAGTCGGTGGCCGCCCACCTGGAGGCGATCCTCAAGGGCGCGCTCGACCGGCCGGACCGTCCCCTGGCGGAGATATCCATGGTCGGCGCCGCGGAGCGCGCCGCCCTGGTCGCAGTGGGCAGCGGTCCGGTGACCGACTACACGCGGGACTCCACGGTCCACGCTCTCTTCGAGCAGCAGGCGGCCAGGACGCCGCACGCGGTGGCCGTCATGGCGGAGGATCCTGCCGATTCGCTCACCTTCGCCCAGCTGGACGCCTGGGCGAACCACGTCGCACACCAGCTGCGGGGCGACGGCGTGGCCACCGGCGACCGGGTGGCCGTGATGGTCAAGCGCGGCCCGCAACTCGTCGTCGCGGTGCTGGGGGCACTCAAGGCGGGCGCCGCGTACGTACCGGTCGACCCGAGCCATCCCGCGGAACGGGTCAGGTTCCTGCTGACCGACAGCGGGGCCAAGTCCATACTGCTGGGCACCACCGTGTCCGAGACCGTGGTGGGCGACACCGTACCCGTACGCCGCCTGGAAGCGGCCCCGAGTGCCGCGCCCGAGCCGCTCGTGCCCGCCGGCGGCCCGCAGAATCTCGCGTACGTCATCTACACCTCGGGGTCCACGGGGCAGCCCAAGGGTGTGCAGGTCGAGCATCGGTCCGTGGTGAACCGGCTGGAGTGGATGCAGCGCGGCTATCCGGTCGGCTCCGGCGACGTCCTGCTGCAGAAGACACCGGCGACCTTCGACGTCTCGGTGTGGGAGCTGTTCTGGTGGTCGATCACCGGTGCCGGACTCGCACTCCTCCCGCCCCGGGGCGAACGCGATCCCCACGCCATCCTCACGACGATGCGGGAGCACCGGGTGAGCGTGGCCCACTTCGTGCCCTCGATGCTTGGTCCCTTCCTCGATCTGCTCGAAGAGGCCCCGGCGCTGCTCGACGGGATCACCTCCCTGCGGCTGGTCTTCTGCAGCGGTGAGGCGCTGACACCCGCACACGTGCACCGGTTTAACCAGGTCTTCGCGGCGGCCGGAACCGCGGCGCCACAGCTCGTCAATCTCTATGGTCCGACCGAGGGGACCGTCGACGTCACGTACTACGACTGTCCGGCGGACCCGGCCGACGAACCGCGACGCGTACCGATCGGACGGCCCATCGACAACATCCGGCTCTACGTGGTCGGTGCTCACGGCGACCTCCAGCCCACGGGCGTGCCCGGTGAGTTGTGTATCTCGGGCGTCGGCGTGGCACGCGGCTACCTGGGTCGGCCCGATCTGGACGCCGCGGCGTTCGTCGACGACCCGTTCACTCCGGGCGAGCGGATGTACCGCACCGGGGACCGCGCGCGATGGCTCGCGGACGGCACCCTCGAGTACCTGGGCAGGCTCGACGACCAGGTCAAGATTCGCGGAAACCGGGTGGAGCTCGGAGAGGTCCGCAACCACCTGACGGCCCTGGCCGGGGTCCGGGACGCGATCGTGGTGGACCGGACCACACCCTCCCGAGGCACCCACCTGGTGGGCTACTACGTGGCGGACGAGGGAGTGCAGCTCACTGATCTCCGGCCCCGACTGCTGGAGACCCTGCCGGAGTTCATGGTTCCCGCGTTCTTCGTGAGGATCGACTCGATACCCCTCACGGCGAACGGGAAGGCCGACCGCGGCAGGCTGCCCACCCCCACCGTCGAGGCGGATGCCGGAGCCGCGGCACCCGCCAACGAAATCGAGGCGAAGATCGCGGCGGCCTGGGCGGCGGTGCTGGGCACCGAGGAGATCGGCGTCGACCAGGACTACTACTCCCTGGGCGGCGACTCGATCATGATGCTCCGCATCCAGGCCGAGGCACGCCGCGCAGGCGTCCACTTCACACTCGCCGACATGGTCCACAACCCCACCGTGGCGGCGCTCACAGCCCGCGCGACCACGTCGTCACCGGACGTGCGGGACGCACCGCTGGAGCCGTTCGCGCTGGTGTCCGGCGTCGACCGCGCCCGCATGGCGGACCTGGCGGACGCCTACCCGGCGACCCGGCTGCACCTCGGCCTGCTCTACCACAGCCGGGAGCACGAGAGGACGGCCGTCTACCACGACGTCTTCCGCTACTCCCTCAGGACGGCCTGGAACGAGAAGGCGCTACGCAGCGCCTTCGACGACCTGGTGCGACGCCACCCCGTGATGCGCTCCGCGTTCGACCTCGGCGGATTCTCCGAGCCCCTGCAACTCGTGCACCGGGAGGCCGTCGGCGGGCTGGAGATCGCGGATCTGCGCAGCTTCGGTGACCAGGAGGCACAGGCCGAGATCGCCCGGCACATCGAGGAGCGGAGGTACCACGCGTACCGGCTGGACAGGCCGCCGCTCTACCTCTTCCGCGCGCACGTCCTGAACGACGACACCCTGGAGCTGGTGTTCAGCTTCCACCACGCGATACTGGACGGCTGGAGCGTCGCCACCCTCGTGCGCGAACTGCTGCAGGACTACCTCCACCACGCCGGCCGTCCGGTCGAAGCCGTCCTGTCCGGACCCCTGCCGTCCCCCGCCCTCTACGTACGCGAGGAACGGCGGGCCCTCGCCTCCGACGAGACCAGGCGGTACTGGCAACGGCTGCTCACCGGCGTCGAACTGGCCCAGATCGACGGACTGAGGCCCCACGAGCCCGCCGGCGGCGAGGGCGTTATCCACCACCAGGTGGAACTGCCGGACGGCCTCGGCACAGAGCTGCGCCACCTGGCGCGCACCCACGGCCTGCCCGTCAAGTCCCTGCTGCTCGCCGCCCACTGCCTGACCCTGCGGCTGTTCTCCGACACACAGGACATCACCACCGGTCTCGTCACCGGCGGGCGGCCGGAGGAGGCCGACGCCGAGAGGATCACCGGGCTCTTCCTCGAGACGCTGCCGCTGCGCCTCGACACCCGGCCGCGCAGCTGGATCGACTCGGCACGTGAGGTCTACCAGCAGGAGCAGGACAGCCACCCCCACCGTCACTATCCGCTCAGCGCCATCCAGGAGGACCGCGGTGGCGACGTCATCTTCGAGACGGCCTTCAACTACGTGAACCCGCACGTCCTCAGCTCGCTCTTCGAGGGCACCGACATGGAGCTGACCGACTTCAGGACGTGGGAGGAGACGAACTTCAAGATCCTGGTCAACGCGATCACCGACCCGGTGGACGAACGCCTCTGGCTGCGCATGGACTGTGACGGGCGCACCTTCTCCGCGTCGCAGGTGGAGAGCATCGGCCGGACGTACCTGGCCATCCTCCGGCAGATGACCGACCACCCCGAGGAGCCGGCCGATTTCGCCTTCCTGCGCGTTCCGCCGACCGAGGCGGTACTGCGGACCGGCGCTGGGGCCCGCACCCCCGGGGAGCCTCCTAAGAACGTCGTACAGCGCATCGACGAGCACGTCGCGGCCACCCCGGACGCGATCGCGGTCTCCTGCGGAACACGGCAGTGGACGTACGCCCGGCTATACGAGGCGGCGAATCGCATCGCCCAAGGCCTGATCGGCGCCGGAGCACGGCCCGGATCGACCGTCGGCATCGCCATGGACCGCTCTCCCGAGACACTGGCCACCGTCCTGGGCGTCGGTAAGGCGGGCGCCACCTGTGTCCCGCTCGACGTGAGCTATCCGCCGGCCAGGCTCGCAGCGATGGTCGCGCAGGCCGATCCCGTACGGATCCTCACGCACGAGGCGCACGCGCACCTCTTCGAGGATTCCTCGCGGCTGTTGTACGTCGCCGACCTGCTCGCCGCGGAGCCGGCGCCCGGGGGCGCGCCGGAACTGCCGGAGATCACGGGCGAGACCGTCGCCTACCTGCTCTTCACCTCCGGATCCAGCGGCGAGCCGAAGGGAGTCGAACTCCCGCACCGCGTGCTCGCCAACTACCAGGAGTGGCAGATCCCCTCGGCCAGCGGAGCGGCCGGAGGCAAGACCCTCCAGTTCGCACCGCTCAGCTTCGACGTGGCGTTCCAGGAGATCTACTCCACGCTGTGCGGCGGCGGCACCCTGCAGCTGCTCGCCGAGGACGAGCGCAAGGACATGCCGGCCCTGCTGCGGCTCCTGGACCGCGAGGAGGTGGAGCGGGTCTTCATGCCCTACGTCGCACTCCAGCAGCTCGCCGAGACGTCCCAGGCGCTGGGCATCCGCCCCGCCGCCCTGAGGGTGATCATCTCCTCCGGAGAGCAGCTGAGGATCACCGACGAGATCCGCCAGTTCTGTGCGGCGCGGCCGGACACGGTCCTGGAGAACCAGTACGGACCCACCGAGACCCACCTGCTCACCCATCACACGATGACCGGTGACCCGGCCCTCTTCCCCGACCTGCCGCCCGTCGGCGTACCCGTGGACGGCATCGAGCTGCACCTGCTCGACGGCCTGATGCGGCCGGTGCCGCCAGGCGCGAAGGGCGAGATCTACGTCGGAGGGGTGTGCCTGGCCCACGGCTACCGCAACCGCCCCGACCTGACCGAGCAGCGGTTCGTACCGGACCCGTCCGGTGAGCCGGGCGCCCGTCTGTACCGCACGGGTGACCTCGCCAGGGTCATGCCCGACGGCAACCTCGTCTGGCTCGGCCGCGTCGACTCCCAGGTGAAGGTGCGCGGCTTCCGGGTCGAGCTGGCCGAGGCGGAACTCGCGCTCGCCAAGCTCGCCGAGGAGCAGGCCGCGTCCGGCATCCGCGAGGTGGCGGTGGTGTCCCGGCGCCGGGAGAGCGGAGACGCGTTCCTCGCGGCGTTCCTCGTCGGCGACCCCGACGCCGTGGACCTGGACGAGGTGCGCGGCCGGCTGCGCGCGGTGCTGCCGGACTACATGATGCCCGCGCACCTGGAGTGGCTGCCGAGCCTGCCCCTGACACCCAGCGGCAAGCGGGACGACGCGCTGCTGCGCCGCATGCCGCTGGCCGTGCCGTCGTCGGACGCCACCCCGCCCGCCGACGAGCACGAAAGGGCACTGGTGGGCATCCTGGCGGAACTGCTGGAACTGCCCACGGTGGGCGTGCGGGACAACTTCTTCGACATCGGAGGCACCTCACTGACCGCGATGCGGCTGGTGATGACGATCGAGAAGCGCTATGGCGTCAACGTCCCGCTCTCCGCTTTCGTCGCCGCCCCGACCGTCGCCGGTCTGGCACAGCACCTGAAGGGCAGCGGCTCCGCGGCCCGGTTCGACCCCGTCGTACCGATCCGCACCGAGGGCGACAAGCCGCCGCTGTTCCTGGTCCACCCGCTGGGCGGCCATGTGCTGTGCTACGTACGCCTCGCCCGTCACCTGCCGCAGGACCAGCCCGTCTACGCGCTCCAGGCCTCGGGCACCGTGCCGGGCACCGAGCCCCTCAGCTCGATCCCCGAGATGGCGGCGGGCTACCTGGAAGCCGTGCGGCGCGTGCGCCCCGAAGGGCCCTACGTGATCGGAGGATGGTCCTTCGGCGGCTTCATCGCCTTCGAGATGGCACGACAGCTGCGGCACAGCAACCCGGACGCCCTGCACGGTACCGTGCTGATCGACCCGATCGCCGTCAAGCAGGGGGAGCGGCCCGACATCGCCGACCACTCGCTGCTGGAGTGGTTCTTCTGGGAGCTGCTGTGGATGGAGCGCGGCGGCACCGCACCGGTGGTCTCGCTGCCGGACGGCCTGGAGGAGGAGGCGAAGTTCGACTTCATCGTCGGACACGCCACACAGGCGGGTGTCCTGCCGGCGGGCAGCTCACGCACCACCGTGCGCCGCCTGTTCGAGATGTTCAGGGCGCACTGGCAGGCGATCCTCACCTACCGGCCCGAACCGGTCGACGGGAACGTGGTCCTGCTCCGCGCGACCTCGGAACTGCCGGAGATCCTCCAGCCGATGCACGGGGCCGCGCAGAGCCTGCACACGGACCCCACCAACGGCTGGGGCGACTTGACCACGGGAGGGCTCCAGGTGGTCGACGTCCCCGGTGACCACCTGGTGCTCCTGGAGGAACCGCACGTGAACGTCGTCGCCGAGAAGGTGGCTCAGGTGATGACGACCGTCCAACCGGCCCGGAGGCGGCCGTCGAAGAGGAGTAGGAAATGACGCAGAACCCCCCGCGCAAGGCTCTGGTCATCGGAGCGGGCATCGGCGGCCTCGCAGCGGCCGCGACACTGCGCCGCGCAGGCGTCGAGGTGCAGGTGTTCGAGCGGGCCCCCGAGCTGCGACCGAGCACCACGGCGGTGTCGTTGATGTGCAACGCTGTCCTGGCGCTGCGCACCCTCGACATCGACATCGCCCCGGGGCTCGACAAGCGCGGCGAGGTCTTCGACGAGCTCAAGTTCCTCACCCGGCGCGGCCGTCCGATCAGGGCTCTTCCGTTCAGTGAGGTCTCGGACCGGCTGGGGGCCTCGAACTACGCCGTGCACCGGGCCGACCTCCAGCAGACGCTGCTGGACGCGCTCGGGGACGAGGGCGTCATCGAGTTCGGTGCCACGGCGGCCGGGTTCGTCAACGGTGAGGACGGGGTCGAGGTCACCTTCGAGGACGGCAGGACCGCCTCGGGCGACTTCCTGATCGGGGCGGACGGCTTCAACTCGGCGATCCGCCGGCAGGTGGCGGACGCCGACGAACCGCGGCCCGGCAACTACGCGTGCTGGCTGGCCACGGTGCCTTTCACGCACCCGCGGATGAGCAAGGGCTACGCAGCGCACTACTGGGGGCGTGGACAGCGTTTCGGCCTCGCCGACATCGGCCGCGGCCGCGCCTACTGGTGGGCGACGAAGAACGTGCCCCCGGGTGCCTCCGGACACCTGCGGCGCGGCAAGGCAGGGCTCGAGGGCCTCTTCGCGGGCTGGGCCGACGAGGTGCGGGAGGCGATCCGTACCACCCCCGAGGAATCGATCGTCCGCATCACCGCCCAGGACCGCCCGTTCCTCCAGCGGTGGGGCACCGGGCGCATGACCCTGCTCGGCGACGCCGCCCACCCGATGCTCGTGAGTCTGGGCCAGGGGGCGGCGCTGGCCATCGAGGACGCCGTCGTCCTCGCCCAGCACCTGCGCGCGACGGCGGACCCGGTCGCGGCGCTGCGCGGCTACGAGGACGAGCGCCGGCCGCGGACGGAGGGACTGGTCGCCGCGGCCCGTGCGTTGAGCGAGACCGAGCAACTGGAGGGCTTCTTTCCCGCCCTGGCGCGCGACCTCTACTTCCGGTTCGTGCCGCTGTCGAAGCTCACCGCTCAGAACGAAGAGGTCCTCACCTGGCCCCCGCGGGGCTGACCACACCCCAGGACCGCTGACGGCCGACTCGCGGGTGGGCACGCACGTGCACACCCGCGGGTGCGCCCGCTTCCGTCATCCTCACAGGAGCACCCCATGGACCTGTCCCGTACCCTGCCCGCCCTCGTCCTGTCGTGCCAGAAGGTTGTGGCCGGTGGCTGACCTCGATCCGCGGCCGGTCGCTCTCATCACCCCCGAGGGCATGCCGGTCGACCACCCGCAGTTCGACGTCACGCTGCCCTCGGAGGAACTGACCGAACTGTACGAGTGGATGGTCGTCACCCGCGCCGTGGACGGGGAGTTCGTCAACCTCCAGCGGCAGGGACAGCTGGCCCTGTACCCCTCGTGCAGGGGACAGGAAGCGGCGCAGGTCGGCTGCGCCGCCGCCCTGCGCCGCGACGACTGGCTCTTCCCGCAGTACCGCGAGCTCGGCCTGTTCCTGATGCGCGGGATTCCCGCCTCGGCGGTCGGCGCGGTGTGGCGCGGTACCTGGCACGGCGGCTGGGGCTTTCCCGAGCACGCCTGCGCGGCGATGTCCATTCCCATTGGTACGCACGCCCTGCACGCCGTCGGCGCGGCCATGGCGGCGCCCAGGCTCGGGGAGGACTCCCTGACCGTCGCCTTCATCGGGGACGGCGCGACGAGTGAGGGAGACGTGCACGAGGCGCTGAACTTCGCCGCCGTGACGGCGGCACCGTGTGTCTTCTACATCCAGAACAACCAGTGGGCGATCTCCGTGCCCCTCTCAGAGCAGACACGGGCCCCTTCCCTCGCGCACAAGGCCATCGGGTACGGCATGCCCGGGGTACGGGTCGACGGGAACGACGTCCTCGCCTGCCGGGCGGTGACCGAACAGGCCGCCGCCCGGGCCAGGGCGGGCGGCGGACCGACCCTCATCGACAGCGGGGCGACCGCGGGCACCGGCAGGGGCCCTGGAGTCGCCGCGGACCCACACGCTGACACCACCGACCGTACCGGCGGTGATTCGGGACCCGTGCTCGTCGGATACGGCACACGGGCAGGGAC
Organism: Streptomyces sp. NPDC001832; assembly: GCF_040297265.1. NCBI lineage: Bacteria > Bacillati > Actinomycetota > Actinomycetes > Kitasatosporales > Streptomycetaceae > Streptomyces > Streptomyces sp. NPDC001832. The sequence continues at coordinate 52,858 of NZ_JBEOYU010000020.1, forward strand.
GGACACCGGACGGCGCGCGGTCCGCAGACGCCCCGCTCCCCGCCGCGCGCCGACCGACACCGGGCGCCCCCGCGCCAAACCGCCCGTACGGCATCTCGCCCGCAGGCTCGGGGTTGACCTGGCCGCGCTGGGCGCCGGCTCGGGTCCGGAGGGCACCATCACCCGCGCGGACGTCCACGCGGCGGCGGCTTCCCACACCACGGGGACCGCCAGGGACGGCGGGAGCGACTCCGGGACACGCTCGATCCCCGTGCGCGGCATCCGCGCACGCACCGCGGCACACATGGAGCGTGCGCGCCGGGAGATCCCGGACGCCCACTGCTCCCTCGTCGTCGACTTCTCCCGCCTGCTCGTCCTGCGCGACAGGCTGCGCGCGCAGGACGCCGACCACGCCGCCACCCCCTTCGCCCTCCTGCTGCGGCTCCTGACGCTCACTCTGCGCGAACACCCCCGGCTCAACGCCACGTACGTCCAGGACGGCCCCGAGGTCCGTACGTACGACGCAGTGCACCTGGGCATCGGCGCGGCCACCCCGCGCGGCCTGGTCGTGCCCATGGTGCGCGACGCCCAGGACCTGTCGACCGTGCGGCTCGCCCAGGAGGCGGCGCGGCTGGCGGACGGGGCGCGCGCGGGCACACTCACCCCCCGCGAGCTGACCGGCTCCACCTTCACGGTCTCCAACTTCGGCGCACTCGGCTTGGACGAGGGCGTGCCGGTCGTCAACCACCCCGAGGCGGCGATCCTCGGCGTCGGGTCCATCCGTCCCCGCCCCCACGTCGTGGACGGCGACCGGCTCGTCGTACGGCCCACCGCGAAGCTCACCTGCGTGTTCGACCACCGGGTGTGTGACGGCGCAGAGGCCGCGGCCTTCCTCACCGCACTGGGCGCACTCGTGGAGGACCCCGACACCCTCCTGCTGCGGCTGTGAGCGGGCACCCCCGCACTCACCCTCCCCGTCCACGACTCCTGACTCCCCGCACCGAGGAAAGGACACCACCACAGTGCCCTCGGCAACGCCCTCGCCGCCCACGCGCCAGCGCAGGGCCGATCGCATCCAGAACTTCCGCCCGTCCGTCTTCACCGAGACCCGCGAGCTCGCCGAGCGGTACGGCGCGATCGACCTGGGCCAGGGGGCACCCGGACTGACCGCCCCCCGCGCGCTCCTGGACGACGCCATGGCGGCCATCGCCGAAGGGCACAACCAGTACCCGCCCGCGGCGGGCCTGCCCGAGTTGCGGCGGGCGATCGCGGACAGCCGGTCGCGCCGCTCCGGAATCCGCTACGACGCCGACCACGAGGTCGTCGTCACCGCCGGAGCGACCGAGGCCGTCACAGCGGCCCTGCTGGCACTGTGCAACCCCGGGGACGAGGTCCTCACCCTCGACCCCTGCTACGACGCCTACGAAGCCGCCGCCTCGCTGGCGGGCGCCCGGCTCGTCGCCGTCCCGCTGACGACGGAGGGCGACCGGTTCTGCCTGGACGAGGCCGCACTGCGGGCGGCGGTCACCCCGCGCACCCGGCTGCTGCTGCTCAACTCACCCCACAACCCCACGGGCAAGGTCTTCACCGCCGCGGAACTGGCCGCCCTGGCCCGGGTGTGCCTGGACCACGAGCTGACCGCCGTCACGGACGAGGTCTACGAGCACCTCGTGTACGACGGGGCAGGGCACCACTCGCTCGCCTCGGTCCCCGGCATGCGGGAGCGCACCCTGGTGGTCTCGTCCGCAGGCAAGACGTTCAACATCACCGGCTGGAAGGTCGGCTGGGCCTGCGGGCCGGACAGGCTGGTGGAAGCCGTCCTCTCCGTCAAGCAGTTCCTCACCTTCGCCTCCGGCACGCCGTTCCAGCGCGCCGTGGCGCGCATGCTCGGCGACGAGGAGGCGTGGACGGCGGAGCTGCGCGGCACGCTGCAACGCCACAGGGACCTGCTGCGCACCGGTCTCGAACGGGCCGGGCTGCGCACGTATCGCGGCGAAGGCGGGTACTTCCTCCAGGCGGACGTACGAGGAGCCGGCTATCCGGACGGGACGCGGTTCTGCCGGGACCTTCCCGCGCGCGCGGGGGTGACAGCCATTCCCTGTTCCGCCTTCCGCCACAACCCGCGGAACCCGCACACCGACCGCCTCGTGCGGTTCTCCTTCTGCAAGCCCGCGGACGTGATGCGCGAAGCCACCTCGCGACTGACCGGGACGTGGCAGGACTGACCCGCCGGGCGGACTGACCCCGCCGGCTCTCCTTGTGTACGGACCCTCTCACTTAAGGACCGCCGAAGACCATGGACCATCGCCTCACCCCCGAGCACGAGGATCTCCGCCGTACTGTCGAGGCGTTCGCGCACGACGTGGTCGCGCCGAAGATCGGCGACTTCTACGAGCGGCACGAGTTCCCGTACGAGATCGTCCGCGAGATGGGCCGCATGGGCCTGTTCGGGCTGCCGTTCCCCGAGGAGTACGGCGGCATGGGCGGCGACTACCTGGCGCTCGGGATCGCCCTCGAGGAGCTGGCCCGGGTCGACTCCTCCGTGGCGATCACCCTGGAGGCGGGCGTCTCGCTGGGCGCCATGCCGGTCTACCGCTTCGGTACGGAGGAGCAGAAGCGCGCGTGGCTGCCGAAGCTGTGCGCGGGCGAGATGCTCGGCGCCTTCGGTCTGACCGAGCCGGGCGCGGGCAGCGACGCCGGCGGCACCCGGACCACGGCCGTCCGCGACGGCGACCACTGGGTCATCAACGGTTCGAAGTGCTTCATCACCAACTCCGGTACGGACATCACGGGTCTGGTGACGGTCACGGCGGTCACCGGCCGCAAGCCGGACGGGCGTCCGCTGATCTCCTCGATCATCGTGCCGGCCGGCACCCCGGGCTTCACGGTCGCCGCCCCGTACTCGAAGGTCGGCTGGAACGCCTCGGACACCCGTGAGCTCTCCTTCGACGACGTCCGCGTCCCGGTGGGGAACCTGCTCGGCGAGGAGGGCCGGGGGTACGCGCAGTTCCTGCGGATCCTGGACGAGGGCCGGGTCGCGATCGCGGCGCTCGCGACGGGCCTCGCGCAGGGCTGTGTGGACGAGTCGGTGAAGTACGCGAAGGAACGTCACGCCTTCGGCTCGCCGATCAGCACGTACCAGGCCGTCCAGTTCAAGATCGCCGACATGGAGATGAAGGCGCACATGGCCCGGATCGGGTGGCGGGACGCGGCTTCCCGTCTGGTCCTCGGCGAGTCGTTCAAGAAGGAGGCGGCGATCGCGAAGCTGTACTCCTCCACGGTGGCGGTGGACAACGCCCGCGAGGCGACCCAGATCCACGGCGGCTACGGCTTCATGAACGAGTACCCGGTGGCCCGCATGTGGCGCGACTCGAAGATCCTGGAGATCGGCGAGGGCACCAGCGAGGTCCAGCGGATGCTGATCGCCCGCGAGCTCGGCCTCCCGCCTGAGTTCTCGCCCGCGCCTACTGACGGCCGCGCGGTGGCTCGTACCGGCGCCCGAGGAAGGCTTCCGTAGCGGTTGCTGATTCCCAATGTGGTTGTCAACGCCTGACTCGTGACTGGTTGTAGCCACCTCAGCCAAGGCTGGCAGCGCGAAGCGGGCCTGGTCCGCGATGATGAATGCGTCCTTCGCGTCGCTCTTCCCGTCACCTCGGTAGGAGCCGGAGGCGTGGTGGACGGTGCGGCCGGGGATGTAGAGGACCTGCTGCCCGTTGTCGGTCAAAAGGGCGATCATCAGCGCGGCCCCGCCGGCGTTGAGGTCGATCGCCCAGGTCACAGGCTCTCCTTCGCTCAGAGCGAGGACATCCGCAATCAGTTCCAGCAACGCGGTCTCGTCGTTGGCCACCCGCCGCGACAGCCTGCGCTTGCCCGCCGCGTCGATCACCACGCAGTGATGCTCGGCCTTGCCCGCATCCGTACCAGCCCACAGTTCGGGCACGACCACCTCCGGAGTCGTTCCTGTTCGAGTCCCAGCAGACGACCTCGCCAGCGTGTCCGGCCTTGGGCCCTGGGCCGCGCGTTCACCACCGCCTGGAACAGGATCAGCAGCCTCCCGGCCGTCACCTGACAGCCGGACCCCCACCCGACGAAGACCAGAACGGAGGGAACCCGCAGTCTCCGGGCCCGTGGAACCCGGTGCAGCCGCAGCGACACGCGACGACCTCGCCCGACACTCTCGGGACAAACTGGGTTGAACTGATCGCCTCAAGAAACAGCGATCACCGCTGACGCATCGAGGCTGACCATGGAGCAGGAGATTGCCGATTCGCTGCAAACCAGGTGGCTGCGCTTCGCGGCCAGCGAGGAGAGCACTGGAAGGTGCCATCTCCCACTGCACTCCGATTCGATCTTGAGGAGTGGTGGAAACAGCAGGTCAAAGCCGCTCAGGACCTCGACGCATGAACTGGTTCATGAAGTTCATCACGACCAAGAGCTTCATGCCGTTCGTCATCTACCGGATCATTCTGGGCATTTTGGTCTTTACCCTGGTCGGCGCGGGAGTCCTGAGCCCGTACGCGGGCGAGTCGGCGGGGTAGGGCTTGTCCGGCCCTGATCCGCCGGACAGGCCCTGGCGGCACGCACGCATGCCCGCAAGTCCCCGACCCGGCTCCCCGTCCACGGACTCAGCGCTTCGCCCGGCGATGGAGCAGGAGCCCGCCCATGACCAGTCCGACCAGCAGGGTCACGGTCAGCACTGCCCAGAGTGGCACGGTAACGGTGGGGATCCACAGTCGGATGGCGACCGATTCGGTGTTCGCTGCGATGAACCAGATCACGAGACCCGTCAGCGCCACGATCCCGATGGTGCGTACCCGCACGTCCCGGCCCTTGACGGAGAGGGTCGGTGGGGCGTGCGGTCGAGACGTCTTCTGTGCCATGAGTCCAGTATTGAGCGATTCAGGTGATTAGTCCTGACAGGTCTCATTCCCGCGCTCTGCTGTACGGGCTCATCGGCTCCATCGGCCGCACCCGTACATGGTGCGACTGTGAGACGGTCAGGGCGTGTCGCCCTGCCAGTCCCACCGGTCGAAGTCGCCGTCCCTGGGCCCGTACTCCGCCCGGCCGCCCGGGCCGAACCGCCCGATCTCTGTGTTCAGCGCCGCCCCTTCGCGCAGCGCCGCTTCCGTCCAGCCGGTCACATCGAGGAGCAGCCCGTCGAGCGGGCCGCCCACCAACTCCCGGTAGGAGTGACCCGGCTGGGGTCCCGGGTCGGGATCGTCGTGTTCGGCGCCGTACACGCGCCGTTGCCGCATCAGCTCGTCCATGGGGGCAGGATCGCACCCGACACCGACAATCGCAGCGGGCCGGAAGGCTGTACGCCCCGCGGAGTACCGGCGATGCCATCGCCGGACCGCGACCGGCCGTAGCGTACGTGGCACGCCGCGGGCTGATGCGCGTGGTGGCATCCGCCCGGATATTCCCGGGCAGACAGGGCCGAAAGCCCCTGCCGTACGACGGGTGCGCGTACCAGCCTGGGGCGGGTACCGCCGGAATCTGGAGGAGATCATGACCACCACCGAGCTTCCCGTGATCGCAGCCGTCGACGGCTCGTCGCACAGCCGTGACGCACTCGACTGGGCCGCGCACGAAGCCGTCCGCCGGGGGCTCCCGCTGGTGATCGTGCACGCCCGGACACCGAACCGGCGCACTGATCAGACGCAGCAGCGCGAGGCGGAGGAGCTGCTCACGCAGTCCGTACGAAGGGTGTCCGAGATCGCTCCGGATCTGCACCCGTCGACGCTCACGCCGCTGGACTTCCCCACAGCGGCGCTCACCTCGCTCAGCCGTGATGCGTCGCTGGTGGTCGTAGGCTCGCGCGGTCTGGGCGGATTCCGGTCCCTGATGCTCGGCTCCAACAGCCTGGCAACCGCCTCGATGGCCCAGTGCCCCGTCGTCGTCATCCACAGCGGACCGTCGGACGAAGACGGAGGGGAGGCGGCCGAAGCCTTCCCCGACATTGTCGCGGGCGTGGCCGCCGACGAGAGCAGTGAAGCGGTGCTGGAATTCGCCTTCGCGACGGCTGCTGCCCGGCCCGCTGCGCGGCTGCGGATCGTGCACGGCTGGACGATGTTCTCCTCGTTGCTTTCCGGTGGCCCGGTCTTCGACCGGGACGCGGCGGCCGATGCGGCCGAGCGGACCCTCGCCGAACTCACAGCCGGCTGGCTGGAGAAGTACCCGCAGGTCGAGGTCGTCAGAGAACCGGTCGGCGGCTCCGCTGCCCGCACCCTCGTCACAGCCTCGGCAACTGCGGCGCTGACCGTGATCGGGCGACGCAAGGGCGGTGAGTCCCTCGGGCTCGGGCTCTCCCCCGTCGCGCAGACCACGCTCACGCATGCGCTCGGCCCGGTGGCCGTGGTGCCCTGCTGACTGTTGTGCCGACCCGTCGTGCGTGCACGCCCCTTGGCCTCTGACGCCGACAGGCAGACACTGATCCGATGACGCAGCGCGTGGATCTCTCGACCGTGATGGACCAGCTGTCCATCGATGCAGTGATCACCGGCTATGCGATGGCGGTGGACGACGGCGCATGGGCGGACTACCGGGCCCTGTTCACCGCAGACGGCCGCGCCGACTACCGCAGCGCAGGCGGTGTCGAAGGGCCTGCGGCCGAGGTCGCCCAGTGGCTCGCGGAGACCATGCGGCTCTTCCCCGTACGCCAGCATCTGATCGTCAACCGCCGGCTCGACATCCAGGACCTGGGCGGCTACCCGGGCGACCGCGCCGAAGTGCGGGCCGACTACCTGAACCCGATGCGGCTGGAGAGCACGGCGGGCGGTGAGGACGGATCCGGGGTACGGACGACCGCACCGAACTTCGTCTTCGGCGGGCGGTACGCCTTCACACTGTCGCGCACGGGGAGCGGCTGGCGGATCCGGACCGTGACCGTGCACGAGAAGTGGCGCGGCCCGGCGGGCTCACTCGCCCCGGCCTGAGCCCGCCCACCAGTGCTTCCGCCCCTCTCGCGCCGGGAAGAACTGCGGAACGGGTGAGCAGGGGGGACACTGCTGATCAGCAGGACGAGGAGGCGCGGCATGCGGATTCCGGCCGGTCGGCGCGAGCAGTGGGAGCGGGTGCTGCGGTCCGGCTGGTCGCGCGGCTGCGTCGCACTGCTCGCCGGTGCGCTGCCCGCGCTCGCGTTCCCGGTGACTTCGCTGTGGTGGCTCGCCTATGTCGGTCTGGTGCCGTGGCTGCTGCTGATCCGGTCCGCCGGTACGGGGCGCCGGGCAGCGCTCGACGGCTGGCTCGGCGGGATCGGCTACCTGATCGCCGTGCATCACTGGCTGATGCCGAGTCTCCATGTGTTCATCGTGGTCCTGGCGGCCCTGCTCGGTCTGCTGTGGGCGCCGTGGGGTCTGCTGGTCTTCCGGATACTGCGCGGACCGGTTTCCGTGGCATCAGCCGTGGCCGCGGTCGTCGTGGTGCCGTGCGGCTGGCTGATGATCGAGCTGGCCCGCTCCTGGGAGGGGCTGGGCGGTCCCTGGGGGCTGCTCGGCGCGAGCCAGTGGGAGGTGGCTCCGGCACTCCGCGTGGCATCGGTCGGCGGGGTGTGGCTGGTGAGCCTTCTGGTGGTCGCGGTGAACACCGCCGTCGCCCTGCTGTTCGTGCCCGCCGCCCGTACGGCCGGCGTCGTCGGCATCGTGGTGTGCGCCCTGGCCGCGGGGGCGATGGCGCAGTGGGCACCGCAGCCCCAGCGGTCGGGCGTTGCCAGGATCGCCGTCGTGCAGCCAGGTGTGCTCACAGGTCCCCACACCGTCGGGCGTCGGCTCACCGTCAGTGAGCGGCTGACCGGCTCGCTGACGGGACGCGATCTCGATCTGGTGGTGTGGGGCGAGAGCAGTGTCGGTGTCGATCTTTCCCGGCACCCGGAAATCACCGCCCGGATCGCGGCCCTCTCGCGTCGGGTGGGCGCGGATGTGCTGGTCAACATGGACGCCCGGCAGACGGATGGACCGAGGCGGTCGGGGATCTTCAAGTCCAGTGTGCTGGTGGGACCGGACGGGCTGACCGGGCAGCGATACGACAAGATGCGGCTGGTGCCGTTCGGCGAGTACATCCCTGCCCGTTCCGTGCTCGGCTGGGCCACGTCCGTGGGCAAGGCGGCGGGCGAGGACCGGCTGCGGGGCACCCGACAGGTGACGATGTCGCTTCCTGGTGCCGCCGGAGGGAAGGGTCTGCGCATCGGGCCGCTGATCTGCTTCGAGTCCGCCTTCCCCGACATGAGCCGGAGTCTGACCCGGGACGGTGCGCAACTGCTGGTCGCCCAGTCGTCGACCTCGACGTTCCAGCACAGCTGGGCTCCCGAACAGCACGCCTCGCTCGGAGCGCTGCGTGCCGCCGAGAACGGCCGCCCGATGGTGCACGCCACGCTCACCGGGGTCAGTACGGTGTACGGCCCGCAGGGCGAGCGGATCGGTGTCCCGCTCGGTACGAATATGAGCGGGGCTGCCGTGTTCGACGTACCACTGGCTTCCGGTACGACGCTGTTCGTACGGCTGGGCGACTGGCCGGTGCAGGGGGCGGCGGCGGTACTGGTCGCGTTCTGCGCCTTCGAAGGGCTGCGTTCGCTCAGGAGGCGTGGCCTGGGCGGGCCGCCCGGTGGCCGGGGTGAGGCGGCTCCGGTGATCGCCTCACCCGCCGGGTCGACCGAATCCGCCGATCGCTCCGCCGGACGCTCCAAGCCGTGAGCCCGGATACCGGTCGGACTATCCGGGGCCGTTCACGGAGACGATGCGGCCCTGGGCGTCGATGGTGAGCGAGACCCGCTCGACCTTGTTGGTCACGGCGAGCACCAGCCACACGGGGCCCCAGAGAAAGCAGGTGAACACCATCAGAATGGCGTGCAGCGCATGATTCAGCGGCCGGCCCCGGACCATGACGACCTGTGTCTCGGAACGTGACTCCACTCGCCAGCCGCTCGCGATCCGCTGATTGACCGCCCAGTCGAGGATCAGCCCGCGCTGTACCGCGTCGGGCGGCCGCCCGTCCGCCGAGTAGTAGCCGGGCGGCGGCTGGAGTGCTCCCCAGCCCTTTGGCTCGTCGTGGCGCCTCACGAGGTCACCTCCACGGGCCGGTGGTCCACGTCCCCAGCCTGCATCGGCGCGGGACCCGACGCATCCCGAGGCCGGAGGGCCCCGGACTACGGGCTTAGGCGCAGTCCAGGTCGCGCAGGATGCGCTCGCACAGCTCATGCGTCTGCAGGGCGTCCTTGGGCGCTCAGCACCTTTCCGGCCCGCACGGCGTCCAGGAAGAACAGCACGCTCTGCTCGATGCCGCGTTGGCGGGCCACCGGCACCCAGTCTCCACGCCGTCGTACGCTTGGCTGCCCCTTGTGATCGATCACCTCGGCAAGGTTGACGACCTCGCGCTTGGAATCCTGGCCGGAGACCTCCAGCCGCTCCTCGGTCGAGCCGCTGAGTCGGTTCATCGTGCCGATGGCGGTGAATCCGTCACCGGCCAGCTGCAGCACGACATGGTGCATCAGACCGTCGCGGATCCTGGCCTGCACGACGGTGTGCTCGATCGGCCCCGGCACCAGGAAGCGCAGGGTGTCGACGACATGGATGAAGTCGTCGAGCACCATGGTGCGTGGGTCCTCGGGCAGGCCCACCCGGTTCTTCTGCATGAGGATCAGGTCGCGCGGGTGCTCGGCGCACTGCACGTAGCCGGGCGCGACCCTGCGGTTGAAACCGATGGCGAGGCTCACCCCGCGCTCTTCAGCCAGGCTCACCAGCCTCTCGGAATCGGCGAGTTCGTAGGCCAGCGGCTTGTCGACGTACGTGGCGACGCCCGCGTCCAGCAGCCGGCCCACGATCTCCGGGTGTACCCCGGTCGGTGCGTGGACGAACGCGGCGTCCAGACCCTGGGCGAGCAGTGATTCGAGGTCGGCGTGGCGCTGCCCAGCCGGGATCCGGTGGGTCTCGGCGACCGCGGTCAGGGTGGCGGGCGTACGGGTCTGCAGATGCAGTTCGACCCCGGGCAGGGCCGTCAGAACCGGCAGATACGCCTTCTGCGCGATGTCGCCGAGCCCGATGCAGCCGACCTTCACAGGGGCCTCCCTCTCACTGTTCGGCGCCGACCGGCGCGGTGTTCACCAGGTGAGGGTGCCCCGTCGAGCTCTTCGAGCCGATGTCTACCGCAGTGACCTGTGCGCGTCGTTCGTCAGGGCAGCATACGTGTGCTGCGGCGGCTGCCGGTCCGCGCTGCCGTCGAAGGTGCGCAGGACGAGGGTGGGCCGAACGAGGGCGACGGCGGCCCCGTAGGCGTATATCCGGCCGTCTTTGATGACGGCGGCCTGATCGGGCGAGCTCGAACGGCACAGCCTGTCCCTGCCGGCCTGGTTCGAGGGGCTGATGTTCTCGTGCGCCGCAGGGTCGTACCACCGCTCGCGCCGACCGAGGAGGAGCTGCGTGCCGGTTTCGCCGAACTGCTGCGCGGGATGCTCGGATCGCGGGCGGCATTGCGCTGACCGGCGTCACTCGTGCGGGCCAATCCCGGCTTCCCGGCTCACTCAAAACCGGTTCCGCACAGCAGAGTTGATCAGGTGCAACGAACCCGAATCACCGTGCAGCTTCTCGTCGGCATGGCGGTCACGACACTGTCCGGCTGTGTGTCCGTGGCGCCGCAGCCGGACGTTCCGTCCCGGCCCGGGACCAGCACGCCCGCCCAGGACATGGCGCCGCAGATCGCGCGGCCACCGGTCCACGACAGCCTGGGAACGGTACCGGCCCCCGAGCCGTCCGCCTCCGCATCCACCCCGGCGGCCGTCGCACCGCCGGACACCCGACGCGCCGCGCCCCGCGCACCACAGCGACGGAAGCACTCCGGGGCGGCGCAGCCTCGGCCGCGTCAGGCCCCGCCCGCCGTGACCGCACCAGCCCCGGCCATGCCGGCCCCCGTCACCAGGAAGGACGTCTGCGAGCTGGGACGGGTATACGGGCACTGGCCCGCGGGCAGCCCGCAGTCCCGGATCTGCGAGAACACCTACGGCCGCTGAGCCCCGCGGGAGAGAGAGTCGAGCGGGTGGCCCGTCCGAGGCGGACGGGCCGCCGTCACAGCTCCCGCAGCCTCTGCTCCAGCCGCGCAATCGCCGCGCGGACGCCTCCCCCATATCCGTCGTCCGCCCCGTCGTCCGCGAGCGCACCGGAGGCAGCGCGTGCCCGTTCCAGATGGATCCGGGCCGCCTCGGGGCGTTGGAGCTTCACATAGTCCGCCGCAAGATTGAGGTGGAGAGAGGGGTAGAACGCCCGCACCGCGAGCGCATCGGAGTCCTGTGCCGCGCGCTCGTCGGTCAGACTGCCGGCCGCGGTCAACGCCCTCAGGTCCCAGGCCAGCTCATCGCCGGGGTCATCCTGCGTGTCGGCCATGTAGTGGGCGAGGGTGCACCGATGCAGGGCGTCCCCGTCCTCGCCGATCTCCGACCAGAGCTCGCCGAAGCGATTGCGGGCCTCCTCCCGGTCGCCGCCGTGCAGCAGCATGATCGCCTGGCCGATCCTGGTCATGACGGCATCCTTCGACGCCTCCCGCTGCTCCGTCACTGCGGCCTCCCTGTCCACGTCCGCCCGTTTCCGTTCGACGCTAGCCGCAGCGGCGGTCAATCCCGCTGAGGCTCGGGCGGGCGTCCCGGACCTGTCCACCGGGCGCCCACCCCCGGTCCGGCCGAGCGTCAGCCCAGGTCGGGGATGCGCCAGTCGATGGCCTCGTGCCCCTGCGCCGCCACCGCCTCGTTGATCTGCGTGAACGGACGGGAGCCGAAGAACTTCTTGGCGGACAGCGGTGACGGGTGCGCACCCTTCACCACCACATGGTGCTCCTCGTCGATCAGCGGGAGCTTCTTCTGTGCGTAGTTGCCCCACAACACGAAGACCGCCGGATCGGGACGCGAGGCGACCGCGCGGATCACCGCGTCGGTGAACTTCTCCCACCCCTTGCCCTTGTGCGAGTTCGCCTCGCCCGCGCGCACCGTCAGAACGGCGTTGAGCAGGAGCACGCCCTGTTCGGCCCACGGCATCAGATACCCGTTGTCCGGGATCGGCAGGCCGAGCTCCTCCTTCATCTCCTTGTAGATGTTCCGCAGGGAGGGCGGTGTCTTCACGCCCGGCCGCACGGAGAAGCACAGCCCGTGCCCCTGCCCCTCCCCGTGATACGGGTCCTGGCCGAGTACGAGGACCTTCACCTTGTCGTAGGGCGTGGCTTCCAGGGCTGCGAACACCTGTTCGCGCGGCGGATAGACCGGCCCCTTGGCCCGTTCCTCCTCGACGAACTCGGTGAGCTCCTTGAAGTAGGGCTTCTGCAGCTCTTCGCCGAGGACGCCGCGCCAGGACTCGGGCAGCAGGTCGGTGTCGGTCACGTCAACAACCTCCGGTAAGTAATCAGTTCTTCAACCGAGAACCTACCGGGGGCCACTGACAGCCGGCCCTGCGAGCCCTGCCGGGGCCTACCAGCTGGCCTTGCGGTACAGCTCCCACATCTGCATGACCGTCTGCGGGTCCAGGGCACGCTCGCCGCCGCCGATGTCCTCGCCCGCCGCGACGTACAGCTTGCCCTGCCACAGCGGCAGCAGCCGCACGTCGTCGACCAGGATCTGCTGGGCCCGTTCGAACTGCTTACTGACCGCGCCCCGGTTGCTCTCCTTGCGGGTCTGCGGCAGCAGCTGCTCGGTGATCTCGCGCTTCATGTACGGCATCCCGGTGACGCTGTCCTTGCCCACGAAGGGGGCGATGAAGTTGTCCGGGTCCGGGAAGTCCGGGAACCAGCCGCGGCCGAAGACGGGGTACTGGCCCTTGTTGAAGCCTTCCTGGAACTCTTTCCAGGGTTTGCTCTTCAGCGTGATCCTGAACAGCCCGGAAGCCTCCAGCTGTCGCTTCAGCTCGTCGAACTCGGGGGCCGTGGACGAGCCGTACCGGTCGGTCGTGAACCAGAACGTCATTTCCACGGGCTTGGTGATGCCCGCCTCGACGAGGATCTGCTTCGCCTTGTCCTTGTCCGGGTCGCCGTAGGCATCGAAGAAACTGGTGGTGTGTCCGGCGATGCCCTTGGGGACCATGGAGTACAGCGGCTCGGCCGTCCCCTGGTAGACCTTGGCCACCAGGGCGTCACGGTCGATGAGCTGGGCGATGGCTCGCCGTACGGCCGCATTCCCGGCGGCCGGGTCCTCGGGGTTGAAGACCAGGAAGCGGATGTCCGCGCCGACCGTCTCGACGATCTGCAGATTGCTGTTCTGGCCCTTGTTGTCTTCCAGGCTGACGACGTCCTCGGCAGTGAGGCCGCGATAGATCACGTCGATCTCGTTCTTCTTCAGCGCCGCGACCACGGGGGCGGATTCCTTGAAGTACCGGATGGTCACAGCGTCGTTCTTAGGGTTGGCGAAACCCTTGTAGTCCGGATTCTTCACCAGTTCGGCCCGGTTCCCCGGCTTGTACGAATCCAGGAGGTAGGGACCGGATCCTGTGACCTTTCCGTCGCTTCGGATTTCGTGCATCGAATAGTCACTGGGAGCCACCAGCGACATCGCGGGCGTGGCGAGGATGAACGGGAAGGTGGCGTCCGGCTTGGTGAGATGGAAGACGACGATGTCGTCCCCCTTGGTCTCGACCCGGTCGAGCGAGCCGAGCATGCCGACGGGTCCGCCCTTGACCTTGATGGCCGTGATCCGGTCCATGGAGTACTTCACGGCCTCGGCGTCGAGTCTGTCGCCATTGGAGAATTTAAGACCCTTGCGCAGTTTGCACCGATATGCCGTGCTGGTCGCGTCGGTGAACTTGCACCATTCCGCGGCATCGGGCTCGGGGGTGGTGCTGCCGGTGGGGAAACTCACCAAGGTCTGGAAGACATTCCGCATCATTTCCCAGGAGTTGTCCCACGCCGCCGCCGGATCGAGGGTGGAGAGCTCGCTGGTCGTACCGACCACTACCTTCTGCTCCACTTTCGATCCGCTGTCGGAGAGAAGTCCGCAGCCTGCCAGCAGAGCAAGGGAAGCAAAGACTGCAGCGGCCTGCAGACTGGCCCGGTAGAACACGTGAACGCTCCTCGATCAGCCATGGGTCGGCAGACCATACCGTAGTGCCCCGCCGGGTCAATCCGCAGGCCCGGCAGGGCACTTGAGTCAATCAGGGCCAAACCCGCTCACGCCGTTCTCAGCTCACGCCCGCATTCAGGAAGATGCCGCCGTCGACCACCAGGGTCTGTCCCGTGATCCAGTCGCTCTGGCTCGACGTGAGGAACGCTGCGGCGCCTCCGATGTCCTCGGGGACGCCCAGCCGGCCGAGCGGATAGGCCGCGGCGGCCTCCGCCTCACGGCCCTCGTACAGCGCCTGGGCGAATCTTGTCTTCACGACGGCGGGGGCGATCGCGTTGACCCGGACGGCCGGCGCGAACTCGTGCGCCAGCTGAAGGGTCAGGTTGACCATGGCCGCCTTGCTCATGCCGTAGGCGCCGACGAAGGGCGAGGCCGAAATGCCGGCGACCGAGGCGATGTTGACGATCGCCCCGCCGTTCTCCTTCTGCCAGGCCTTCCAGGTCTGCTGGGCAAAACCGAGCGCCGAGATCACATTCGTCTCGAAGACCTTGCGGGCAACATTGAGGTCGAGTTCCGCGATCGGGCCGAACACCGGATTCGTACCGGCGTTGTTGATCAGGAAGTCGACACGGCCGAACGCCTCCATGGTGCGCTCGACCGCCGCCGCCCGGTGCGCCTCATCGTGCGCCTTGCCCGCCACGCCGATGACGCGGTCGGAACCGAGCTGCTCGACGGCCCCCTTGAGGGCATCCTCGCCGCGTCCGGTGATGCACACCCGGTCGCCGCGCGCCACGAGCGCCTCGGCAATGCCGTAGCCGATGCCCCGGCTCGCGCCCGTGATGAGCGCGACCTTCCCACTGTCCTGCACACTCATGATGTCCGTAACCCTTCGGGTCAGTTGAGCGGTCCACCGGCGACATACATGACCTGACCGGAGACGAAGCCGGCCTCGTCGCCCGTGAAGAAGGCGATGGCGTTGGCGACGTCCTCGGGGCGGCCGACGCGCTGCACCGGGATCTGGGTAGCAGCGGCGGCCTGGAACTCCTCGAAGCCCATGCCGACCCGGGCCGCGGTCTGCGCGGTCATCTCGGTGACGATGAAGCCGGGCGCGACGGCGTTGGCGGTGATGCCGAACTTGCCGAGCTCCTTGGCGAGGGTCTTGGTGAAGCCCTGCAGGCCGGCCTTGACGGCGGAGTAGTTGGCCTGGCCGCGGTTGCCGAGCGCCGAGGAGGAGGAGAGCGAGACGATACGGCCGAACTCGGCGTCCACCATGTGCTTCTGGACGGCCTTGGCCATCAGGAACGCGCCCTTGAGGTGCACGTTCATCACGGTGTCCCAGTCGGACTCGCTCATCTTGAAGAGCAGGTTGTCGCGGAGCACGCCCGCATTGTTGACGAGGATCGTCGGGGCGCCGAGCTCGGCGGCGACCCGCCCGACCGCGGCTTCCACCTGGGCACTGTCCGACACATCGCACCCAACGGCGAGAGCGGTGCCCCCTGCGGCGGTGATCTTCTCGACGGTGTCCTTGCAGGCCGCCTCGTCGAGGTCGAGTACGGCGACGGCGCGACCCTCGGCCGCCAGACGTACCGCGGTGGCGGCACCAATGCCCCGCGCCGCTCCGGTCACGACGGCCACGCGCTGCTCGGTGTTGGACATGTTTGGTTCTCCTCGCCCTTGGATCGTGGCTCAGCGGACGTCGGGGCACCCCGGCACGGAACCTCCGCGTGCGCGGAGCTTCCCCGACAACTGAGCAACCGCTTAGTACCTTCAGCAGACGAGACGCTAGAAGCCCTGGCACTCGGTGTCAACGGCCCACGAGCGCAGGGGTGCATGTCACATCCCGCGGCGCCGCTGCCGCAGTGGCTGCGGGCCGCGCCGCGGGGCGGCGGATCAGCGCACCAGCAGGTCGAGCAGCCGTTCGATCTCGGCCTCCGGGTCCGCCGTGAGGCCACTGTGCACGGGGCTCGGCTGGACGACGGTGGAACGCGGGGCGATCAGCCAGCGGAAGCGGCGGCCTGCGTCGTCGCGGGCCGCCTGGCCCGCGTCCGTACCGCCGCGGCACACGCCTTCGACGGCATGCAGGGCGGCCCGCACACCGACCACGTCGGCGGTCGGGTCCAGGGCCTTCAGCTTGGTCTCGTCGAGATGAGTACGCGCGGCGACGAAACCCTGCGCGTGGCAGTAGACGACCACGCCCGCGTTGAAGAACTCGCCGCGCTGCACCCGCGGCACCACGCGCAGCAGCGCGTACTCGAAGACATCGCGCTTGGTCACCGCTGGCCGTCCTTGTCGTTCTTCTTGGTGGTGTGCGGCCAGGGGGTGAGGTGTTCGGTGAGCCAGCCGGGGGCTTGTGACGGCTTGGGCTCGGTGGGGCCCTGCATCGTGATCCGCTCATGAATGGTGACGGCGCGCGGCAGCAGCGCCTCCACATAGGCTCGGCGCAGCTCATCGGTGGAGTCGAAGCCGGGCTCGTCCACCAGCCACTCATCGGGAACTTCGGCCGCGACCTCGGTGAGCAGTTCCTCGGTGACCAGCGGGGCGAGCTCGGCGGCGGCTGCCGCGATATCAGGGGCGAACGGAGCCAGCGCATGGTCCGAGGCGTTGTACGGCTTGGCGGCCGAGACCTGGGCGCCGGGCCAGTTGTGGTGCCAGATCATGGTGGCGCCGTGGTCGATGAGCCACAGATCGCCGTGCCAGATCAGCATGTTCGGGTTGCGCCAGGACCGGTCGACATTGTTGATCAGCGCATCGAACCAGACGACGCGGCCGGCTTCCAGGGAGTCCACCTGGTATGCGAGCGAGTCGAAGCCGATAGAGCCCGGCAGGAAGTCCATCCCGAGATTGAGCCCGCCGCTGGCCTTCAGGAGCTCCTGCACCTCCTGGTCGGGCTCGGCGAGCCCGATGACCGGGTCGAGCTGGATCTGTACGAGGTCGGGGACGCGAAGGCCGAGTCGGCGGCCGAGTTGTCCGCAGATGACCTCCGCAACCAGTGTCTTGCGACCCTGTCCGGCACCGGTGAATTTCATGACATAGGTGCCGAGGTCGTCGGCCTCGACGATCCCGGGGAGCGATCCACCCTCCCGCAGGGGCGTGACGTAGCGGGTCGCGGTGACTTCTGTGAGCATTTCCCCAGGCTATACGGCTCAGACGCCTTGTAATCCATGGAATTTCGCGAACCACCACAGACCGCGAAATCGCCATTGTCAACCCTTGGGAGAATCTGGGGAGTTTGGGCTGGTGGCGCGCTCCCCATGGGTGCCGCTCGTGCGCGGCGCCCCGCGGGATTTGCGGTGTCACAGCCCTTTCCGGCAGGCCGCTACGAATGTGCCACGACCTCGCCGGCCGTGACCTGGGGAGGGTTGGGAAGCAGGAAGGCGAGGCGATCCCGTACGAAGTCCGTCGCCCTCTCGGTCGACGCCTCGGCACCGGCCCGGTCCTGGAAGACACTCGTCGAGACCATCACGCCGCCCCCGGCATCGACCCAGTAATAGGACACGAAACCTTGGACCTGGCGCAGGAGCGGCACGAAACCCTCGTTCACCTGGCGTCCCGCCTCGGCCGGATCGGTCACCCCTTCGTACCGCCGAACCACTGCGTACATGTGATCTCCTCACTGGATCGCTGGGCAGTCCTCTGCGGAAATGGCGTACCCACCGCGGGACGTGCAGCGTGCGCGAGACGTGCGGCGATCACCGGAAAGGCCCCCATCGGTGATCCGAACGGCGGCTCACGGCACCGCTCCGGCGCCGGCTCCCTCGCACACCGGCGTGCAGATGCTGCTTCTCGGCCGGCATTGCGCGGCATCCAGCACACCGGCCAGGGCCCGCGCTGGCCGGCCAACTGAAGCGGCTCGGTCACACCGCGCCATGCCAGGCCGCTGAACTCGCTCTCGGCGGACGCCGGGCGGATGCATGCGTTGACATAGGCCGACGGCCTTCCCGCTGACCCGCCCGCCCGCCCAGCTGACCGAGCCTCCCCGTCACCTGTGGAATTCGGCCAGGAGAACGTGCTCTTGCCGCCAACCACGGGCAGCCGGGGCATGACGCTGCGCGGGCCGGGGATAGACAAGAGGGTCAATGGGACCCAGTGCTCTGTGCGCGGGGCGGCTGTGGCCTGAGGGGGAGAGGTCCGGGCGAGTGCTGACCATCAACGTGACCGTACTGCTGGCCGTCATCGTCATCCTGCGGCTACGCCGCCGTACCGAGGCCAGAAGCCGGAAGGACGAGAAACTAACCGTCGTCATCGTTCTGGTCCTGGGGTTGCTCCTCGCACCGACCGCGTTCGGACAAGGAGTCCTGGACGTCGTGACCGAACTCGTCACCGGCATCTCCGAATCTGGCCGCTGACCCTGCCTCGGCGAGCTACCAGGGTTTCGGCATCGCGCTAGGCGTGCGTGCCAGGGCCTGGCCACCCGATCAGAGGTCACCTGGCAGCCTCTGAGGCGCGAGCATCATCGTGAGCGGGCGTTGTCCTGTGCTCGCTGTCCCATCTGTTCCCAGAACTGCCTGAGCTCGCCTGCTCCTGTGCGCCGCTGCCATCTCGCCTCGGGGTGGAGGGGAGAGCGCGATCGCGACAGCAGGGTGGACTGCGCACGGCAGAAGGCTTGGCTCAGCTCCACCCGGTGTCCGTCGAGGCCCTTGGGCGGGTACGGGCACAGGTCGAAGGCGCAGTCGTCCCGGCAGTTGGAGCCCGCCTGTGATGCCGCCGTACGGACGACGGTGCGGCTCGGGTCGAGCGGGCCGCGGTCCTGGGTGAGGCACGGCGGCAGATCGGGGCGGCCGGTGTGCTGAAGGCGGCGGAGCCGGTCCTCGGGCCAGTCGCCGCGTTCGGCGAGGTTTAGCAGCAGGAGGACGTCGGCGAGGAGTTGCTGAGCGCGCTGGTGCAGGGTGCTCCAGCCGGTCGAGGAAGGAATCCACAGCTGGTGTTTGCGGACTTCGCCGTGCGGGGCGGTCTGCGAGCCGACCTGGGCGGCGACGCCGCACTCGTCGATCCACAGGAACCGCTCGGGCTGCTGGGACTCCAGCGCCCAGACGCACAGTTCGGCAGCAGCCTCCACGAAAGGGTGCTGCCGCTCCCCGCCGGGGAGGACGAGCCACTGGCGCACCTGTTCCGCGGGATCGGAACCGTGTCCGTGCTCGGGGCGCATGACGTCGGCGCCGTCGGCGAGGCTCCAGAGGGTCAGCGCGTGCAGCAGTGTTAGCCGGGTGAACCAGAACCGGGTGCGCTTGAGCATGTCCCAGGCCTGTTCGGCCAGGTACTCCCGCGCCTCGGGCCGGGCGTGCGGATGGTGTTGCCTGCGGTTGGCCGCGTACTTGAACCCCTGGGCCAGAGCCACTTCCAGGGTGAGGTCAAGGGCGTGTGGCCCGTCCCGTTCCGGCACGCCCACACGCCGGACCCAGCTCTCGAGAAATGCGTACGGGGTGTCCCGGTGGCGATGGGTGGTGACCGAGCCCACGAGCAGGGGAATCAGCCACGCGCACATGGTGTTGTCCCGCCACTGCTTCTCTTCGGCCTCCCGTTCCTCGGCCTCCCGTCGGCGCTCGTCGTGCCGTTGTCTCTCCCGCTCCCGCAGCTCTCGCTTGGCCCGGCCGACTCCGCCCTCCTCCTGGCGGTGTCTTCGGGTCTCCTGTTCTGCGACGAGTTCCGGCTGCTGGCCGTCGTACAGCTCCAGCACCAAATCCCTCTCGTTCCCGCGTTCCACTCGCCGGCCTTGGATAACCTGCGGTCCGCGTAGCCGGGGCTGGAGTGCGGTGAAGGCCGCGTCGCCGCCTGCCCCGATCTCCTGCGCGATGGCGACACGGATGGGATACGAGGGCTCCTGGCACGCAATGTCGTACAGCTCGAGATAGGCGGGTTGCACGGTCCTTCTGCGGGTGACACCCCGCATCGCCTCACCAAAGCGGGACACCAGCAGCGCCTTGGCCGCCTGCAGGGTGTGCGGATCCCGGGCCCGCAGGTCCGACCAGGAGGTGCACAGCCGCATCGTGATCAGATGCTGCTGCGGGTCGGCGTCGATGCTGTCGATATCCAGGGCCGCCGCGTACAGCTCGAGTACGTTCGTGTGGAGGGTGCGGCCGAAGACCGCCCCGGTGTGCGCGGAGGCTTCCCCGGCGCAGGAGACCTGTCTATCTGGGGACCCCGAACGCCCGTCCATGGTCGTCTGCGCCCGGCGTGCGGCGTTCAGGAGCAGGTCGCGCGCGGCCGACGCCGGGCACCAGGGCTCCTCGCCGGCGCGCTTCTCCCCGTGCACACACGAACCCTCGGGCGTACGGGAGTGGAGCACCATCGCGATCAGCAGCTCGCGCCCCGGCTTCTCCAGCGCCGCGGGGAAGAAGGATCCGTCAGTCGGCTCGGCAGGGACACCCGGATGGATCACCGCGTTCATGAACCGGGATCCGAGATGGGCCTGGAGGACGCTGTGCTGGAAGCGGACGCGATCCCCGGCGAGTTCCGCCAGCCCCATCCGCGAACCCCAGTGAGCGGCGAGGCGAATGTCCAGCCGGCTGTCCTCGACCCTTGTCACCAGCTCCCGGACAATCTCGGGGTGGCGGGGCCGCGAGGGGTCCTGCTCGTCGATCACCTCGGCGAACCGCACCTCGGAGGAGTCCGATGCAAGTCCGGCGCATGCCAGTGCCGACAGATAGTGGACCGCCGACCGCCGCTCCTCCGGGCTGAGCGGCAGCTCGGGATGCAGACGGCCGCTGATCAGCGCTTTGAGCCACGTGTCGAGCAAATGTAGGCGGAGCGCGGCCCGGTCCCCGCCGCGCGTCTCCAAAGCCTCTTCCTCTGCGTGCCCGGACAGAGCGTGCTCCAGGAGTCCCTCCTCGTGGAGTTCACGGGCGATCTGCAGATAGGTGGGCGCCTCGGCGATGCCCGCCTTCTCGACGATCCAGTCCAGCCGCTGGCGGTCCTCCCAGCTGTTGCCGGAGGAGATGTACCTCAGGGCCGCCTCTTCGCTCAACGGCTCCAGGTCCGTGAGGGACGCCTCCATTCCCCGAAGCGAGTCGTGCGGCCGTGAGGTGATGATCAGCGGTAGCCGCTCGTCATTGGCCCGGCGGATGGCCAGCCGGATGATGTTGTCGCGTTCCTCGGCCAGCACCTCGCCGGTCAGTGCCTCTTCCAGCCCGTCCGCGAGGACAACGATCCGCCCCTGCTGGCACAACCGCCGCCACACTTTCTCCCCCTCAGAGCCGGAGCGGATGTTGCCCTGCACCTCCCGGGAGAATCGCTCGAACGCCATCTGACGGAAGTTCAGGTCTCCCTCGACCCCGCGCAGGCGCAACGGGATGGGGACCGCGTCGCACCGGGCGAGTTGCTGGGTCAGCAGCACGACCAATGCCGTTTTACCCGTTCCGATGCCCCCGACGACGACGTGCGCACGGCGGAACCGGCTGTCCTGCAGATCCCTCATGAGGACAGCGCAGAGCTGGTCACGGCCCACCACCTCGCCGAAGATGTCGCCCGCTGTTTCCACAAGCTCGTGCGGCGCCTCCCAGGCCTTCTTCAGATACGCCCTGCGTACGCGGCTGAACCGGAAGAAGAGGTAGGCGACGGTGACCAGGGCGAGCGTGAGGAAGGGCATGACGACGTTCTGAAGGACGCCGCAGGAAAAGCCGCTTTCACGGCACTGCTCGTCAATCCAGATCATGGGTGACCAGAATCTGGAATCCGTCGCGCTGTTCTTGCCCGTCAGAGTGAAAATGGCCTCCCCCGCCAGGAACAGCATGACCAGCGCTCCCAAGAAGGTCAGCGCCAACAATGGCGAGTACCACCCGCTCTTGCGGACCCGCCACTTCCGGGCCCGCTCGTAGACTCCCCGCCTCCTCCACGAAATGCCGCTGCCAATGTTCACCCTGTCACTGTTTCCTCGCCGGCAGGGCTTTCGGTGACAGCCCTGCGACATTCACCCGCGTGGCGCTGGTCACGGCATCACCCGGGTGGTGGTCCCCTACGCGGGCTCCAAGGCGGGCGTGGCCCGTCCCGATCCAGCCGGCCGGGCGGGCCCCGCGAACGTCCTGGCCTGCGGCGGAACAGCTCCAGGAAGGGCCCCTGCGGACGTCTCTGGGTGACCACCGCCGGTCCGCGCCTTGATCGCCGAAGGCGCAGACATTCGGCTCGCGACGAGTCGGAGCCGCTCAGCCTCCTCTGACAATCACGCGCGATGCGTGCTTCTCTCCGCAGCCCGGCCCGTTCCTGGGCGGGGGCCGGTCGATCCGGATTCCGCCTGTCATGGTGTTTCCATGACTCCTCGATTCGACTCCACGGCTGACGAAGCGCTCAACAACGCCCGGCGATTTCCCCGGCAGTTCGCCCGCACTCGCCGCTTCTCGCTCGGAGTGCCCCGACAGTTCACCGTCTCACCGGACGGCGCCCGGGTGCTCTTCGTACGGACCACGTCCGGTACGGATCAGGTGAGCCGGCTCTGGCTGTACGAGGACAGCAAAGAGCGGATGCTCGCCGATCCGCTCGGGTCGGGCCGCGGCGACGAGACGGACGGTGCGGTGCCACCGGAGGAGCTGGCCCGCCGCGAGAGGGCCCGGGAGACCTCGACGGGCGTGGTGTCCTACGCCACCGATGCACAGGTGCGGCTCGCGGCCTTCGCTCTGAGCGGTGAGCTCTGGGTGGTAGGGACGGACGGGGGCGCTCCGCGCCGGATCGTCACCGCCGGTCCCGTGGTCGATCCCCGGCCTTCACCGGACGGCACTCTGATCGCTTACGTGTCCGGGGGTGCGCTGCGGATAGTGACGACACAGGGCACGGGCGACCGTGCCCTCGCCGCCCCGGACGGCGACCAGGTGACCTACGGACTGTCCGATCACGTATCGGCCGAGTCGATCGGACGCTCGCGCGGACACTGGTGGTCGCCACGGAGCGATGCGCTTCTGGTGGCGCGGGTGGACACCTCGAGGGTGCAGCGCCGGTACATCAGCGATCCGGCCCGTCCGGAGCGGCCGCCGCGCGAGATGGCGTATCCGGCGGCCGGCACGGCGAACGCCGAAGTGTCGTTGCACCTCGTGCGGGTGTCCGGGGAGAGGCTCGCGGTCCGGCTTCCCGCGTCCTCCGGCGAGGCCCATCCCGAGGGGGTGTGGACGGACCGGTCGTTCGAGTACGTGGCGTCCGCTGCGTGGGACGGGCACGGCCCGCTGGTCTCCGTACAGACGCGTGATCAGCGTTCCGTGCACGTGCTCGCGGTGGATCCCGCCACGGGAGAGACACAAGCCCTGAGCCGCGCCCATGACCGTGCGTGGGTCGCTCTCAGGCCGGGTACGCCGTTGCGGCTTTCCTCCGGGACGCTTGTCGTTCCCGCGCAGCCGGGCGGCGACACGCAGGGGCTGAGGATCGGCGACAGGCCGACGCCTCCGGGCCTTGAGGTCCGTGAGGTGGTCGGCACCGCTGGTGACAGGGTGTTCTTCACCGCGAGCGAGGAACCGACCGAGGTCCATGTCTGGTCCTGGGCGAGCGGAACGCCCGGAAACGGTCTCACGCGCGTCAGCGCGGCACCCGGTGTGCACACGGCCTCGGTCGGCGGCCCCACCATGGTGCTGGACAGCAGGACCCCGGACGGTCAGACGGTGACCGTGCTGCGCGACGGGGCACCGGTGGGACGGATCGCGGTCCTCGCCGAGACTCCGCTGGTCACCCCACGGCCCCTTGTACTGAGTCTCGGGAAGCGTGAGCTGCGCAGCAGGCTGTATCTGCCCTCGTGGCACCGGCCGGGGGACGCCCCGCTGCCCGTGCTGCTCAACCCGTACGCGGGCCCCGGCATGCAGGTCGTTCTGAAGGTGCGTACCTGGTGGGTCGCGGTCGCCCAGTGGTTCGCCGACCAGGGCTTCGCCGTGCTGGTCACAGATGGCCGCGGAACTCCGGGGCGTGGGGAGGCCTGGGAGAAATCGGTGTACGGAGACCGGCTGACGGCTGTGCTGGAGGACCAGATCGACGCACTGTACGCGGCTGCCGCGCGGTATCCCGAGCTGGACCTGGCGCGGGTCGCCATGCGCGGCTGGTCGTTCAGCGGGTATCTCGCCGCTGCCGCCGTGCTGCGTCACCCGGAGGTCTTCCATGCCGCGGTCGCCGGTGGTGCGCCGACCGACCGGCGGCTCTACGACACCCATTGGGAGGAACGGTTTCTCGGCCACCCGGATGTACTTCCGGAGAACTACGAGCGCAGTTCACTGCTCTCGGAGGCGGCCGGGCTGACTCGCCCGCTCATGCTGGTGCACGGACTTGCCGATGACAATGTGGCCGTCGCCCACATGCTGCGGTTCTCCGCTGCGCTGCTGGCCGCGGGCCGGTCGCACACGGTACTGCCGTTGTCCGGGGCCGGCCATCTGGTCACCCAGGAGGAGACGGTGAGCAATCTGTTGCTGCTGGAGCGGGACTTCCTCAAGAAGTCCCTGGGGCGTTGAACACGGGGGTCCAGCTGCGCGTACCCCTGGTCGGAGAAGGAAGTCGTGAACACCGAAGTCGTGAATCGTGGAAGGGAAAGCCAGCATGAGCGCATCTCAGGACCACGAGGTCCGTCCCGGGCGTCGGGCCGTTGTGGTGGCTGCCGGGGCCGTCTCGGTGGCTGCCGTACTCACCGCGTGCGGCAACCAGAAGGACTCGGGCGGTTCGGATGCGGTCAAGCCGGCCGATGACGGATCGGACGGCGGCGGAGCCGCTCCGGACAAGACCGCCGACATCCCGGAGGGCGGCGGAGACACTCTGGCAAAGACCGCCGACATCCCGGAGGGCGGCGGAATGATCTTCGCCGACCAAGGCGTTGTGGTGACGCAGCCCAAGGTTGGCGAGTTCAAGGCGTTCTCCTCGAAGTGCACCCACGGCGGATGCGCGGTGTCGAGCGTGTCGGACGGCACCATCAACTGCCCTTGCCATGGCAGCAAGTTCGATGTGGCGACGGGCAGCGTGACGGAAGGTCCGGCCAGCCGGCCGCTGCCCGCCCGATCCATCGCGGTCGAGGGCGACTCGATCACGCTCGCGTCCTAGCGCGTGTTTCGAAAGTCCCGTCCGGCCGGGGGCGGACGACGCTACTGTCGAAACACGCCCCGGCCTGCCCTCAGCCCGGCCAGCAGCCGAGTACGTCATCGGTGGTCGTGATGGTGGCGACGAGGGCGAGCGTGTTGCGGATCATCGCGGGGGTGTAGTCGGCAGGCACCCCCGCGATGGCGTCGGACGGCACCACCGCCGTATATCCGAGATTCACCGCGTCGAACACGGCGTTGGGGATGGCGACATTGGCCGAGACTCCGGTGACGACGAGCGTCCGGCAGCCGAGATTTCGGAGCAGTGCGTCCACATCCGTACCGGCGATGGGCGAGAGTCCGTGCAGTCTGCGCACGACGAGGTCCTCGTCAGCCACCTCGATGGGCGCGGCGATCCGTACCGCCGTGGTGCCCGAGTGTTGTTGTACGGGCGACCGGCCGGCGGCCCGGAAGAGGCGGGCGTTGTGGTTGGCACCCCGCCCGTCGGGACGGCGTTCGGCCACCGCGTGCAGTACCTGGACCCCTGCCTTGTGGGCGGCTGCGACCAGTCGGGCGACGCGGTGAAGGGCGCCGGAGGACCTGGCCTCCTTGGCCAGGTCGGGCAGCGCACTCCCGGGGCCCACGACACCCTGCTGGCACTCGACCGTCAGAAGCACGGTGGTGGCCGGATCGAGCTGCGCGGCGAGCTGTTCCTTCGACGGCACGGCTGCCCCTTTCGGTGGCGGATCGGGCGCGCGAGGTTAACCGCCATTGCGTGATGAGGGAAGAGACCCCATGATTTCTGACACAGAGTCAGCTATCGGGAGGGAGCGTCCCATGGCCGCCATTCAGCGACGGGGCCGTCGGATCATGATGACGGACGCGGAACGCGACACCTATCTCGCCGCACAGCGCACCTGCCGGGTCGCCACCGTGTCCGCGGACGGCCGCCCGCATATCGGCGCCCTTTGGTTCGCATGGGACGGCACCTCGCTCTGGCTGTACTCGATCACCCGCAGCCTGCGCTGGTCCCAGCTGCGCCACGACCCGAGGATCGCGGTGGTCGTGGACGACGGGGTGGAGTACGCGGATCTGCGCGGCATCGAACTCTCCGGCACGGCCGTCCCTGTGGGCGAAGCACCCCGTGCCGGCGAACCGTGCCCCGAACTCGAAGCGCCGGAGCGGCTGTTCGCGGCGAAGTACTTCGGGATGGACACCATGCCGCACGACGGCCGGCACGCATGGCTGCGGCTCACCCCCGACGCCGTCACCTCCTGGGACTTCCGGAAGCTCGCAGGGCCGTCCGCGACCTGAGAACACCCTTCCCCGACCTACGTGGACGGTGCGTCCAGCTCACGGCCGGCCATCCGCAGCGCCGCCACCGCCGCCCTGAGCGACGGACGCCGGTCCGCGTCGGTACGCCACACGGCATGGATGTGCCGCACCATCTTCTGCCGTACGGGCACGAGCCGCACCCCCTCGGGAACCGGCCCCCGGCCCAGTCGCGGCGCCACACAGACTCCCATCCCAGCGGCGATCAGGGCGAGTTGAGTGTGGTGCTCGACCGCCAGATGCGCGATGCGTGGTTCGATGCCCTTGGAGCGCAGGGTGAACATCAGCCAGTCGTAGCAGAATTCACCCTCGGGCCAGGAGACCCAGTCGTCGTCGGCGAACTCCTCCAGGTCCACCTCCGCCCGGTCCGCGAGCCGATGACCGGCCGGCATGGCCACATCCGGCGCATCTTCCAGGAGGTCGACCTTGGTCAGGCCGCCGGGCACCGGCAGCCGCTTGTTGCTCCAGTCCAGCACCACCGCAAGGTCGATGTCGCCCCTGATCACCGCACGGATTCCGTCCTCGGGCTCCAATTCCCTTGTATATACGCGCAATTCGGGGTGCTCAGCACGCAGCGCGAGGAGAGCTGCGGGGAAGAGCCCGCGCGCCGCGGTCGGAAAGGCGGAGAGGCGGATCTCGCCCACCACCTCACCGCGCTGCGCCTCGATGTCGGACTGGGCCAGCTCGACCTGGGACAGGATGCGAGCCGCGTGGTCGGCGAGCAGTTGACCGGCATCGGTGAGCCGGACCCCGCGGCCGTTCTTGGCGAGGAGCTGCTGCCCCACTTCCCGCTCCAGTTTCGACATCTGCTGGGAGACTGCCGACGTGGTCACATGCAGCCCCTCGGCGGCACCGCTGACTGAACCGTGCCGGGCGAGGGCATCCAGGGTGCGCAGGCGCTCCAGGTTCAACATGTAAGCAATGCTACGCGAATTCCTACACAAATTCTCACTTGCCCTACGCAATTACCCGCCTGGTGGAGGAGGTAGGTCCGACGACCGCGCAGATGGTCACCTACTTCATCCCGGTGATCGCCACCACTGCCGGCGTCGCCATACTGGGTGAGCAGCTGAGCTGGAACACGCCGGTCGGCGCGCTCGTGGTCCTGGCAGGAGCCGCTCTCACCCAGAGCAGGAGCGCAGCAGCAGGGCCGGGACCAGGGCTCAGCCGTAGTTCAGCGGTTTCGCCGGTCCCGCCGCTGCCGCCACCGCATCCGCCAGCGGCCCGATGTCGGCCTCGGTGAGCGGTGAAACGGTGAGCCGGATCCCCTGGGGTGCGGTCATCCGGAACCGTGCCCCGGGCGCGACCGCCCAGCCTGCGTGCAGCAGCCGCGCCACCGCACCTGTCTCGTCGCTGACCGGTACCCATACGTTCATGCCGCTGCGACCGTGCGCCTGTACACCTCGCTCCGCCAGCGCCTGCACCAGCGCGTCCCGCCGCTGCGCGTACGCCCGTGCCACCGCGCCGGAATCGACCGCACCCGAGGACCACAGGTGCACCACGGCCCGTTGCAGCAGCCTGCTGACCCAGCCGGGGCCCAACTGCTGCCGACCCGACACCCGGTCGGCCGTGACCGGATCCCCGGTCAGTACGGCGACCCGTAGATCCGGCCCGTACGCCTTGGCGACCGACCGCACGAAGGCCCACCGGTCCGTGGCACCCGCCAGTGGGTACAGCGACAGATCGACGATGCCGTGCCCGTGGTCGTCCTCGATCAGGAGGACGTCGCGGTGTCCGGCCAGGACGCCCCGCAGTTCGAAGGCGCGTCCCGCGCTGATCGCCGCACCGGTCGGATTCTGCGCCCGGCCGGTGACCACGAGCGCCCGGGCGCCGGCACTCAGTGCGTGCTCAACGGCATCGGGCAACGGTCCCTCGTCATCGAGTGCGACGGGCACGGGGCGCAGCCCCAGCGCCGGCACGAGATCCAGCAAGCTGCCCCACCCCGGGTCCTCGACGGCCACCGCGTCACCGGGCTTGAGGTGCGCCACCAGCACGCGCTCGATCGCGTCCAACGATCCGGAGGTGGCGACCACGGGCCCGGCGGGCACCGAGTCGCCATCCAGCGCGGCGCGGGCGAGCGCGGCGAACTCCGGGTCCACCGACGCCTGTCCGTACATTCCGGGCCGCCGCGCATACTCACCCGTGGCCGCCGCGAACGCCTCCCCCAACGCGGGCAGCAACGCCGGATCGGGGTTCCCCTCGCCCAGGTCGCGCACCCCGGGCGGCGCCTCGACCCGGAGCGAACCGCGCGCCGTACTCGCAGGGCGGGGCCGCACCCTGCTGCCCCGGCGCCCCGCAGTCTCGATCACCCCGCGCTCGCGGAGCGTGCGGTAGGCGGCTGCCACCGTGTTGGGATTCACCCCCAGCAGATCCGCCAACTCCCTCATGGGCGGCAGCACTTGCCCGGGAGCGAGGTCCCCGGAGCCGACCCCGCACTCCACACTGGCGGCAATTTCCGATGCGCGCCGCCCAACAATCCGATACTCTCCTAGCACAAAAAAGATTATGCACTAGTGCAATGGAGTACGCAATGCCGGAGATCGCACCGCCACAGCCCACAGGCGACGCCGCAGCCGGATACCAGCCGACGGAACGCACCGTCCCGACCCGTTCCCGCGACCGCGCGGCGTACGACCGGGATCTGGTCCGCTCGATACTCGACGAGGCGTTCGTCTGCCATCTCGGCTTCGTCCGCGACGGCGCACCCGTCGTCCTGCCGACCCTCTTCGGCCGGGTCGGCGATCGGCTCTACGTACACGGCTCGACCGGCTCCAGGCCACTGCGGGAAGCCGGCCG
Source organism: Streptomyces sp. NPDC001832 (assembly GCF_040297265.1). Taxonomy (NCBI): domain Bacteria; kingdom Bacillati; phylum Actinomycetota; class Actinomycetes; order Kitasatosporales; family Streptomycetaceae; genus Streptomyces; species Streptomyces sp. NPDC001832. The sequence continues at coordinate 81,943 of NZ_JBEOYU010000020.1, forward strand.
GACCGACCCGGGCCTGCCCGTCTGCCTGACCGTGACGCATGTCGACGGGCTGGTGCTGGCCCGCTCCGCCTTCCACCACTCGATCAACTACCGCTCCGTGGTGGTCCACGGCACAGCGCGCACGGTGACCGACCCGCAGGAGCGGCGGACAGCCCTCGACGCGATCGTCGACCATGTGGTGCCCGGCCGGTCCGCGGACTCTCGCCCCGCTGACGAGAAGGAGCTCGCCGCGACAGCGGTGATCCGGCTGGACCTTCAGGAGGTTTCCGCCAAGATCCGCACCGGCGGCCCCAACGACGAACCCCGCGACCTCGCACTGCCCCACTGGGCGGGCGTCGTCCCGCTCGCCCACGGCTATGCGACACCGCTCCCCTCGGAGGACCTCGATCCCGACATCGCAGTACCCGACTACATCACCGCCCTCTGACTAAGGGCTGTGCGGTCGCCCGACTGCTGGCGTGCACGGCACTGCGCGCCTCGGCGAACGCAAGCCTCACCACGGCCGCGAGCAGCAGCAGCGTCCCGACAGCCGTGGCCGCGGTGAGCTGTTCACGGAGCACCACCACTGCGATGACCGCAGCGCTGACAGGTTCGAGCAGCATGATCACGGACACCGTCGCGGCACGCACCGCCGCGGCGCCCGCGCAGTAGAGCGCATAGGCGAGTGCGGTCGGTGCCGCCGCCACGTACACCAGCAGCGTCACGATCTGCGCGACCTGCGTGGTGTGCGGTACGAGCCCCTCGGCCGCAGCCATCGGAGCCGCCCGCGCTAGGGCGTGTTTCGAAAGTCCCGCCTGCCCCGCGACGCCTGGCACGCACGCTCGCCGCGTTGTCGGGATCGTCCCCGTACGCCCAAGTACGAGGACGACCCTCCGCCTTGCGATCGCACGCACCAGACGCCGTGGGGCCCGCCCTTCGGGCGGACGACGGGACTTTCGAAACACGCCCTAGGTGGCAGGCGGCGAAGGTACGGTCGAATGCATGATCGTCACATTACGTCGCAGCACGACCCGCGGACAACTCCCCCTCGACAGCGGCACAGCCTCCATCCGATCCTGCGATGTGCCCCTCGCCCCGTCCCGATGCGACGGGTCCGGAAGGCGTCCTCGGTGTCGACGACTGGGCAATGAAGGCACCGATCAGCACCATGGAACCGCCGATGAGCTGCGGCGCCGACAGGTGCTCGCCGAGCATCACCCAGGCGAGCACGGTGGCGATGACCGCCTCAAGACAGGCCACGACGCCCGCCACCGCGGGTGAGAGCAGCCGCACCGAGATCACCCCGGTGACGTAGGCGATCACCGTCGACATCAGTACGATCCAGGCGAGCAGCAGCCAGGCGGGTACATGCGTGCCGTCCATGCGCGCACTGCCTCCCAGGACCGACCAGCCCATGCCCCAGGGCCGTGCGACCACGGTGAGGACGACGGCACCGATCAGCAGTCCGTACGCAATGACGCCGACCGGATGCGGAGGTTCAACCCCTGCCGCGCTGTCAGCGCTGCCCTGGTCCGACAGGACGAAATAGCCGACCTGACAGCAGGCGGCGCCGAGCGCGAGCAGCAGCCCGACCACGTCGAAGCTCAGCCCCGACCAGAACTCGATCACGCAGGTGAGCCCCCCGACGGCGAGCACCACGCCGACCGCGGCACCCCGAGTGACCGGCCGGCGCTGAACGAAGCGGACCCAGCCGAGGACGAGCGCGGGCGCCAAATACTCGACAAGAAGAGCGACGCCGACGGGGATACGGGAGATCGCGGCGAAGTAGCAGGCCTGCACACCGGCCACAGCGAACAGCCCGAACCCCAGCAGCAGTATTGGCCGGCTGCGCAGGAGTTCCCGGTGGCGCCAGGCGGCGGGCAGCATGACAAGGGCGGCGCCCGCCACCCGCAGCCACACCACATGAAGCGGATCGAGTCCTGCCTCGATCAGCGGCTTGGCCGCCACCCCTGAACAACCGAATGCGAACGCCGAGGCCAGGGCAAGTCCCAGGCTCGCGCTTCTCCCCTGAGGCGCGTACATCGGCACATCATGACAGCTGCGGTCAGCAGCGTCACCACAGTGACCCCTGACACCTCCTTGAATCGGCGCCCGCACGTCAGGCCGTGAGCCCCCCGACTCCCCGCCACCCCTGGCCGGATACCCCGACGATCCGGGCTGCGAGCTGCTCCGCGTCGACACCGGCCCGCTCCAGCACCTCGACGGCCCGGCACTCGCGGTCCGAAGCCAGTGCCGCAAGCAGATCGAGCCCTCCGGCCCGCACCTCGCCCCGCAGCTCCGCCCGCTCGCGAGCTTCAGCCATCGCCGAAGCGGCCGAGGGCGACCAGCCCTCCACGCCCGTGCCCCGCAGCGCGGAACCCACGCCCTCGACGACCGGGACAGCGCCGGAGTCCTCCACCGCACCCTGCCAGCGGAGCCCGTATCCGATACTGCGCTGGACCAGATAGCCGAGCACCTTGGCCAGTTGAGGTCCGCCCTCGAAGGCCGCCCGCGCCTCGGGGTCCGATTCGATGAGGGAGTGCAGCAGATGCGCAGTGTCGACCTGCCGGTCACCGTCGCGCAGTGCGCGCCTTCGGGCACCCGTCACCACGGTGGCCAGCTCCACAGTGAGTCTGGCGTCGTACTCAGCACGGTTTGGTGCGGGCTGCTGAGGGATCCGCGGCGTCCGGTATTGCACACTCTTACCCCATCAGCCTCACAGCGCCGAAGCATCGCCGGAGGGGCCCATTCAGGCATCCCACGCAAGTTGGGCACACCGGAGCGGTTCCTCCTCCTTACGGATGAGATATCACGACTCCCGGATCCGATCCGGGAAAACCGCGCGCGCCGCCTTGCACCGCACCCCCGGAGCGACCGCGAGCCGCCGCAAAGATCTGACGGTTCATCAGTATTGAATGTTCGCGCCGCTACGGCTACGTTCCGCGGCACCGTAACCCGCCGAGAAGGGGTGGTCGCATGGCCGAAGTCAGTGCGGAAGCACGCATCGAAGCACCGGCCGAGAAGGTCTGGGCCCAGCTGACCGACTTCACCGCGTACGACCAGTGGAACGCCACCCACACAAGCTTTCCCAAGGGCGGTCCGGCGACGCTCGAACTCGCGGCCACCTACGAGGAGAACATGAAGCTGATGGGCTTCCCCGCCGAGGTGACCTGGACAGTGGCGGAGCTGGAGACCACGCGCCTGCTGGCTACGAAGGGCAAGGGGCCGATGGGTGTCAACCTGTCCATGCGCTACTCACTGACCCCGGACGGGGACGCAACCACGGTGCGCATCGACGGGGAGTTCACCGGCGCCGCGGTCTCCCTGATGGCGGGCAAGCTCAAGGACTCGGCGACGGCCGCACTCGTCGAGTCGCTGCGCAAGCTGGGCGGGCTGGTCGTGACCTGACGGCCGCCGGAACGGCGGAAAGGGCTACACCCCACCTCGCCCGAGCGAGCTATCTCTCGGGTTTTGCATGGTCATGCATTATGGTGCATACTCTTCCTATGTCTAAGGTCCTCACCTCCCTTCCTGCCGGCGAGCGCGTCGGCATCGCCTTCTCGGGCGGTCTCGACACCTCGGTCGCGGTCGCATGGATGCGCGACAAGGGCGCCGTCCCGTGCACCTACACCGCCGACATCGGCCAGTACGACGAGCCCGACATCGCCTCGGTGCCCGGCCGTGCGAAGACCTACGGTGCCGAGATCGCGCGCCTGGTCGACTGCCGCGCGGCGCTGGTCGAGGAGGGTCTGGCCGCGCTCACCTGCGGGGCGTTCCACATCCGTTCGGGCGGGCGCGCCTACTTCAACACGACGCCGCTCGGCCGCGCCGTCACCGGCACTCTGCTGGTCCGGGCGATGTTGGAGGACGACGTACAGATCTGGGGCGACGGCTCGACCTTCAAGGGCAATGACATCGAGCGGTTCTACCGGTACGGCCTGCTCGCCAACCCGCACCTGCGGATCTACAAGCCCTGGCTGGACGCGGACTTCGTGACCGAACTCGGCGGCCGCAAGGAAATGTCGGAATGGCTTCTCGCCCACGACCTGCCCTACCGCGACAGCACGGAGAAGGCGTACTCCACCGACGCCAACATCTGGGGCGCCACCCACGAGGCCAAGACCCTGGAGAACCTCGACACCGGCGTGGAGACCGTGGAGCCGATCATGGGCGTGCGGTTCTGGGACCCCTCGGTCGAGATCGCCATCGAGGACGTGACGATCGGCTTCGACCAGGGCCGCCCGGTGACGATCAACGGCAAGGAGTTCGCTTCCCCCGTCGACCTGGTGATGGAGGCAAACGCTGTCGGCGGTCGGCACGGCATGGGCATGTCGGACCAGATCGAGAACAGGATCATCGAGGCCAAGAGCCGCGGCATCTACGAGGCACCCGGCATGGCCCTGCTGCACGCCGCGTACGAGCGCCTGGTCAACGCCATCCACAACGAGGACACCCTCGCCCAGTACCACAACGAGGGACGGCGCCTCGGCCGGCTGATGTACGAGGGCCGCTGGCTGGACCCGCAGGCGCTGATGGTGCGCGAGTCGCTGCAGCGCTGGGTCGGCGCGGCCGTCACCGGCGAGGTAACGCTGCGGCTGCGGCGTGGTGAGGACTACTCGATCCTCGACACCACGGGCCCGGCGTTCAGCTACCACCCGGACAAGCTGTCGATGGAGCGCACCGAGGACTCGGCGTTCGGCCCGGTGGACCGGATCGGCCAGCTCACCATGCGCAACCTCGACATCGCCGACTCGCGCGCCAAGCTGGAGCAGTACGCGGGGCTCGGCCTGATCGGCACCGCCAATCCCGCCATCGGTGCGGCCCAGGCGGCTGCGACCGGGCTGATCGGCAGCATGCCGGAGGGCGGCGCCGAGGCCATCGCCTCTCGCGGCGAGGTCTCCAGTGACGACGAGATGCTGGACCGCGCCGCGATGGAGTTCGGCACGGACTGACCGGCCTCGTCGAGTGGAAGGCTCGGCACTCCGAGCTTGGACGCACCAACTGCATGGCCGGCTCGACGCCGTTGGCATCGAGTCGGCCATGCAGTTGCCCGGGTCCGTTGGTCAGGCGCAGCCCGGCGGCGTTGGCGGACCGGATCGTCGGCCTGTTGCACCGGGCCGGACCGATCACCACGCAGCTGGTGCAGGAGCCCGGCTCACCTGTGCTGGAAGGCACGGCCGTAGGCTGCAACAGGCCTTTTGCACCATGGGTGTTGGTCAGAATCCACAGCAAGCGGGACCCCTGTCAGACGCCCGGAATCGGTGACAGCCGGCCGAAGTCCCCGTCTCCGGCCGGGCTTTTCGGTCCAGCGACATGGAATTGGCCTTGGCCTGCCGCTGTCCGTCGCACGTACGGTCGCGTCATGAGGATCCGAATCGTCGACACGTTCACCGACCGCCCTTTCACCGGCAACCCGGCGGGAGTCTTGCTGCTGGACTCCGACCACGCTTTCGCCGACGACGAGCAGCTCCAACGGATCGCCATGGAGCTGAACCTCTCCGAGACCGCCTTCGCCCACCCGTTGCCGCCGGGCGGCGGGGCGGACTGGGCACTGCGGTGGTTCACCCCGACCACCGAGGTCGACATGTGCGGGCATGCCACGCTCGCCACCGCACACGTCCTGCACACCACCCAGGCTGCGAGCGGAACGGTGCGTTTCGCGGCGCGGTGCGGAATCCTCACCACGACCGCCCACCCCGAGGGCACCGTCACGCTCGACTTCCCCACAGCCCCGCTGACACCGGAGACCGCCCCGGCCGGGCTGGCCGCCGCCCTGGGCGCGGCACCGCTCTCCGTCCACGACACCGGCCCTCACCTCGGCGATCTGCTCGTCGAACTGGCCGACGAGGCGACCGTGCGAGAGCTGACCCCGGATCTCGCGGCGCTATCCCGCCTCTCCCGCCGAGGCGTCATCGCCACGGCCGCAGCCGAGGACCCCGCCCAGGGGTACGACTTCGTCTCCCGCGGCTTCTTCCCACGCGTCGGGATCGACGAGGACCCGGTGACCGGCAGCGCCCACACCGCACTGGCCCCCTTCTGGTCGGTCCGCTTCGGCCGAGGCGAGCTGACCGGACTCCAGGCCTCCGCCCGTTCCGGACTGGTTCGCACCTCTCTGCGTGGCGACCGCACCCTGATGACCGGCAGCGCCGTGACGGTCATCGACGGCGAACTGCTCACAGCACTCTGACTCCTCCACCGACAGCACGGAGGGCGCACGGACGACTCCCGTACGTCCTCTGCGTCGAAGAACACCCGCGATCCGCTCCCGCGCCGGACACGGCCCACCCGTGCCTGCTCACGGCGTGGGCAGCCACCCCACTTTCCCCGCCAGCAGGGCGTAGCCGACAAACGCCCCGATGTCGAGCAGTGCATGCGCCGCGACGAGCGGACCGACCCGCCCCCAGCGCCGGTACAGCAGCACGAAGACGACGCCCATCACCATGTTGCCGATGAATCCGCCGATCCCCTGATACAGGTGGTACGAGCCGCGCAACACCGAGCTCGCGACCAGGGCAGCTATTGGCGTCCACCCCAACTGCCCGAGTCTGCGCAGCAGATATCCGACGACGATCACTTCCTCCACCACGGAGTTCTGCAGCGCGGAAAGGATCAGTACCGGGAATTTCCACCACACGTCGGGCAGCGATTCCGGGACCACGGTCAGATTGAAACCAGCTGCCAGCGCGACCAGGTAGAAGGCGAGCCCGGCGCTTCCGACGGCCGCCGCGACCATGGCACCGCGCCCCAGGTCCGGCCACGGTCTGGTCCGGTCGAAACCAATGGCTCGCAGGCCCGAACCCTCCCTCATCAACAGATGCGCAACAAGAGCGACGGGTACCAGTGCCGTCGCGATTCCGAAGAGTTGCCAGGCGAGATCCAGCCATGGACGCCCCGGTGCATACGAGCTGTTGAGCGTCGCGGCCTGCTCCTTCAAACCCCCTGGTTTCGTCAGCGATCCGACAAAACTGATCAGGGCAGACACCCCACTGGCGCCCAACGAGAGAGCCAGTACCAGCACCGTTTCGGACCGCAGTATCCGTCGCGACACAGCCTCTTGGGGGAAAGATTCAGCCACGTACCCCGCCTCCACCTGTACACCTGCCTTGAGTTGTGCATTCACGCCCCATCCTGCTCCCCGTCCCGTTAGGGTCTCGAATGCAGGTACGAAGATCATGCGCGACAGGCCGGGGGGACAACCACCATTGGTGATGGTGTGGTCCCCCTTTTCCTTGTTCATCCTCAAGGAGGGGCACCACCTCATGGGACGTCACAGCTTGCCCGACGACGATGCGACCGATGGAAGCGGGGGCGGGCCGCCGCGCCGTCGGCGCACCGTAGCGATCGCGGCCATGGTCGTCCTCGCAGTGGCGGCGGGAACGGCAGTCGTGGTGCAGGGCGGTCTGCTGTCGTTCTCGAAGTCCTGCGAGGACTCCGCCGTACGTCTTTCCATGGTGGCCTCACCGGACATCGCCCCCGCCGTGCGTGCCGTCGCCGACAAGGCACGCCAGGACGACGTGAGATCCGACGGCCGCTGTCTGTATGTGCGGGTGGTGGCCCGCGATTCGTACAAGGTCGCCGACGCTCTCACCTCCGGCACCCGTACCCCGGACTACCAGATCTGGCTGCCCGACTCCGACCTCTGGCTCGACCGGGCCAAGGGCTCCGGTGACGGCATCCCGATCACTCCCGGCGATTCCGTCGCTTCCTCCCCCGTCACCCTGGCCATGGTGCCGTCGGCGGCCAAGAGCCTCGGCTGGCCGAAGAAGGAATACTCCTGGGCCGAGTTGACGGCCGCAGTCATGGACTCGGACAAGGTGCGCCTGGGGTCGGCCGACCCGGCACGCAGTGCCACCGGTCTGCTTGCGCTCTCCAGCATCGGCGCGTCCTCGGAGAAACAGGGAGGCGACAGCGACACCAGGGTCGCGGCGACCGCCAAGCTGCTCGCGCAGCGCATGTCGGATGGTGACACCCAGGTGCTCGAAACGCTGGCGCAGGGCGATTCGGGCGCCGAGCAGGTCAATCCGGAGCGCAACCAGGCGGTGCTCCTCTCCGAGCAGGCCGCGTTCGCCCACAACGCGGAGTCGACCGGCGGTGGAAGGCTCGATCTCTTCTACCCCGAGGACGGCACCCCGCTGCTCGACTATCCGTACACGCTGGTGGACGAGGCCAGGTTGACGACCTCCGAGGGCCGGGCGGCCCTGCGCTTCATGACACTGCTGAATGGGCCGGGCGCGCAAGCCGTCCTGAAGGAGCACGGCTTCAGGAACGCTTACGGGGCCGTCGCGGAGTCGGTGGTCGCATCGGCGGGCGGCAGGAAGCCCCAGCCGTACGCCACCGCGGCTACCGCAGCGCCGTCCGCCGAGACGCTCCAGCAGACGCTCGGCATGTGGACGATCACGGTGCAGAGCGCCCGGCTGACGACGGTCGTCGATACCTCGGGTTCGATGGCCACGATCGTGCCGGGGCGCAACCAGTCCCGGATGGACGTCACCAAGGCGTCCCTGATCGAGGCCCTCGACCAGTTCACCCCGAACGACGAGATCGGGCTCTGGGAGTTCGCCACCACGCTCGACGGCGACAAGGACTACCGCAGGCTGGTGCCGACGGACCGGCTCGGAAATCCGGCGAAGGGCGGCGGCACCCACCGCGAAAGGATCGCCGCGGCCTTCTCCGCACTGCAGCCGGTGCCGGGCGGCGCGACCGGCCTGTACGACACCATTCTGGCCGCGTACAAGGACGCCCAGGCGACTTATGTGAGGGGCAAGTTCAACGCCGTGGTGATCCTCACCGACGGCTCGAACCAGGACAACCGCTCCATCTCCCGCAGTGCCCTGGTCGCGGAACTGAAGCGGATCGCCGACCCGGAGCGTCCGGTGCCGCTCCTCGCCATCGCGGTCGGCCCCGAGGCCGACCGCGACGAGGTGAACGAGATAGCGAAGGTGACCGGCGGTGGGGGCTACCAGGTGACCGACCCGACCGAGATCCAGGCCGTGATTCTGCAGGCCGTCATGACGGCCGGGCAGAGCAACCACTCCGCCCAGGAGTAGCGCTCAGCGCTGTCGGGAACGGCAGCGGGTGCCGGCGCCCGCCACGACGGGTCACGGCGCGGGGACACCCGTCGGCCAGCTGTGCACGGGTTCGCCGCTGTGCATCAGTTCGGCGTACCGGCGGGTGGTCGCGGCCAGCGCCGCATGGCGTTCGAGTCCGGCCTCCCGTGCCCGGTGATAGGTGTCCACCTGCCAGGACGCTCCGTTCATCCGCCGCTTGCAGCGCTCCTCGATCACCCCGAGGTACAAGTCGCGGTCCACGGGCTCGATGTTCCAGGCGTCGAGCCCCGCAGCGGCCAGCGGCAGCAGTTCGTCCCGTACGAGTTTGACTGCCGGAACCCGGGTCAGCCCGCCAGAACGGCCGGGACGGGGCCAGATCAGCTCCGCGTCGATGCCATGGCGGCAGGCGGTGTCGAAGTTCTCGGCCGCTGCTGCGAACGGAAGCCTGCTCCACACCGGACGGGATTCCTCGGCCAACGCCCGCACGAGCCCGTAGTAGAGGGCGGCATTGGCGATCACATCGGTGACGGTGGGGCCGGCAGGCAGGACCCGGTTCTCCACCCGCAGATGAGGTACGCCGTCGGCCAGCCCGTACACGGGCCGGTTCCAGCGGTAGACCGTACCGTTGTGGAGCACGAGCTCCTGCAGCCGCGGCACCCCGCCCTCGTCGAGCACCCGCAGCGGGTCCTCCTCGTCGCAGATCGGCAGCAGCGGGGGGAAGTAGCGCAGATTCTCCTCGAAGAGCTCGTACGCCGAGCCGACCCACCGCTCCCCGAACCAGGTCCTGGGCCGTACCCCTTGGTTCTGGAGTTCGGGCGGTCTGGTGTCCGTGGCCTGCTGGAAGAGCGGCGGCCGCGATTCCCGCCACAGCTCCCTGCCTAACAGGAAGGGCGAGTTGGCGCCGAGGGCGATCTGGACTCCGGCGACGGCCTGGGCCGCGTTCCATACGGCCGCGAAGCGCGCCGGGGTCACCTGCAGATGCAGCTGAATTGATGTACAGGCGGCCTCGGGAATGATCGAGGTGGAGGTAGAGACCAATCGCTCCACGCCTTGGATATCGAGCAAGAAGTCTTCGCCCCGCGCAGCCGTCATTTGCTCGTCCAGCAGTGTGTAGCGTTCCGCGGCCGAGAGGTTCGCCGCAACGAGGTCCTGACGGACCAGGGTGGGCAGAATTCCGATCATCACGATCCCGGCATCGACCTCGCCCGCCTTCCGATGGGCATATCCGAGGCCGGTCCTGAGCTCTTCGGCCAGCTGATCGAAAACGCGTCCGTCCAGGTGGTGCGGGACAATGTTCACCTCCAAATTGAACATCCCGAGTTCGGTCTGGAAATCATGGCTCGCGATGCGCGGGAGCACCTCCCCATTCATCATCTTCGGCATGCCGTCGGAACCTGCCAGATTCAGCTCGATCTCCATGCCCATCAGGTTGCGGGGGCGGTCGAACCTCCGCTCCGTCAGGAGCCTCTCCAGCCCCTCGAGGCACTGGCGAAGCTTCCTCCGGCACCTCTGCCGATCGGACAGATCAAAGGCGCCCGCCACGACCTTCTCCCCCATCGAAGCGTCCCTCCCTCGAGTGGGCGGCCCGCGGCCCAGGCCGCTCGCGTCACGATCGATAATGCCCAGGCCAGGTGATCCATAACGCCCCCATGAACGCCGCGCTCCCACTAATCTGAGGACGGTCCGCCGGGGCACATTCCTTCGGCATGGTGCAGTGCGCAGTTTCCGCCACCCGGTGCGTGGCGAAAACGACGATGCGTTTCGGCCGACCGCCTCCAGGGAAAAACCCCTGGCAGTGGCTGCGCCGCTGACGAAGAATCAGCAGAATCTCCGCATAATAAAGTCCTGATGCCGCCTTGTCGGCAATACCTGCGACGGCTAGTGGAATCACTGCGCGAACACGTGTCGTATAAACTTCGCGGACGAGGCAGAGAGTTGACGCACCGGCCCAGTCACCGGCCCCCTCTGGCCCCGCACGCCGACAGCGCCGTCTGCACCCGCCCACGCATCACCGTGTCTCCGAAGTGAGAGGCGACCCACTATGCCGCTGCATGTTTCCCCGGCTCCCGCGCCCGCTCTGCGCAGCGTTCTCGCGGCACTCGGTTCACCCACCGCAGTCCGCGAGGCCCGCACACCTGCTCTCCGATCCGCCCAGGGACCGCTGAGCCCCGAACTCCCGCTCCCCGTCCATGTACTGGGCCGGATCGGTCCGAGCGGGCTCGCACCCGCCACCCGGCTTGCCGCGTGGCGGTTCCTGATCCGCAGCTCGGAGCAGGCCGTCGCCGCGGCAGACACCATGCTCACCCCGGACGGCTGGACCTTCTCGCACTTCTTCGAGGGCCCGTATATCGCCTCGACCGAACTCGCCCTGCGCCAGGCCGAGACGGTGACACCGCACTACCAGCCACGGCTGCTGTCCATTCCGGAGCTCTATATGCTGGCGCTGTGGCTGCACGCCGACACCGAGGCCGACGCCTCCGGCGGGGCACTCGCCCCCGCCGATCTCCTGGTACCGCTGGCACCCGCACCTCCAGGTATCGCGGCGCATCGCCCGCATCGGGTCGCCGATCTGCTCCGCGTGATGACGCTGCGTATCACCCCGGGCACCGGTCCCTTGCTCGGATCACCGGCCTGACGACGGGCCGCATCCCACATCACCGCTCTGTGCCCCGCCACCGTCTCGGCGGGGCACAGAGCTGCGGGCCACACATCCCGCCCATCCGGACTAGCCCGGTCCGGCCACCCCGAACCACCCGAAGGGACAGTGCAGTTGCGGTGAACCCACCGGCCGGGTGACGCGTCCTCGGAGCAGGGAGAAGTGCTGCTGCGAAATCCCTGCGGATTGACGCCCGTGGGGCAACACTGGGACCCGACCGATCGATACGGGGGGCGACCATGAACAACTCATCAGGCCGCAGGACATCCACCACAACACAGCGAAAGAACCCACCCATGTGCCAACACCAGCCACCATGCCCGACCGCCGACTCAGCCGACCGGGAAGCCGCCCGTCTGACGGCACACCACCCGGAACAAGGCTGGAGCCTGCTGTGCAACGGCGTCCTGCTCTTCGAGGACACCGGTGAGCTGCTCCCGGACGGGCAGATCATCGCCCCGCACCGACCCCTGGGGACCGGCCGGGTGATGAAGGCCGCCTGACCCCCGGCCGGTACGAACTGGGGCCGGCCCGGAGAACTCTCCGCACCGGCCCCGACGCATGTCCGCGTCACGCCCTACCGCTCATACCTCAGTTGTCGTACTCGTCCAGTGGCGGGCAGGAGCAGACGAGGTTGCGGTCACCGAAGGCACCGTCGATCCGGCGCACCGGCGGCCAGTACTTGTCGGCGGCCGAGACTCCGGCCGGGAAGACCGCCACCTCACGGCTGTATCCGTGATCCCACTCCCCGCCCAGCATCGCCGCGGTGTGCGGAGCGTTGGTCAGTGGGTTGTCGTCCGCGCTCCACTCGCCGGAGGTCACCTTCTCGACCTCGCCGCGAATGGCGACCATCGTGTCGCAGAAGCGGTCGAGCTCCGCGAGGTTCTCGCTCTCGGTCGGCTCGATCATCAGCGTCCCGGCGACCGGGAACGACATGGTCGGCGAGTGGAAGCCGTAGTCGATCAGACGCTTGGCGATGTCGTCGACGCTGACGCCGGTGGCCTTGGTGATCGGCCGCAGGTCCACGATGCACTCGTGCGCGACGAGCCCGGCCGGACCGTTGTACAGAATCGGGTAGTGCGGTTCGAGACGCTTGGCGATGTAGTTGGCGGCAAGTACGGCGACCTGCGTCGCACGCTTCAGGCCCTCCCCGCCCATCAGGCGTACGTACGCCCAGGAGATGGGGAGAATGCCGGCCGAGCCCCACGGAGCGGCCGAGACAGGTCCAACACCGGTCTCCGGCCCCGCCGCGGGCTGCAGCGGGTGGTTCGGCAGGTACGGCGCGAGGTGCGCGCGCACACCGACCGGGCCGACGCCGGGGCCGCCGCCGCCGTGCGGGATGCAGAAGGTCTTGTGCAGGTTCAGGTGCGAGACGTCACCACCGAACCGGCCCGGCTTGGCGAGGCCGACCAGAGCGTTGAGGTTGGCACCGTCGACGTACACCTGACCGCCGGCGTCGTGCACCTCGGCGCAGATGTCGGCAACGTGCTCCTCAAACACACCGTGCGTCGATGGGTACGTGATCATGAGCACGGCGAGCTCGTCGCGGTGCTTCTCGATCTTGGCGCGGAGGTCCTCGATGTCGACCTCGCCGTCGTCGGCGGTCTTCACCACGACGACCTTCATGCCGGCCATCACGGCGCTGGCGGCGTTGGTGCCGTGCGCAGAGGACGGGATGAGGCAGATGGTCCGCTGGTCGTCGCCGTTGGCCCGGTGGTACGCACGCACGGCCAGGAGGCCGGCGAACTCGCCCTGCGATCCGGCGTTCGGCTGGATCGAGACCGCGTCGTACCCGGTGACCTCGGCGAGGCGTTCCTCCAGCTCACGGATGAGGGTGAGGAAGCCCTGTGCCTGCTCGGCCGGCGCGAAGGGGTGCAGTGCGCCGAACTCGGGCCAGGTGATCGACTCCATCTCGGTGGTCGCGTTCAGCTTCATGGTGCAGGAGCCGAGCGGGATCATGCCGCGGTCCAAGGCGTAGTCCCGGTCGGCGAGCTTGCGCAGGTAGCGCAGCATCGCGGTCTCCGAACGGTGCTGGTGGAAGACCGGGTGGGTGAGGATCTCGCCGGTGCGCAGCAGGCCCTCGGGCAGCGCGTCGGCAGCCGCGGCGTCCAGCGCCTCGATGTCTCCGTCGGCGCCGAAAGCGGCCCAGACGGCGGCGATCTGGGTACGCGTGGTGGTCTCGTCGCAGGCGAGGGAGACCAGGTCGGCGTCGATGAGCCGCAGGTTGACACCGCGCTCGCGGGCACCGGCCACGACATCGGCGGCCTTCCCCGGGACACGCACGGTGAGGGTGTCGAAGTAGGCGCCGGTCACGACGTCGATGCCGGAGGTGCGCAGGCCCTCAGCCAGGATTGTCGCGTAGCGGTGGGTGCGCCGAGCGATCGTCCGCAGCCCGTCCGGGCCGTGGTACACGGCGTACATCCCGGCCATGACAGCGAGCAGCACCTGAGCGGTACAGATGTTGCTGGTGGCTTTCTCGCGGCGGATGTGCTGCTCGCGGGTCTGCAGGGCCAACCGGTATGCCTTGTTGCCGTCCGCGTCCACGGATACGCCGACGAGGCGGCCCGGCAGGCTGCGGGCGAACTTCTCGCGCACGGCCATGAAGCCGGCGTGCGGTCCGCCGAAGCCCATCGGCACGCCGAAACGCTGCGTGGTGCCGACGGCGATGTCCGCACCCAGCTCGCCCGGTGAGGTCAGCAGGGTCAGGGCCAGCAGATCGGCGGCCACCGTGACGATCGCACCGAGTTCGTGGGCCTGCTCGATAACGGGCTCGATGTTCCGTACCGCCCCGGAGGCGCCCGGGTACTGCAGCAGGACACCGAAGACACCGCGCTCGGCGATCTCTGCCGGGATGCCGTCGGAGAGGTCGGCGACGACAACCTCGACACCGGTCGGCTCGGCGCGGGTCTCGATGACGGCGATCGTCTGCGGCAGCGCGTCGGCGTCGACCAGGAAGACACCGTTCTTCACCTTGGCTACGCGCCGCGAGAGCGCCATGGCCTCAGCGGCCGCGGTGCCCTCGTCGAGCAGGGAAGCGCCGGAGGTGGGCAGCCCGGTCAGCTCGGCGACCATCGTCTGGAAGTTGAGGAGCGCCTCCAGGCGGCCCTGCGAGATCTCCGGCTGGTACGGCGTGTAGGCCGTGTACCAGGCGGGGTTCTCCATGACGTTGCGAAGGATCACCGGCGGGGTGAAGGTGCCGTAGTAGCCGAGCCCGATCATCGGGGCCAGCACCTGGTTGCGGTCGGCAAGGGCGCGCAGCTCGGCGAGAACCTCGGCCTCGGTACGGGCGCCCGGCAACTGGAGTGCCTCCGCGCTCTTGATGACATCGGGCACCGCGGCCGCAGTCAGGTCGTCGAGCGAGCCGTAACCGACCTGAGCGAGCATCTTCGCCTGCGCCTCGGCATCAGGTCCGACGTGGCGCTGTTCGAAGGGGATGCCCTGCTCCAGCTGGGAGAGCGGAGTGCGACGGGGGGTCATGGTGGAGGCCTCCTGGTCTGTCACGACCTGCGAGGGGCACCACGGCGCGGGTGCCCGAACGGCCTCCCCCTCTGTCATCTCAACCTGAGAGCTTCACCGGCGCGCCCTGAGGCGTACCGGCTTTCACCGTCGGTGAGGAAGGGAGCCGTACCGGCACTCGGCCGCACGGAACCCGCCCTGCTTTCCAGAGTGACCTCGTCCGCGCGGTACGGGGGCCTGAGAGATTCCGGGGAGGATTTGCTCCTTCGGCGCCTTCGGATTCGCTCCGGAGGACTCTCCCGCACGGGGTCAGCAGCCGTAACCAGCCTACCAGCGGGGTTCGCAGCGCAGTTCTCGAGTGGCCAACCCCCCGGATCTGCACTTCTGTAGTGCTTGTGGAGTAGCCGCGACCAGTGGGAGGGACCGTGCAGTCCGACATCGATCCGCGCCGCCTGATCGGCCGCAAGGCATTCGACCGCAAGGGCACCAAAATCGGAACCGTGGACGAGGTGTACCTCGACGACGCGACCGGTGTGCCCGAGTGGGCCGCCGTGCGTACCGGGCTCTTCAGCCGGGACGCGTTCGTCCCGCTGGAACCCAGCGAATTCGTGGAGGATTCGCTCCGCGTCCCGTTCGACCGTGCGCTGATCAAGGACGCACCCGACTTCGGCGTCGGCCGCCATCTCTCGCCGGAACAGGAACTTCAGCTCTACCGTCACTACGGTCTCGACTCCCCGCCCGAGGAGACCGGACCCGACAGGGACTTCGGCACGCTGTCCGGCCAGGACGAGTAGTCCACCGCGTTCCGTATCAGCGGCAGCGGATCGGCCGGCTGCAGTTCCGGATCGTCGATCCGGAACGTACGCACCCGGCCGGGCGCCGACCAGGGCTCCTCGAACCGCACCGTGACCCGGCCGACACCACTGCCCTGCACCCAGCCATGGCCGTACGTGTCATGACGTACGTCGTGTCCGGCGGGCCAGCGCCGTGCGGCGAGCTGCTCAGCGGTCCCCTGGGCCTCCTCCTGCGCACTGTCCACGAGCTTGTCCCCGTCGCCCTCCGCCACTGTCTCCTCCTCGGTCGTTTCCTCGATTGCGGCCCGGTCCCCCGCGGCCTGGGCGAAGAGGTCTTCCTGCGTGTAGTCGGCAAGGCCCGTGACGCCCACGCCCAGGAGCCGTACGCCTCCGGTGGTGTCCACGGCCTCCAGAAGCCGTGCGGCGGCCTCCCGGACCACTGTGGGGTCGTCCGTGGGCCCACGCAGCGTCTCGGACCTCGTCAGGGTGGAGAAGTCGTAGCGCCGTACCTTCAGCACCACCGTCCGCCCAGACCGCCCCGCACCCCGCAACCGCTGGACACACCGGTCGGCCAGCCGTTCCACCTCCGTCCTCACCCGCAGCCGGTCGTGCAGGTCGGCGTCGAAGGTGTCCTCGACCGACACCGATTTCGCGTCCCGCTCCGCGACCACGGGCCGGTCGTCGTATCCGAACGACATGCGGTGGAGCGAGCCGCCGTGCGCCTTCCCGAGCAGGCGTACGAGCTCCGCCTCACCCGCCTCGGCCAGGTCATTGACGGTCGTCATCCCGGCTCGGCGCAGATGGTCCGCCGTCGCGGGCCCGACGCCGGGGAGGATCCGTACCGACATGGGCGCGAGCAGCTCACGCTCCGTCCCGGGCTCTATGAGCAGCAGTCCGTCCGGTTTCGCCTTCTCCGAGGCGATCTTGGCCAGCATCTTGGAGCCGGCGAGCCCGACCGAGCCGGTGAGCCCGGTGACCGCCTTGATGGCCGTACGCAACTGCTCGCCGATCTCCAGTGCCGAGGCGCTGTCATCGGCCGTCCCACCGGCTTCCAGGTCGACAAAGGCCTCGTCCAGGCTGAGCGGCTCCAACAACGGGGAGAGCCGCCCCAGCAGCTCCATCACCTGGTCGCTGACCGTCCGGTACAGCAGGAAACGGGGTACCAGATATGCCGCATTGGGGGCCAGCCGCCGTGCCTGCGCCATGGGCATCGCCGAGTGCACCCCGAAGCGCCGTGCCTCGTACGACGCGGTGGCGACGACTCCGCGCGGCCCCAGCCCACCCACCACGACGGGTTTGCCGCGCAGGCTGGGCTTCGCCGCCTGCTCGGCAGAGGCGTAGAAGGCATCCATGTCCAGATGCAGGATGGTGGGCGCGGCTCTCACATCAATCGATGCTGCCTTACGGCACTGACAATCGCCGCACTCGATCCCCCGGTCTGTCAGCCGGCGCGGTTGCGCCTCCGCGCGAGCTCATCGGTGGGGTTGTTCCCGATCAGTGTCTCGCCGGTGTCCACCCGCTCACCGTGCAGCTGTGACAGCGCGACATCGACGTCCTGCCACACCACACCCACGGCGATACCGAAGACCCCCTGGCCGCCCTGGAGCAGATCGACGACTTCGTCGGGCGAGGAGCACTCGTAGACCGTCGCCCCGTCGCTCATCAGCGTCATCCGCTCAAGATCCTGGAAGCCGCGGGCCCGCAGATGCTGGACCGTGGTGCGGATGTTCTGCAGGGCGACGCCCGTGTCCAGGAAGCGCTTCACGATCTTGAGCAGGACAACGTCCCGAAAGCTGTAGAGCCGCTGTGTGCCCGAGCCGTATGCCGGACGCACGCTCGGCTCGACCAGCCCGGTGCGCGCCCAGTAGTCGAGCTGCCGATAGGTGATCCCCGCAGCCGCGCAAGCTGTCGGCCCGCGATAGCCGATGTCGTTGGCCGATGCCACGCCGCCCCCCGCCACCGCCGCCGGTTCAACCGGTTGCCTGATGGTGCGGCCGGCTGTACTCCCCTGCTGCGGATACGGCCCACCCGCTGCCGTACCGTCGCCGCTGCTTCTCACGCCGACCTCCGTCCTTGACCTGCCATCTCGAAGGTAGGCAGTCGCTCGGGGTGCGTCAACGATCGCCACACTCGGCACGCCGAGTGATAATCACCCTGAGGGTGGTTTCCCGTGCCTCTCGAGCGGGAAAGGCTTGTCGGATGCGCTGAATGCGACCCCGTAGAACGGTTACTGACTGTTGGTACCGAAGTCCTCCGGTGAGATCTGGTCAAGGAACTCGCGGAACTTCTCCACCTCGTCCTCCTGCTCGTCCGGGATGGCGATACCAGCATCGTCGAGCACCCCGTCACTGCCGTAGATCGGCGTTCCGGTGCGCAGTGCGAGCGCTATGGCGTCGGACGGCCGCGCGCTCACCTCGACCCCGCTGGCGAAGACCAGCTCCGCGTAGAAGACCCCTTCCCGCAGGTCCGTGATACGGACCTCGGTGAGCTCCTGACCGACGGCCTCGAGCACATCCTTGAAGAGATCATGGGTCAGCGGCCTGGCCGGAGCCATGCCCTGCTGGGCGAAGGCGATCGCGGTCGCCTCACCAGGACCGATCCAAATAGGGAGGTACCGGTCGCCTCCCACTTCACGCAGGAGCACGATCGGTTGGTTGGAGGGCATTTCCACCCGGACACCCACAACGTCGAGCTCGTTCACACAGCAACCCTAGGACGTGCTCGGCAGGTTTGGGTAGTCGAGCACCGACGTGATCAGTGGAGCCGGACCCGCAGAGCGGTCTGTACAAGCGCCGAATGAAGCCGTACAGACAACTCTGCGAGCTCCCTCGCGGTGGCCTCCGCATGTGCTCTGGTCTGCGGATTCCGGTGTCGGCGCAGGGGCGCGATCACCTGCTCGACGAGTCCCGCCTCACGGTCCGCGGCTGCCCGAATGGCACGCAGGTGACGCGGTTCCAGACCGAATCGACCCAGATCCGCCACAAGCTTGGCCACCGTGACCGTCTCCGCGTCGTAACCGCCCTCGGCGGCCGGAGCGACCAGGCCGTACGACTCCCACTCGTCCAGGTCACTCTCGGTGACCTCGGCGGCCGCGAGCAGCTCGGCGCGGCCGATACGGGCCGCCGTCGCCCGTCCGGAGTCGGCATCCCGGCCGCTCTCAGCCAGGTCCTGCGGGCCGCCCCCGGACGGCAGGGTGGACTGTTCGCCGCGGGCGAGGGCATCCAGGTGCTCTCGGATGACCTTCAGCGGGAGGTAGTGGTCCCGCTGCAAACGCAGTACCTGAGCCAGCCGCTCCACGTCGGCCCCACGGAACTTGCGATAGCCGGAGGGGGTCCGCTGCGGCTCGACGAGCCCTTCGGCCTCCAGGAAGCGAATCTTGGAGATCGTGACTTCGGGAAACTCGTCCCGCAGTCGCAGGAGCACCGTGCCGATGCTCACCGGGCGGTCGTCGGCGGCGGTGCCGTGACCGGCACCGCCCGTCGGTGTTCTCAGCATGGACCTTCCCTGACGGGTCAGATGCCCTGCTGGCTCGCGTAGAAGACCAGCCGGTACTTCCCGATCTGCACTTCGTCTCCGTTGGACAGGGCGACGGAGTCGATACGCTCGCGATTGACGTAGGTGCCGTTCAGGCTGCCCACGTCCCCGACCGTGAAGCTGCCGTCGGGGCTCCTGCGGAACTCCACATGCTGCCGCGACACCGTCACGTCGTCGAGGAAGATGTCGCTCTGCGGATGGCGGCCGGCCGTGGTCAGCTCACTATCCAACAGGAAGCGGCTGCCGGCGTTCGGACCACGTCGCACCACCAGGAGCGCCGAGCCGAGCGGAAGAGCTTCGACAGCGGCCTGTGCCTCGGGCGAGAGAGACGGTAGGGGCGTCTGCCCGGTGCTCTCCGCGTCGTACGCCTCGAGACCGGAGATGGAGATGGTCGAGGTCGTCTCCGAGGCACGCTCGGGAATTCCACCCCTCAGTGGTGCACCACAGTTGGAGCAGAAACGACTGGCCTCAGCATTGCGATGCCCGCACCTCGTACAGACCGGCATGGACGAACCCTCCTGCCTCGGGGTGAACCCTCCACCCGTACTTGAGGTTGACGGTTCCGAGAAACCTATGCGGCCGGCACCGGCAGCGTCAACAGACGACGCGCCGGAAACGCCCGAATTATCGCTGCCCGAACCGGACACCTGATCGCGGAAGAGCGGGCGCTCCGACCCCTGCTCCTCTGCCTGGCCATGGCGCGGTGCGCGGTGGCGGGCAGCTTCATCGCGAGCGCTCTTGCCGAACAACTTCCCAAACAACTTCACGGGCGATTCCCCTTGACCGAAATAGACCCGCCCGTGGGGCAGGACGAACCTGAACGAACACACCTGCCGACCCGGACGTCTTCACAACGTCCGTATCCACTCGACAGTTTCCACCACGCACCACCATTACGATGCGCCGACCCCCCGCAACCTCCTGCCCGTCACCTTCGGCCCCTCCATGCCGCGGCCTCACGACGATGACGGCCGAGCGTAGTCAGACCGCTTCGCCGGTCGCAAGACGTCCACGACGATGTCGTCGGCCTGCTCCACATGCACGGTGGCCTGCTCCTTCTCCAGCGTCTGCACCACACCGCCAGGGATGTTCAGCGCCGGCTCCAGATCCTGGGGCCTGCCGATCACTTTGAATACGTACGGCGCAGTGATCTTACGGCCGTCCACCTTGACGTTGCCCCCGTCACCGGAGAAGAAAGTATTGGCCACCACTCTCACTCCGTTGACCTCGATCGCTTCGGCACCCGCCGCACGCAACTCCTGCAGCGCGTCGAGCAGCATGTCCGCCTTGATCCCGTCTCCCGGGTCATTGACGGTGAGCGTGATCCCGGGCCCGTGCGCCGCCACGGTGCCCGCGAGAATACCGAGTTGCCGCTCCTTCTCCAGCGTCTGCTTACGCGCCTCCTCAGCCTGGTCGGAGCTGTTCTCCAACTCCGTACGCTGAGCGTCGAGGCGCTGCTTCTCGTCCTCCAGGCGCTGTGTACGGTCGTCCAGCTCATCGAGAATGCGGACCAGGTCTTCCTGACGGGCACCCCGCAGTGCGCTGTTGTCACTGTTCGAGCGCACCTGAATGGCCAGCCCGAGACCGAGGACGAACAGCAGCACGGCAAAGGTGAGTTGGGCCCGCGTCACTCGCGGCGGCCAGAGTCCGGCGATCAGCCGCTGACGCCCGGTGAGCTCCTTGACGGCCTCGGCCGGCTGCTCGCCGGTCCGCCCCTCGTCGCCGGGAAGTTCTTCGTTGCTCATCGGCCTCAGGCCTGGAAGACGTGCCGACGGATGGCCGCGGCGTTGGAAAAGATCCGGATCCCGAGCACGACCACCACACCGGTGGAGAGCTGCGCTCCGACGCCCAGCTTGTCGCCCAGGAACACGATCAGTGCAGCCACTACGACATTCGACAGGAACGACACGACGAACACCTTGTCGACGAAGATTCCGTCGAGCATGGCCCGCAGACCACCGAAAACTGCGTCGAGGGCGGCCACGACGGCGATCGGAAGATAGGGCTCGACCACCGCCGGCACCTCGGGGCGGACCAACAGTCCGACCACGACTCCCGCGACGAGGCCCAGTACGGCGATCACGATCTGCCCTTCTCTATGTCTGCCGCACCACTGCCAGTGTCTGCGGCCGAATAAGGCTCTGCTGTCCGTACGATCAGGCTCGGCGCAACCGGGAGGTTTACCTTCTCCTGGACGGACAGGCTCGTCCGGATGTCGAAGGTGTCCTTGAGCGCCTGCAGATACTGGCCGTCAGCACTGTCCTGGAATGCGGTGCTGAGCTGCTTCCCATTCCCCACCGCCAGCACCGTGTACGGAGGCACGAGCGGTCTGTTGTCGACCAGTATGGCGTCGCCGGCCGCGCGGATCGCCGACAGGGCCGTCAGACGCTGCCCGTTGATCGCGATCGCCTCCGCACCGGACTGCCAGAGGCCGTTGACGACCCGTTGCAGGTCCCGGTCGCGCACTCGCCCGGTGTCGGCGAATCCGCTGGTCTCCCTCGGCCCGCCACCGCCCTGGTCGGTGTCCTTGGCGTCGTCGACGACAAGCTTCACGCCGGGCCCCTCCACGGGTGTCGCCCCGGCGAGCAGTGCCACCAGCTCTCCCTGGTCCCCACCATGCTTCTCCAACGCCTTACGCTGGCGCCTGCCCACGTCGTCCCGGAGCTTGTCGACCTGCGACTCAAGGGTGTCGGCCGCCGCCGTCTCCCCGTCGATGCGGTCGATCAAATCCTCGCGCTCCTTGGCAATGACCGGAGCGGAGACACGTGCCTGCGCGGCCCCGAGCGTGACCACGAGTGCAACGAGCACCAGACACGCGGCGAGGCCGAATTTCGACTTGAGCGTGCGGGGCATGCCCGCACTCCCGTCGGCCTCGCGACGCGCCGACGCCTCGGCGTATCCGTCGTCCAGGCTGTGGTCCATCACATTGGTCAGCAGCGACATGGACGCGTCAGGGCGCGCAGGAGGCGAGGCGGTACTCCGATCGGGGGGCTGCTGCGACATGCCGCACATCGTCGCACGTCGCCACTGCTACCGCCGAATGGCCCCACCGGTGTGCCCGAAGGCGCCGCCGGACGCCGCCGGGCACACCGGTGGAACCCTCAGTGACCTGCGCTCTCCACGACTGCCGCCCATTCGTCCAGCAGCGCCTGCGCGGAGGCGTCATCCGGGCCCTCAGCCCACAAATGGGTGACCGCTTCGGCCGGGTCCGGCAGCACCAGCACCCATCGCCCGTCGGTCTCGACGACCCGTACACCGTCTGTCGTATCGACATTGCGGTCGCCGGCGGCCTCCACAACCCGCCGCATGACCAGGCCCTTGACGGCCCAGGGTGTGGCCAGATCACGGCGCAGGACATGGGCACGGGGAATACGGGCATCGATCTGGCTGAGGGTGAGCTGGGTCCTGGCGACAAGCCCGATGAGTCTCACGAAAGCGGCCGATCCGTCGAAGACGCTGCTGAACTCGGGAACGATGAAGCCACCGCGGCCGTCTCCACCAAAGATGGTGCCTTCCTCGCGTCCCACACGCGTCAGGTCGTCGGGCGATGTCGTCGTCCATTCGACCTGCGTGCCGTGGTACGCCGCGACCTGCTCGGCGACCCGCGTAGTGGTCACCGGCAGCGCTACCCGCCCGCTGCGCCGCTCGGCCGCCACGAGGTCGAGCATCACCAGGAGCGCCCGGTCGTCCTCCACGATCCTGCCCTGTTCGTCCACCAGGGAGAGCCGCTCGCCAACCGGATCGAACCGCACGCCGAACGCGGCCCGTGCCGAGGAGACGATCTCGCCCAACCGCACCAGCCCTGAGCGCCGGGTCTCGGCGGATTCGGTGGGCCGTGATTCGTCGAGGCCGGGATTGATGGTCAATGCGTCCACGCCGAGTCGGCCCAGCAGGCTGGGCAGGACAAGCCCGGCACTGCCGTTGGAGGCATCGACGACAACCTTGAGAGCCGCGTCGGCAATCCCCGTGGTGTCCACGTTCCGCAGCAGCGATCCGGTGTACGAGTCGAAGACACTGGAAGGGAAGTGCAAGTCCCCGATCTCCCCCGGGAAGGCGCGGCGGTATTCCTGGCGGGCGTAGACACGATCCAGCTTCCGCTGCCGCGCCTGGGAGAGGTCCGCGCCCCGCTCGTCGAAGAACATGATGTCGACCGAGTCGGACACGCCGGGGGACGTACGGATCATGATCCCACCGGCGCTGCCCCGCGCAGTCTGCTGGCGTGCGACGGGCAGCGGCACATTTTCCAGGTCCCGGACGTCGATGGCGCTGGCCTGAAGCGCCGAGATCACCGCTCTCTTCAGCGCGCGGGCGCCGCGGGAGTGATCACGGGCGGTGGTGACCGTCGAGCCCTTCTTGAGGGTCGTGGCATAGGCTCCGGCGAGCCGGACCGCCAGCTCCGGCGTGATCTCGACATTCAGAATGCCGGACACTCCTCGGGCCCCGAAGAGGTGGGCCTGTCCGCGGGATTCCCAGATCACCGAGGTATTGACGAAAGCGCCGGCCTCGATGGTCTTGAACGGGTAGACGCGGACGTTGCCCTGAATGATCGATTCTTCACCGATCAGGCACTCGTCCCCGATAACCGCACCGTCCTCGATGCGGGCGGCCCGCATGACGTCGGTGTTCTTACCGATCACGCATCCGCGCAGATTGCTGTGCTGGCCGACGTAGACGTTGTCGTGAATCACGGCCCTGTGCAGGAAAGCGCCACTTTTCACGACAACGTTCGACCCGATGACCGTGTGCTCGCGAATCTCCACTCCGGCTTCGACCTTCGCGTAGTCCCCGACGTAGAGAGGGCCCCGCAGCACCGCGTCGGGATGTACTTCCGCGCCTTCCGCAACCCATACGCCCGGCGAGATCTCGAAGCCGTCGATCTCGACATCGACCTTGCGCTCAAGAACGTCTGCCTGGGCCTTCACATAGCTCTCGTGGGTACCGACATCCTCCCAGTACCCCTCGGCGACATAGCCGTAGATGGGCTTGCCTTCCTTCATGAGCTGCGGGAAGACATCACCGGACCAATCCACCGAGACGTCGGCCTCCACGTAGTCGAACACCTCGGGCTCCATGACATAGATGCCCGTATTGACGGTGTCAGAGAAGACCTGGCCCCAGGTGGGCTTCTCCAGGAACCGCTCAACCTGGCCCGCCTCGTCCACAATGGTGATGCCGAATTCCAAAGGATTCGGCACACGGGTCAGGCACACCGTCACCAGCCCGCCCTTTTCCTTGTGGAAGGCGATGAGGTCGGTGAGATCGAAGTCGGTGAGCGCGTCACCGGAAATGACGAGGAAGGTGTCGTCCTTCAGCGCTTCCTCAGCGTTCTTCACACTTCCTGCGGTGCCGAGCGGTTTCTCCTCGTTGGCATAGCTGAGCTCCATCCCGAGCTCTTCGCCGTCCCCAAAGTAGTTCTTGACCAACGAGGCGAGAAACTGGACCGTTACGACGGTCTCGTTGAGCCCGTGCCGCTTGAGCAGGCGAAGCACATGCTCCATGATCGGCCGATTAGCGACAGGCAGAAGCGGCTTGGGCATGCTTGAGGTCATGGGGCGAAGGCGCGTGCCTTCGCCACCAGCCATCACGACGGCCTTCATGTCGGAAACGTCCTCCTTGCAGAGACGACGGTCTGGCCGACTTCGCCCGTCAGGGCACCATTCGGGTCATCAGCGGCAGACCGGCCACGCTGCGCGGCACCGCATCAACGAGCTCAATCGGCTGCTACATCCGCCTTGACGAGGCGGCGGACCTGAACCACGTAGAGGATCCCTGCCCACCAATAGAGCGTTGTACCCCAACCTGCGAACGCCCATCCGAAAATAGCGGCCAGCGAAGCAAGCCAACCACTTCCGTCGCTGAGCAGCAACAAGGGGAACGCGTACATCAAGTTGAACGTGGCGGCCTTCCCCAGAAAGTTCACCTGAGGCGGCGGATAGCCGTGGCGGCGAAGGATTCCCACCATCACGAGGAGCATCAGCTCACGGGCCAGGAGTACTGCGGTGAGCCAGAGCGGCAGGATCTCCCGCCAGGTCAGGCCGACGAGGGTCGAAAGGATATAGAGGCGGTCTGCAGCAGGGTCCAGGAGCCGACCGAGGCGGCTGATCTGGTTCCACTTGCGGGCGAGCTTACCGTCGAGGTAGTCGCTGATGCCGCTGAACATCAGCACCAGCAAGGCCCAGCCATCGCTTTGTGGGCCGCCGAACACGGGGCGAAGAATCAGCCACAGGAAGAGCGGGACCCCGACAAGGCGAGCCATGCTGAGGATGTTGGGGATAGTGAGTACCCGGTCCGTCTGAACCCGAGTCTCCTGGACCTCCACCCGGGGGCCTCCTGTGTGAAGAACGTGCCGATGATGCCCCCTGACTTTACCCTCAGCCATCGCTGGCAGGTACGCAGGGGTAACGCAAGACCCTATGAACGCGGGAAAGCCCCGTGCCACAAGGGCACGGGGCTTTCCCGTAAAAGGAGTCCGGCGGCGTCCTACTCTCCCACAGGGTCCCCCCTGCAGTACCATCGG
>NZ_JBEOYU010000021.1:0-105207 GCF_040297265.1 Streptomyces sp. NPDC001832
CTCAACACTTCGAGCATCACAGGCGGCCGCGCCTGCTGTCCGGCGCATGACGAACCCCGACAAGACATGATCTTGCCGGGGTTAAACGTCAAGCTGAGAGCCTGTCGGGTGACCTCCGACCGGGCGGCCACGCCCTGGCACGCACGCTTCCCGCGTTGTCGTCAGTCACCAACGCTCCGCGTTGACTCCCTCCTCCGCCTTGGAATCGCACGCACCAGACCGCGTCCGCTATCCGATCGGAGGTCACCCGACAGGCTCTGAGCCGGCGCGCCCAGGGGCACCCGAAGGGAGGGGGATCTTCGCAAGAAGTTCGGTTTGGTGTACAACCCTTCACAGGTGTGGCGGGTCTGGTCTGTCGAGTCAGCAGACTCTCAGACCGAACGAGCCCCGCTCAGGTCGCATCACATACTCGCGGGGCCCTTTCTCCACTGGGGAAATACATGCGTATTCGTGCCACCGTGGCCGCCGTCTCCGGCGCCCTGGCCCTGTCCGCCCTGGCCGTCCCGGCCGCCCACGCGGATGACGCCGCGAACCTGCCGCACATCCCGACGTCGGCGGCCGAGATCTTCGACATCGCCCCGCAGGGCGCGTCGAAGGCCGCCCGTGCGGCGGCCACGTCCGAGCCCGTCATCTCCAAGGTCGTCGTCAACGGCGGCAAGGACATCGTCCTGGGCACCACCGCCTCCAAGACGGTCTCCGCCTCGATCACCGCCTCGCACCCCTCCGGCATCTCCGACGCCTTCGTCGCCCTGTGGCACGGCAAGGACCTGTCTTCCCCGGACACCGTGGACGGGGTGCTCGTGCCGAACGAGGACGTGGCCAAGTGCACCAAGGTCAACGCGACGACCTCCACGTGCAAGCTGACCTTCACGATCGACCCGCGCTACCACCTGTACAAGAACTCCCTGGCCGGTACCTGGAAGGTCGCTGCGGCCGTGCTCTCCGGCGATGAGATGAGCGCCGCCGAGAACCAGTCCTACAGCACCACCCATGTGCAGCGGCTGTCGAAGCTGACGGTCAACGCGGCCCCGGAGCCCGTGAGGAAGGGCGGGACGATCACGGTCACCGGCAAGCTCTCGCGGGCGAACTGGGAGGACCACGCGTACCACGGCTACACCGGCCAGTCGGTGAAGCTCCAGTTCCGCAAGAAGACCAGCTCCACCTACACCACGATCAAGACCATCAAGACGAACAGCACCGGCAACCTGAAGACCACGGTCAAGGCGTCGGTCGACGGTTACTGGCGTTACAGCTTCGCCGGTACGTCCACCACCCCGGCCTTCACGACCGCGGGCGACTTCGTCGACGTGAAGTAGTTCCCTTCGCTGGATACGCACCATCGCGCACCACACCGGGCCGTGTCCGGGGACGACTCACGTCCTTGGGGCACGGCCCGTTCGCATCCGTGCCGCAGGCGCCGCCGTTTCCGGCCGCGGTCGCGGGAGCTACGCCGGGAAGCGGCGGCCGACCAGCCGCCAGGCGAACTCCAGGCAGGCCGCCGCCACCACCGCGATGCCCACAGCCGTCCACGGCATCGTCGCCCCCACCAGCTTCAGCGCGAAGAAGTTCTGCAGCCACGGCACCACCAGCACGATCAGGAACGCCAGCCCCATCGTCGCCACCAGGCAGACCCGCCACCAGGTGTACGGGCGGGCGATGATCGCCAGCACCCACATCGAGACCAGGAACAGCGTGAGCGTGGCCGCGCTGGTCTCCGCGTCCAGCTCACCGGGACCGGTGTAGTAGTGCCGGGCGATCAGATACGTCGCGAAGGTGGCGACGGCCGCGATGACCCCCGACGGGATCGCGTACCGCATGACGCGGCGCACGAAGTGCGGATGGGCGCGTTCCTTGTTGGGGGCGAGGGCCAGGAAGAACGCCGGGACGCCGATCGTCAGCGTCGACAGCAGGGTCAGATGGCGCGGCAGGAACGGGTACTCGGTCTGGAAGCAGACCACCAGGATCGCCAGCAGCACCGAGTAGACGGTCTTGGTCAGGAACAGGGTGGCGACCCGGGTGATGTTGCCGATCACCCGGCGGCCCTCGGCGACTACGGACGGCAGCGTCGTGAAGCTGTTGTTGAGCAGCACGATCTGGGCGACGGCCCGGGTCGCCTCGGAGCCGGAACCCATGGAGACACCGATGTCGGCGTCCTTCAGCGCCAGCACGTCGTTGACGCCGTCGCCGGTCATCGCGACGGTGTGGCCGCGGGACTGGAGCACGCCGACCATGTCCCGTTTCTGCCGCGGGGTGACCCGGCCGAAGACCGCGTGCTTCTCGATGGCCGTGGCCATGTCGTCCGGGGCGGTGGGCAGTCGGCGCGCGTCCAGGGTGTTTTCGGCGCCCGGCAGGCCGAGCTTTCCGGCGACCGCTCCGACGGAGACCGCGTTGTCGCCGGAGATGACCTTCGCGGCGACCCGCTGGTCGGCGAAGTAGGACAGCGTCTCTTCGGCGTCCGGCCGCAGTCGCTGTTCCAGGACGACCAGCGCGCTCGGTACGGCTCCGGCAGCGATGCCCGGCCCATCGAGTCCGCCCTGCGCGCGGGCCAGCAGCAGCACCCGCAGCCCCTGCTCGTTGAGCTGCTCGATCTCGGTGAGCGCCGGGTCCTGCCGGGGCAGCAGCACATCGGGGGCGCCGAGCAGCCAGGTCGACGCCCGGCCGCCGCCCTCGTCGAACGCGGCGCCGCTGTACTTGCGGGTTGAGGAGAACGGCAGCGACTGCGTGCACCGCCACTCCTGCGTGTCCGGATAGGCGTCGACGATGGCCCGCAGGCTGGCATTGGGTCGCGGGTCGGACGCGCCGAGGGCACCCAGCACGTGCTGTATGTACGTGTCGTCCGCACCTCTCAGCGCCCGGACCTCGGCGACATCCATGCCGCCCTCGGTGAGGGTGCCGGTCTTGTCCAGGCAGACGACGTCGACGCGGGCCAGACCCTCGATGGCGGGGAGTTCCTGCACCAGGCACTGTTCACGGCCGAGCCGTATGACGCCGATCGCGAACGCGACCGAGGTGAGCAGCACCAGGCCTTCCGGGATCATCGGGACGATGCCGCCGACGGTCCGGGCGATCGACTCCGTGACGTCGTTGTTCTCGACGAAGAGCTGGCTGATGATCAGGCCGAGCGCGGTCGGCACCATCATCCAGGTGACGTACTTGAGGATGGTGGAGATGCCGGTGCGCAGCTCGGAGTGGACGAGGGTGAAGCGGGACGCCTCCTCGGCGAGCTGAGCGGCGTAGGCCTCGCGGCCGACCTTGGTGGCGGCGAACGCTCCGCCGCCCGCGAAGACGAAGCTGCCGGACATCACTTGGTCGCCGGGCCGCTTCAGCACCGGGTCGGCCTCGCCGGTCAGCAGCGACTCGTCGATCTCCAGGCCGTCGGCCTCGGCGACCGTGCCGTCGACAACGACTTTGTCACCGGGGCCGAGTTCGACGAGGTCGCCGAGGACGATCTCGGAGGCGGAGATCTCGGCCGAGATCCCGTCGCGCCGCACCGTGGGTTTGGCCTCGCCGATGACCGCGAGGCTGTCCAGGGTCTTCTTGGCCCGCCACTCCTGGATGATGCCGATTCCGGTGTTGGCGATGATCACAAAGCCGAAGAGGCTGTCCTGGATCGGTGCGACGGCCAGCATGATCAGCCAGAGAACGCCGATGATCAGGTTGAACCGGGTGAGTACGTTCGCGCGGACGATCTCGCCGATGGAACGGGACGAGCGGACAGGTACGTCGTTGACCTCACCGTGGGCGATCCGCTGAGCCACCTCGGCCGCGGTCAGCCCGCGGGGGTTCACGGCCGGGGCCGGGAGTCTCATCGGGTGGACAGGGTCGAGCTCGGAACCGGCGTCGATCACGGCCGGTCCGGGAAGGCCGGCGGCGCCGGAGGCCTCGGGAGTCTGCTCGCCGAAGGATTGGGGTGCCCGCTGCGTCATGGTTCCGACGGTACGGGGGAAACGTCCTATTTACCCACCGGGGGTCCGGAGATCAGACCCCAGGGAGCAGGCGTAGGGTCCTGCCGGGGCACGGAAGTCCTGATGCCGGGCGATGCGAGGACGGTGCGGGACGGGCCGCCCGGGCCGGACGGGCGACTCGAGGCCGGACGGTTTCAGGCCGTGGCGCCCGACGTGCCCTCCGTGCCCGTCCCTGCGCTTGGAGAAGCCGCAGCCGCCGCCCGCTTGATCGCCGCGTCGCGCCCCCGTACGTACCAGATGCCGATCAGGCCGAGCCCCGCACCGGCCAGGCAGGTCCACAGCCACCACAGGTGCCCGTGGTCGTCGAACCAGCCGTAGAACGGCAGCTGGACCAGGAAGAGGACGAACCAGAGGATCGTGCCGCCGGTGATGGTGGCGACGACGGGCCCCTCCAGGGGCTCGGGTGCCTCGTGCTTCGGTGTCCACTTCGCCATGACCTCAGTGTATGGGCCCGCTGTGC
Source organism: Streptomyces sp. NPDC001832 (assembly GCF_040297265.1). Classification (NCBI taxonomy): domain Bacteria; kingdom Bacillati; phylum Actinomycetota; class Actinomycetes; order Kitasatosporales; family Streptomycetaceae; genus Streptomyces; species Streptomyces sp. NPDC001832. The sequence goes on from NZ_JBEOYU010000021.1 coordinate 4,426, forward strand.
GCCCCCTCCTGTACCCCGTAAGGACGGCATGTACAAAGGCCGTCAGGCCAGGTGCCCCAAGGGTCTACGCGCGGAGATAGCGATCTTCGCCTTATGTATTCATACTGAATCTGCTTGCGGCTGTCTCGAATTATTCGTGTAAAAGTCCAAAGCTGCCAACTTTTAATCCCCCACTACGTACGACTGAGGTCATACATGTCCCCCCTGGCCACCGCTTCGGTCGACTCCAAGCAGTCACCGGCTCCTCAGCCGCAGAACGGCCTGGATCGTTTCTTCAAGATCTCCGAGCGGGGGTCGACAATCGGGCGCGAGGTTCGCGGCGGATTCGCCACGTTCTTCGCAATGGCGTACATCATCGTGCTAAACCCGATCATTCTCGGTAGCGCGAAGGACATGTACGGGCACCAGCTCGACGGCGGCCAGCTGGTCACCGCCACCGTGCTGACCGCCGCGTTCTCCACGCTTCTGATGGGCGTCATCGGCAATGTGCCCATCGCGCTGGCCGCCGGCCTCGGCGTCAACACCGTGGTGGCCCTCCAGCTCGCCCCCAGGATGAGCTGGCCGGACGCGATGGGCATGGTCGTCCTCGCGGGCATCGTGGTCATGCTGCTGGTCGCGACCGGTCTGCGTGAACGTGTGATGCACGCCGTACCGACGTCGCTCCGTAAGGGCATCGCGATCGGTATCGGTCTGTTCATCCTGCTGATCGGCCTGGTCGACTCGGGCTTCGTCTCCCGCATCCCGGACGCCGCGCACACCACCGTCCCGCTCCAGCTCGGCAGTGACGGTCACCTGGGCGGCTGGCCGGTTCTGGTCTTCATCCTCGGCACGCTGCTCACCCTCGCGCTGATCGTCCGCAAGGTGCCGGGCGCGATCCTGATCTCCATCGTCGCCATGACGGTCGTCGCGATGATCATCGACGCGGTCGCCGATCTGCCGGGCGAGGCGTGGGGTCTGACCGTCCCGCAGTGGCCGGGCAATCCGGTCGCCACCCCGGACTTCGGGCTGATCGGCGAGGTCAGTCTGTTCGGCGGCTTCGAGAAGGTCGGTGTGCTCACCGGCATCCTGTTCGTCTTCACCGTGCTGCTGTCCTGCTTCTTCGACGCGATGGGCACCATCCTCGGCGTCGGCGACGAGGCGAAGCTGACGGACAAGGACGGCAACTTCCCCGGCATCAACAAGGTGCTGTTCGTCGACGGCGTCGCGGTCGCCGCGGGCGGCGCGAGCTCCGCCTCCGCGGGCACCTGCTTCGTGGAGTCCACGGCGGGTGTCGGCGAGGGTGCCCGCACCGGTCTGGCGAGCGTCGTGACGGGTCTGCTGTTCACGGTGGCGCTGTTCCTGACGCCGCTGGCGACCATGGTCCCGTCGCAGGCGGCAACCCCGGCGCTGCTGGCGGTCGGCTTCCTGATCATCTCGGGTTCGGTGCGGGACATCGACTGGAGCGACTACACGCTCGCCATCCCGGCCTTCCTGGCCATGGTGATGATGCCGTTCACGTACTCGATCACCAACGGCATCGGCATCGGCTTCATCGCCTTCTCCGTGCTGCGGGTCGTGGCCGGGCGCTGGCGCGAGGTGCCGGCGGCCATGTATGTGGTGTCGGCGGTCTTCGTCTTCTACTACGCGATGCCGGCCCTCGGCCTCACGTGACCTCTTCCGCCCTGATTCCTGCGGTCCCTTCCGAACCGTAGAACTTCTCCGTCTCGTCGACAGCCGCCTTGAAGCGCTCGTCGAAGTCATCGCGAATGAGCGTCCGGACGACATAGTCCTGGACGCTCATTCCGCGTTTGGCGGCATGCTGCCTGAGCCGGTCGAGCAGCTCACCGTCTATCCGCAGGCTGAGCACAGTCGATCTCATGGCAGCAGGGTTACGGCTCATGAGGTCATTTCGCGTCACTTTCAGTATTCGAGTCACTCGTTCGGGTGATCGATTGGGTGATGTGGGTCTCGCGCGTGTAACACGAATGGTCTTTAGGGTAGGTAATGAGTTACTCTAATAAACATGCCTGACCTGATCCACGACGGCGACAGTGCGGCCGCCGTGAGCTCCCTTCGCTCCGCCGTGATGCTGCTCGGCCGACGCCTGAAGCACCAGCGCGTCGACGAGTCACTGAGCCCCACCGAGATGTCGGTGCTCGGCACGCTCGCCCGCTGCGGTTCGGCCACACCCGGTGAGCTGGCCCGCAGGGAGCATGTGCAGCCTCCGTCGATGACTCGCATCGTCGCGCTGCTGGAAGCCAAGGGGCTGGTCAGACTGGAACCGCACCCCGATGACCGTCGCCAGAAGATGGTCAGCCAGACCGAACAGGCAGAAGCCATGCTCGAAGAGAGCCGCTCCAAGCGGAACGCCTGGCTGACCACCCTCGCCGAGGGCCTGGACGAGGAAGAGTGGGAGACGCTGCGCAAGGCGGCGCCCGTGCTGGAGAAGCTCGCCCACCTGTAGCGGGGCCGGCCGCGCCGGACCACAGCCGGCGCACCGCCCGCACCGCCGCATCCCGTCAGTCAGCGAAATGTATACGTACGAGGAGGCGAACCCTTTTGAGTACGGGATCCGGAGCAGACTCCGCCCCCGCACCGAATTCCACCCACGAGAGCAAGCCCGGCGGGACCTTCTCGTCGCTGAAGATCCGTAACTACCGCCTGTTCGCCACGGGCGCCGTGATCTCCAACATCGGTACCTGGATGTCCCGCATCACGCAGGACTGGCTCGTCCTGAGCCTCACCGGGTCCGCCGCCGCCGTCGGCATCACCACGGCCCTCCAGTTTCTTCCGATGCTTCTCTTCGGCCTCTACGGCGGCGTCATCGCCGACCGTCTCCCGAAGCGGAAGCTCCTTCTCGTCAGCCAGGCGGCTCTCGGCCTGTGCGGGATCGCCCTCGCGGTGCTCACGCTCTCCGGTGTCGTCCAGGTGTGGCACGTCTACCTCATCGCGTTCCTGCTCGGCATGGTGACGGTCGTCGACAACCCGGCCCGCCAGTCGTTCGTCTCCGAGATGGTCGGCCCCGCCCAGCTGCGGAACGCGGTCAGTCTCAACTCGGCGAACTTCCAGTCCGCCCGGCTCATTGGCCCCGCAGTCGCCGGTGTTCTGATCACCACCGTCGGCAGCGGCTGGGCCTTCATGTTCAACGGCCTGTCCTTCGTGGCCCCGATCATCGGCCTGATGCTGATGCGTCCGAGCGAGCTGCACAAGCCCACCGCCGTGCCGCGCGCCAAGGGACAGCTGCGGGAGGGCCTGCGCTATGTCTCCGGCCGCCCCGAGCTGATCTGGCCGATCGTCCTGGTCGGCTTCGTCGGCACGTTCGGGTTCAACTTCCCGATCTGGCTCACGGCCTTCGCGGACGAGATCTTCCACGGCGACGCCGGGATGTACTCGTTCTTCAACATCCTCATGGCGGCCGGCTCCCTCGTCGGCGCCCTGCTCGCCGCCCGCCGCCGCTCCTCGCGGCTGCGGATGCTGGTGGCCGCCGGCACGGTGTTCGGTCTGCTGGAAATCATCGCTTCCCTGGCGCCGTCCGTCTGGCTCTTCGCGATCCTGCTGGTCCCGATCGGCATGTTCGGCCTGACGACCAACATCAGCGCGAACACGAGCGTCCAGATGGCCGCCGACCCGGAGATGCGAGGCCGGGTCATGAGCCTGTACATGATGGTCTTCGCCGGCGGTACGCCGGTGGGCGCCCCGCTCGTCGGCTGGATCAGCGACGCCTACGGGGTCCGTACAGGCATGGCGGTCGGCGGCGCGTTCTCCCTGCTGGCCGCGCTGGCCGTCGGCTTCATGCTGGTCCGGGCGGGCGGCCTCCGCCTCAAGGTCGACCTCCGCCCCGGCCGCCCGCACGTGCGGTTCGTACCGCGTGAAAAGCTGGCCGCGGCGGCCTGAGGGCCGGTCGTACAGCACGTGCCACGGGCCCCGACCGGTCGATACCGATCGGGGCCCGTGGCACGTATGTCAGTCGCGGGGGAACTCGCCCGTCTCCAAGGTGAGGCCCACAAGGGTCGCGGTGAGGTCGATCGGGGTGCCGAAGTCGAGGCTCAGCACGCTGCGGTACTCGTCGTTCTTCGGAAGCGTGTGGAGGTGCCACGTGCCGGTGTACGGGTCGACGATGACGTACACAGGTACGCCGGCCGTGGCGTACGCGGCCTTCTTCGCCCCGTAGTCGTTGGCGGCGGTGTCCTTGGAGATCACCTCGGCCACGAACTCGATGTCCTGGTAGCGCCAGCGGCCCTTGGAGTCCTTGGTGGCGTCCTCGGCCAGGGCGACGACATCGGAAACGAAGCCGTTGAGACGGCCCGGGAAGTCGATGCGCACATCGGACTTCAGCCGCTGTCGCGGGTACCTGGCACGCAGTTGTTCGACGATGTCGAAGATGACCTCCCAGTGGGTGTCCCGCTGCGGCGACATGTAGATGTTCCCCTCGACGATCTCTACCTTGAATCCCTCGGGGGTGGGCTCAAGCCACTCGAACATCATGTCCAGAGTGCGCTCGTCGCTGTTGTCGGCCATCTCGATCCTGTCGGTCTCCACGACGGTCATCGTGCCGCTCCTCCCCGCTGCGGCGCGGGCGCGGGGTAGCCGCGTAGTACAACGATACGCACGGAGCCCAAGACACGCAGTTACGGTGCGAGACTCGGCCCATGAGCAGCCTCAGACTCTTCGTCGCCGTTCTGCCGCCCGACGCCGCCGTCCAGGAACTGCGCCGCGCCGTGGACCCGCTGCGTTCGCTTCCCGGTGCCGGGAATCTGCGCTGGACCGGAACGCCCAGCTGGCACTTCACCCTCGCGTTCCTCGGGGCCGTGGACGAGGAACTGCTGCCCGAGCTGGATGCGCGCCTCGCGCGGGCGGCCCACCACACCGACGCCTTCCCGCTGCGCATCCACGGCGCCGGCCGGTTCGGCGGGCGGGCGCTGTGGGCGGGCGCCGCGGGGGCGATCGACACGCTGCGGCTGCTCGCCGAACGCGCCGGTGCCGCCGCCCGCCGCGCCGGCATCCCGATGGAGGAACACCGCCGCTACAGCGCGCACCTCACCCTCGCCCGCAGCCGCACGGACGCCGACCTGCGCCCCTACGTCGAGGCACTCGCGGACTTCGAGGGGACCCCGTGGGAGGTCGGCGAGCTCGCCCTCGTACGCAGCAACCTGCCGGTCGCCGGGGTCCCGGGCGAGCAACCGCGCTACGAGACGATCGCATCCTGGCCGCTGGGCCACTGAGCGCGGCGGCTACGCTCGCGGGGTGGATCCGAAGACCAGAAACCGCGTCATGGCCGCCGTGCTCGTGCTGATGTTCGTCGTCGTCGCCGTGGCAGGCGCCCTCGGACAGTGACGCGTACGGCCGGCGTCAGCGGCCGTGCCGCGGACGGCCGATCCGGCGATGAGAGCGGTACGAACCGGCCCATGGGCGCGAGCCCGGGCCCGTGGTGTCCGACGCGGACCCTCCGTCTCAGGCGTTGACGGCCTGCGCCGTCTCCTCGGCGAACGCCTCCGGGTTGTCCAGCATGATGTTGTGCCCGCAGTCCGGGACCGCCACGACCCGCACCCCGCTCTCGATCAGCGCGTCCTCGCCGGGCAGCGGTCCGTCGTCCAGCGGGCGCAGATACGTACGCGGAATCTTCAGGTCCAGCAGTAGCTCGCGCATCGTCGGCGTCGTCCCGCGGGCGAGATGCACGGCGCTGCGGTGCAGCGCCTCGGGTCCCGCGAGGCGCATGGTCGCCCACCAGTGGGGCCCCACCCGGTCGCGCACCTCCTCCAGGCCGCCGGCCAGGAACTCCTCCTCCGTGTACGCGGCGATGCCGCTGCTGCTCGGCCGCGCCGGGGCGGGAGCGACCGGGTCCAGATTGGCGTCGACCAGCACCAGTCGGGCCACCAGGTGCGGGTGGCGTGCCGCGAGCACGATGGCCACCGCACCGCCCATGCTGTGCGCGACCACGTCCGTGCCGTGCGCGCCGGCCGCCTCCAGCGCCGCCGCCACCGCGTCGGCGTGGTCCTCGAGCGTGTAACCGAAGTCCGTGGGGCGGTCGCTGATTCCGAAGCCGAGCAGGTCCATGAGCAGCGACCGGCCGTCGGCCAGCAGGGGATGCACGGCGCTCGCGGTGAAGTACGGGCCGGACGAGGCCCCGAGTCCGTGCAGATAGACCCGGGTGCGGGACGTGCCGGGGCGGCCGGGGAGCTCCACCCACCTGATGCACGCACCGTTGGCCGTCACATGAGCGTTCCGCATGTTTCCTCCTCCTTGCCGCACAACCGCTGAACTCGACGAGACTATATATCGGCGTCGATGTATAACGCCGTGGGAGAGGATGCTTGCATGCTGGAACTGGCCATCCTGGGATTTCTGTACGAACAGCCGCTGCATGGCTACGAGCTGAAGCGTCGGGTCGCCCACCTCACCGGACACGTCCGCCCCATCGCGGACGGCACCTTGTATCCGGCGATCAAGCGCCTGGAGCGAGCCGGCTGGCTGGAGCGCCGGACGGAGCCGGGCAGCAGGGCCGCCCCCCGCCACACGCTGACCCTGACCGAGCAGGGGCGCGAGGAGCTGCGGCGCCGGCTGCGGGAGGCCGGCGAGACGGACATCAGCGACGAGAACCGCTGGTTCACCGTCCTCGCCTTCCTGCGCCATCTGGCGTCCCCGGCCGATCAGGCGGAGGTGCTGCGGCGCAGGCTCGCGTTCCTGGAGGAGCCGAGCAGCTTCTTCTACGAGGGTGAGCGGCCGCTCGGTGCCGAGACGTTCGAGGATCCGTTCCGGCGGGGTCTGCTGAGGATCGCCCGCGCGACGAGCCAGGCGGAGCTGAGCTGGCTCGGGGAGACGCTCAAGGAACTCGAAGCGGCGGGACCTGAAGGGTCGCTCCGCCGTGCGAGCAAAGGGGGCAGCCTAAGGGCTGTCCCGTAATCCCCGGCGGGCGCGCGACGACAGCTACGGCACCTCGCTGCGTTGTCGGAACGTCCGCATACATCCAGTATGCGAACGCCCCTCCGCCTTGCGATGCACCGCATCTGACGCCGCGCGCTGATCCACCGGGGATTACGGGACAGCCCTTAGGGCGGGCGTAGCCTGATCGCTGTGAATTCCGTACCCCGGGTACTGGCCGTACTCGACGACCTGCTGACCGCCGCCGCTCATGACGCCCGCGGCGCGCTGTGGCAACTGGCCGAGCAAGGACGTGAGTTGGATGCCAATCTGGTGCGCCTTCCGCCGGGTGCCGAGGTCGGTGAGCATCAGGAGGATGTCCTGGACGTCCTTCTCGTCGTCGTCGCGGGCAGCGGCCGGGTCGTCGCCGGCGGCGGCGAGTTGGACCTGACGCCGACCACCGTCGTCTGGCTGCCCCGGACTTCCCGCCGTGCGCTCGCCGCAGGACCGGACGGTCTGGCCTATGTGACCGTTCACCGCCGCCGCCCCGGCCTGACCATCAAGCCCCCGGCCGCGTCCTCGGTCGCGCCATCGGCGGCCTATGAGGGTGGCGAGGCCCCCTGCATGCTGGACCGGGTCTGCCCCGGGTGCGGCAGGCTCTCGCAGGACCCGGAACCGGTGTTCTGCAGCCGGTGCGGGGAGCGGTTCCCCGAGCATTGAGCGTTGACGACTGACAGCGGCGGCCCTACGCGTCGCCAGGGCTTTTCCGTCCGAACAAGGTATCTCCGTCCGAACAGGGCATCGGGACATTAGCTCGCATACGGAGCTAAAGTGGACAGTGTGGCGGCGGGTGATCTGCCTGATGAGCTCGCCGGACTTCTGCCCCGTATCCAGAGGCTCGCCCGGCGACGGCTGTGGAGCGGCCTGTCGGCCCGTCGGCTGCGCGGGGCGCACGCCGAACTGCTGCGGCTGGTGGCCGACGGGCCCGGCATCCGGGTCTCGGAGGCCGCACACAGCCTCTGCCTCGCGCCCAACTCGGTCAGCACCCTGGTCAATCACCTCGTCGCCGAAGGGCTGCTGCGCCGGGAGAAGGACGCCCAGGACGGGCGGGCCGCGCTGCTGTATCCGACCGTCGCAGGGATCGGGAGGCTGCGTGACTGGCACGCCCGTCGCGAGGCGCTCTTCCGCGAACACCTGGCCGGGCTCGACACCGCCGACCGCGCGGCGCTCACCGCCGCACTCCCGGCCCTGAACAGACTCGCCGCCTCGTTGCGCGAAGGGGATGAGATCGCGTGACCCACCCAACCGCCCCCGCCCTCAACTGCACCGGTCTGAGCTACAGCTTCGGCGACGCGAAGGCCGTCGACGGCCTGGACCTGCTGGTCGGCCAGGGGGAGGTGTTCGGTCTCCTGGGGCCCAACGGCGCGGGCAAGACCACCACCATGCGCGCGATCACCACACTCCTGCCCGTGCCGCCCGGCGTCATCGAGGTGTTCGGCCATGACGCGGCCCGGCACAAGATGGCGGTACGCCGCCTGCTCGGCTACGTACCGCAGCAGCTGTCGGCGGACGCGAACCTCACGGGCCGGGAGAACGTCCAGCTCTTCGCCCGCGTCTTCGACGTGCCCCGCCGCGAGCGGGCCGCGCGGGTCTCCCAGGCGCTGGACGCGGTGGGCCTCGGCGACGTCGCGCACCGGCTCGCCGCCACGTACTCCGGCGGTATGGTCCGCCGCCTCGAACTCGCGCAGGCCCTGGTCAGCGCGCCCCGGCTGATGATCCTGGACGAGCCGACCATCGGCCTCGACCCGATCGCACGGGACAGCGTCTGGGACCGCATCACCGAGATACGGGTCGGCACCGGCATGACCGTGCTGGTCACGACCCACTCCATGGACGAGGCCGACCAGCGGTGCGACCGGCTCGCGCTGATGCACCTCGGCAGACTCCGCGCGCTCGGCACTCCCGCCGAGCTGAAGAGCGAACTCATCGCACACCGCCGGGAGTCGGGTGAGACGAGCCTTCCGCCACCGTCCCTGGAGGACGTCTTCCGGTACCACTCCGGAAGCGGACTGAACGACCCCGGCTCCGGTTCCGACGAAGGGAAAGGAGCGTTCCGAGATGTCCGCCGTACCCGTCGCACCGCATCCCGCCTCGGCTGAGTCCGCCCCGCCGGATCAGCGGTTCGCGCTGCTGCTGACTCCGCCGCCGCCCCGCAGAGGCTGGCGCGTCGTGCCGGCGAGAGTGGCCGCGATGTGCGTCGTCGAGATGCAGAAGCTGCGCCACGACCGCACCGAGATCTACACCCGCGCCGTCCAGCCCGCGCTCTGGCTGCTGATCTTCGGCGTGACGTTCTCCCGTATCCACGCCATCCCGACCGGCGGCGTTCCCTATCTCGACTTCCTGGCGCCCGGCATCATCGCCCAGTCCGCCATGTTCATCGCGATCTTCTACGGCATCATGATCATCTGGGAGCGGGACTCGGGCGTCCTCACCAAACTCATGGTCACGCCGACACCCCGAACTGCCCTGGTGACCGGCAAGGCCTTCGCCGCCGGGGTGAAGGCCACGATCCAGGCGGCGGTCGTCATCGTGATCGCCGCACTGATCGGTGTCGGCATGACGTGGAACCCGTTGCGGCTGCTCGGCGTGGTCGTGGTGGTCGTCCTCGCCTCGGCGTTCTTCTCCTGCCTGTCCGTGTCGATAGCCGGGATCGTCCTGACCCGCGACCGTCTGATGGGCATCGGGCAGGCCATCACCATGCCGTTGTTCTTCGCGTCCAACGCGCTCTACCCGGTCGCCCTGATGCCCGGCTGGCTCCAAGCCATCAGCAGGGTGAACCCGCTGAGCTACGAGGTCGACGCCCTGCGCGGACTGCTCATCGGCACCCAGGCACACCTCGGTCTCGACTTGGCGGTCCTCGCCTTCGCGGCGCTGGCCGGTATCGTCGCCGCCGGTTCGCTGCTGGGCCGCCTCGCCCGCTGAACGTTCCGGGGGCCACCCGGGCCGGGGGCACTGGGCCACCGACCAGCCCTGCTCGAACGTCCCACTCACGGAGGAACACACCCGCCGGGTCCAGGACGGGCTGGTGGTGGCGCCTGCGCCCCAGCCGAGTACGCAGGAACGGACGGTCGGTCAGCCGGGGTTTCGGCCGGTCGGTGACTCACTACCGGTAGAAGAAGAACGAAAGGTCATCGATGGGCGCCTGCGAGGGCGGCTGCCGCGACCAGGTACGTGTCGCAGACGTATGGGCACGGTCACGGGCAGCGGCATCTCCGTAGATCCAAAATTCAGACCGTAGCAGCAACGGTTCGATGGGCAATCGGACTTGACCGAGGTCCCGCCCTACGCGTGCCAGAGCGCGTGGCGGACACGCCACCGGCGCGGCGAAGCGTGGAGAGTGGACGCAGCCGTACGGACGACGAAGGAGGACCGATGGTGGGTGTCGTGGCGAACCAGCGGAACAGGGTGGTCGGACAGGCCGTGGAGGAGCTGGAGGCACGGGACCGACTCCTGCGGGCCGGACGCCAGTTGTTCGCCGCGTACGGGTACGCGCGCACGAGTGTCGAGGATCTGTGCGAGCAGGCGAAGGTGCCCGTGCACGTCTTCCAGCAGGAGTTCGTCTCGCGGGAGGTGCTCCTGATGGCGATCTACGACGAGGTGGCGACCTACGGGCTGCGCGCCGCCGAGAACGCCCTGATGGCCGAGGGCATGGAGGACTGTCCGACGGCGGAACGGGTCCGGCTGCTCTTCGACGCCTATGTGAAGGCGGTCACCGAGGACCCGTGCGCGGCGCGGGTGGCGTTCGTCGAGGTGCTGGGGGTGAGCCGGGAGATGGACAGCCACCTTGCGACATGGCGGGCGATGTGGATCGACTTCCTGACCTCCGAGGCCGAGCGTGCCGTGCGACGGGGCGAGGCGGTGGCGAGAGACCACACCGTGACCGTCACGGTGCTGAACCACTCGGTGGACGAACTCATGGCCCACCACGGCCGTCGGCCCCGGCAGGTCGACGCCGAGTGGCTGACCGATGAGCTGACCCGGCTCTCACTGGCCATGATCCTGTCATCCTGACCCGTCCCGGGTTGCCGGGACGGCAACCCGGGACGGCGAATAATGGGGAGATGCAAGAAGAAGGAGAGCGCGGAGAGCGCACGGACGACGAGATTGCGACCGTCCTGACGGGCGTCGGCCCGCGGTTGCGCACCCTGCGTCAGGAACGCGGTACGACCCTGGCACAGCTCAGCGAGACGACCGGGATCTCCCTCAGCACCCTCTCGCGCCTGGAGTCCGGCGGCCGCAAACCCACGCTCGAACTGCTGCTGCCGCTGGCCAAGGCGTACGGCGTGCAGCTGGACGAACTCGTCGGCGCCCCCGCCACCGGCGATCCACGCATCCACTTCCGCCCCTTCACGCGGGACGGCATGACCTTCGTGCCGCTCACCCGCCACCTCGGCGGGCTGCACGCGTACAAGCAGATCCTGCCCGGCGGACGCGGGGCGACGGGGCCGCTGGAGCAGCGGGTGCACGAGGGGTACGAGTGGGTGTACGTACTGGCGGGGCGGCTGCGGCTGGTACTGGGCGAGCACGACCTGGTGCTCACGGCCGGCGAGGCCGCCGAGTTCGACACCCGTACCCCGCATGCGTGGGCCAGCGCCGGGCCCGATCCGGTCGAATTCCTCAGCCTGTTCGGGCAGCAGGGGGAGCGGATGCATGTGAGGGCCCGGCCCACGAACCGGTGAGACGGCCGGGCGAATGCCCTGGTAGCGGAGCTAATCTGGCGTTTGGTCGGTGCGGCGAGCGTGCGTGCCGGGCGTCACGACGCCGCGGGCCAACTCAGAACAGGCCCTACGGGCGGGCCGTGTACGGGCCGCCCAGGCCCCACGCCTGGTGCATCGCGTCGGCGAACGCGGCCGCCAGCTTGTGTTCGCCGGTCGGTCCGGGATGCGTCCCGTCGTACGTGTCCCGGTGGATGTCGTACCCCGGCGGGTGGGAGGCCAGCAGGATCGGGGACATCGGGTCGTCGAGGTCGGCGACGGCCTTCGCCAGGAGTTCGTTGAAGCGGTCGCACTCGGCGGCGAACGGGGCGTCCGACTCGGCCCGTATGTTCGGTATCACGGGCAGGAGGACCATCTTGACGTGCGGGTTCGCGGTTCGGGCCGCCGCGATGAACGCCCGTGCGTTCAGGGCGGTCTGACCGCTGTCCGTGTAGAACCCGAGGTCTATCAGGCCGAGCGAGACGAGCAGGACGTCCGTACGGTGCTCGGTGACCGTGTCGGCGATCACCGGGGCCATGTGCAGCCAGCCCTCCCCCCAGCCGGCCAGATGGGTGCGGGCGTCGGCGGGGAAGTCCGGTGCGCCGTACGCGTACGAGACGGGGGCGTTCGCCCCGGTGTCGTACAGCTCGCTGCGCGGGCCGACGATCGCGAACGGGGCACCGGAAGCGGAAGTGAGGTGCTGCCACATCCGGTAGCGCCAGGTGAAGTCGCCGGCGCGGCCGATCGTCATGGAATCGCCGACAAACGTGTAACGCATGGCGTCATCATCGCGGATCATGCCTCCAGCCTGCGACGTGACGATGGACACTGGTGCCATGCGTTCGTACCTGACTGTGTTCGGAGCCGCCGCGCTGCTCCTCCTCGCCGGGGCGTCCCCGGCCGCGGCGTCCGGGGACGGAGCCGATCGGAGCTTCACGATCGAGGATCCCCGGATCACCGAGTCCAGCGGCCTCGCCGCCAGCCGCGCCCACCCTGGCATCTACTGGACGCACAACGACAGCGACGACGGGCCGTACATCTACGCCGTCGACTCCCGCACCGGGAAGACCGTCGCGACGATCACCGTGCGGGGGGTGGGGCAGCCACGCGACGTGGAGGCGATCTCGCTCGGACCCGACGGCAACCTGTACGTCGGCGACATCGGCGACAATCTGAACGGCAGCTGGGACCACGTCTGGATCTACCGGTTCCCGGAGCCGAAGGAACTGAAGGACGCGACGGTCCGGGCCACCCAGTTCGACGTGAAGTACGCGGATGGGGCGCGCAACGCCGAGGCGCTGATGGTCCATCCGAAGACCGGCCGGGTTTACATCGCCTCGAAGAACGAGGACGGCGGCGGACTGTACGAAGGGCCCGCCGAGCTCACCACCGGACGGACCAATGTGTTCCGGCGGGTCGGCGAGGTGCCGTGGGTGACGGACGGGGCGTTCTCACCGGACGGCAAGGAGTTGGTGCTGCGCTCGTACTTCAGCGCCCGTGGCTACGCCTTCGAGAACGGCAGGCTCGGCGCCGACCACGCGGTTCAGGCACCGCTCCAGGGGCAGGCCGAGTCGGTGACGTACACGGCGGACGGCTCGGCGCTGATGTTCGGCTCGGAGGGGGAGCGGAGCGATGTGGTGCGGGTGGACGTGGACGGAGCCGGAGCCGGAGGTGGAAGCAGGGATGCCGGGAAGTCGCCGTCCGGGGGCGGCGACTCGTCGGCGTCGTCCGCCGGGGCGAAGGACGGTGAGGTGAAGGGGACGACCCTGACCGGTGTGCTGGTACTCGCGGGGATCGGCGTCCTGGTGTTCATGGGGCGTCGGCGGAAGGGGAACTGACGTTCCGGTCCGCCACGGCGCGCGTAGGCTCGGGCAGCTATGGAGAACCGAATGATTCCAGGACCTGCGCCTTTTGCCACCGCCCGGCTGGACGCGCTGCCGCTGCGGGTCGCGTACGCGGACGAGATGGCGGCCGTGCTCGACGACCCGGCCCTGCACACCTACACCGGAGGCGCCCCGGAGAGCGCGGACGAGCTGTGGGCCCGTTACGCACGCTGGACCGCCGGTTCGCCGGACCCCGGCGTGGGCTGGTGGAACTGGGTGCTGTGGATACGGGACGAGGGCTGCCTGGCCGGATACGTACAGGCGACGGTGAACGCGCGTGACGCGGAGGCGGAGATCGCCTGGGTGGTCGGGACGCGGTGGCAGGGGCGCGGGTACGCGAAGGAGGCCGCGGCGGGTCTGGTCGCCCACCTCGCAGTGGTGCGGGAGGTCCGTACCGTCGTCGCTCATATCCATCCGGACCATGACGCCTCCGCCGCCGTGGCCGCCGCGGCGGGGCTGATGCCCACGGAGGGGTGGTGCGATGGCGAACGGCGCTGGGAGCGGGGCGCAGCGGGCCGTGTGAGCGTTTGACTTCGCGCCTCGGAGCCGGAGGTTATGGTGGCTCGCCCCGGGGTTGCCCGGGAACGGGGAAACGGGGAGGTTTCGCGGATGGCGTGGGATGAGTGGGAGCAGCTCAAGACCGATGCGGTGGCGCGCGGTTCCACACAGATGCAGTTGAACCAGTATCCGGCCGATCAAGGGGGCGGGGCTCCGGCGAGCGCGGCTTCGGAGGATCTGAAGTCGGACAAGAAGGCATGGGTGAAGGCCGGCGAGGGGGTCAAAGGCCTGAAGGACGGCATCGGCAAGGCGTTGGCGAAGCTGGACGACGGGCAGGCGGGGCTGGGTGACACCGGCGGGTGTCAGAGCGCGGCGGCGCAGAAGGAGTTGTACGACTCCTGGAAGAAGTACGTCCGCGATGTGAGCAGCCGCTGTGACGAGTTGGGCGGGCTTCTGGAGAGGTCGGGTCACGATCTGTCGAAGTCCGACGAGACGATCAAGGAGGAGCTGGACAAGCTGAAGCTGAAGTACGAGGACACCGAAACCGCCGGCGGCCAGGCGAAGGAGAAGTGATTCACGGTCATGGATCTTGCGACGCTGAAAGCCTTCAAGCCGTCGGAGTACGAGGAATCCGCGGACGGCTACCGGGCGACTGGTGAAATGGCCAGTGCGGCCAAGGATTCGATCGACAACCAGATCTGCGCGGGGGTGCGCAATCAGCTTGAGGGCCAGGCGGCGAAGGCCGCCCTCCGGGAGCTCCACGAGCTGTCGAAGAACTTCCACTACGCGCAGACCGAGTGCGGTCTGGTAAGCACCGCGCTCAATGGTTTCGCCTTCGACATGGCGATGGCCAAGCGGAAGCTGGACGCGGCGATCGAGGACGCTCGCGCGAACCACTGCACGGTGAACCCGGACGGCTCGGTCACTTATCCGGCAGGCAAGAAGCCCGGCGACGAGAAGATCGCTGACGGCGGCTCGGTGACCGGGAGCGCTGGGGGCGGCCCGACGTCCGATGCCCTGGAGCGCCAGGCAGCGAACATCCATCCAAACCCGAACTACGGCAGGGCGATGGGGTATGCGAACCGGATCGCCGATGCGTTGAAGGAAGCCACGGATGTCGACGAGAAGTGGGCGCCGAAGCTGCGCGCGCTGAAGGCCGACGACGACCTGACGGTCTCCAAGCGGGACTGGGCCGACGCGCAGTCGGACATGGGCGGGGTCCGCGAGGCGGGCAAGAGCTATCTCGACTCCCTGCCGGAGTCCCCGAAGGACGGCAGTCCGAAGGACAACGCATCGTGGTGGAACGGGCTCAGCCCGGAGGAGCAGGCAGCGTGGCTCTCCCTCCGGCCCGACACCGTGGGGGCGCTCGACGGGCTGCCTTCCACGGTTCGTGACGAGGCAAATCGCGTCGTTCTCGATGAGAAGCGGGGCGAGCTGCAGATAGAGCTGGACTCCATCCCGAAGCCGCCTGCCAGTGAGTGGACGTGGATCACCGCAGGTATGTACCCGTCCAAGGTGCACACCGACGAATGGATGGAGTGGCACAACAAGTACGGGGACCGGTACGAGCAGCTCAACAAGTCCCTCAAGGGTATGCGGAGCATCCAGGACCGCTTCGACAAGACTGGAGAGGAAGGCCTGCCCGAGGCGTATCTGCTCGGATTCAGCGCGGAAGGAAACGGCCGGGCAATCGTCGCCAATGGGAATCCGGACACGGCTGATCATCAGGCGGTCTATGTTCCGGGCACGACGTCGAACCTGGGCGGCATCGGCGGTGACATCGACCGGATGGTCAATGTCTGGCGTGTGGCTGACGCCTCGCCCGGCGACAAGTCGGTCTCCACGATCACCTGGCTCGGTTACGACGCCCCGCAGAACATCGTCAAGGACTCGCCGTTCAGCCACTACGCGAACGATGGCGCCCCGGCCTTCAACCAGTTCATGGACGGACTCGACGCGTCGCACACCGGCGACTCGGACCCGCACCGCACCGCGATCGGCCACTCGTATGGCACGACCCTCATCGGTTCCGCGGCCCGGCAGGGCGACCTGAACGCGGACGACGTGATCCTCGCGGGCAGCCCCGGTGTTCAGGTACCCAAGGCAGAGCCGCTGGACGTGCCCACGGGACATGTCTGGAACCAGGAGGCCGACGGGGACCCCGTCCCGGACATCGGTCGCTATGGGCACGGCGGAACCGATTGGGACGGGCCCTGGACCATTCCCAGCGACGAACGCTTCGGTGCCAACCAGATGACCACGGACACCGAAGGCCACAGCGACTATTGGAAGGAGAATACCGAGAGCCTGTGGAACCAGGGCCAGGTCGTGGCAGGCCATGGTGACAAAGCGAATTTGAAGCCGCCGCCGGACCACTGGGCGCATATGAGGTAGGGATGTCGGTGCCCGCGGCTGCCGGTGCCTGTCCGACGACGACCCACGAAGTACATGACGACATGACCGGCCTGTGTCCCGGTCCGACCCATCGAGGCCCCTCGACTTGAAGAGCAAACTGAGCGCCCCGGCGCTCCTAGTGTCCCTCGCCCTCGCGACCCTCACTGGATGCAGCATGACTGACGCCAATGACTCCCACGACATCCCCTCCGCGGGCACCAGCACCTCTGAGGAAGCCGCCGCTGACGCAAAGAAGGTCTCCAGCGAGATCTACGACCTGATCGGTATCAAGGGAAAGGCGTCCAACACCGGAGCGGGCGTCACGGAGTGCAGCGGCAAGGACCGCGAGAAGTACTTCCAGATCTTTCACCCGTGGAGCTTCACTCCGGCATCGGCCGACCAGCTCGGTGGTGTGATGGAGCGGCTCAAGGAGGAACTGCCCAAGCACGGCTGGAAGGTCGTCGATTACGGGCCGGACAACAGCAAGCAAAAGAATGTCAACCTCACGGCCGACAACGACGAGAAGAAGTACAGCGTCAAGATCGTCCACTTCGCGAAGGACAACCCGCCGAGCCTCAGCCTGATGGTCGTCTCCGGCTGCTATCAGGTCCCGGACGGCGAGAAGGTCGAGCGGTTCTGAAGGTACTGCTTCCTGGACGAGTGGGCGCGGGACGGCTCGGGCAGGCAGCCGTGGAGAATCCAGATGATCCCCGGACACGGAACCGGGCCCTTTGCCACTGTCCCGCTGGACGCGGTGTCGCTGCGGGGCGCGTACGCGGACGAGATGGCGGCCGTGCCCGACGACCCGGCCCTGCACACGAGCGCGGTTCCTCGTGCCGGGGCGTATCAGGTCCGGGGGCGGTCGGCCCGGATGAGATCGGCGACGTCGAGGGTCACCGGGGCGCCGATCGAATCGGGCAGCGTGACCGTCTGCCCGGGGGCGTACACCTGGTGAGTGTCGTAGCCGCCGCCCATGGGGTCGGTCAGCACATGCACCCGGCCGTGCTTGCGGTCGACGATCACGTACACCGGGATCTTGGCCTCGGCGTAGGCGGCGACCTTGTTGCGCAGGTCGTTGTTGTAGTTGCTGGAGGTGACCTCCAGGACGAGGCGGAAGACGGCGGGGTCGTAGCAGTTGTTCTCGATCAGATGCTCGTCGAGATCGGCGTCGGCGATCGCCAGGTCGGGGATGGCGTAGTCCTCGGGGCCGCTGGGGAGCCACAGGCCGATTCCCTGAAGAACGTCGGTTTCCTTGCCATGGAGGTCTGCGGCCAGGAACGGAATCATGCTCTTGGTCAGCGCGTTGGCGTGCCGGCCTTCCGGCAGCGGGGCCACAGTGATGACGCCTCCGATGATCTCGACGCGGTAACCCGGATGCTGCTCCATGAGGCTGTTGGCTGTTTGGAGCAACGATTCCATTGCGGGCCTCCTGACTCGGTGTCGTCGAGGTCATCGTCGTCGGACGACACCGCCGCCCACGCCCGGAAGCCGTTCCGCCACCCGGCCGAGTGAACGACGAGGGGCCCCGCGCGACGGCGCGGGGCCCCTCGTCGTACGGGTACGCGTTACAGCTTCTCGATCACGTAGTCGATGCAGGCCGTCAGCGCCTGGATGTCCGACGGGTCGATCGCCGGGAACATCGCCACGCGCAGCTGGTTGCGGCCCAGCTTGCGGTACGGCTCGGTGTCGACGATCCCGTTGGCGCGCAGCGCCTTGGCGACGGCCGCGGCATCGATCTCGTCCGCGAAGTCGATCGTGCCGATGACCTGCGAGCGCTTCGCCGGGTCGGTGACGAACGGGGTCGCGTACTTGGACTCCTCCGCCCAGCCGTACAGGTTCCGCGCCGAGGTGGCCGTGCGGCGGACCGAGAAGTCCAGGCCGCCCTGGGTGTTCAGCCAGTTCAGCTGCTCGTTCAGGAGGAAGAGCGTGGCCAGGGCCGGGGTGTTGTACGTCTGGTTCTTGAGGGAGTTGTCGATCGCCGTGGGCAGGCTGAAGAACTCCGGGATGTGGCGGCCCGACGCGTGGATGCGCGCGGCGCGTTCCAGGGCCGCCGGGGAGAAGACGCCGATCCAGAGACCGCCGTCGGAGGCGAAGGACTTCTGCGGGGCGAAGTAGTAGACGTCCGACTCGGTGATGTCGACCGGCAGGCCGCCCGCGCCGGAGGTGGCGTCCACCAGGACGAGGGAGCCGTCATCGGCGCCCGGGACGCGCTTGACCGGCGCGGCGACACCGGTCGAGGTCTCGTTGTGCGTGAACGCGTAGACGTCGATGCCCGCCTCGGCCTGCGGGTCCGGGTGGGTGCCGGGGTCGGAGGAGATCACGGTCGGGTCGGCCAGCCACGGGGCGAGCTTGGCGGCCTTCGCGAACTTCGACGAGAACTCGCCGAAATTGAGGTGCTGGGACTTCGTCTCGATGAGTCCGTGCGTCGCGATGTCCCAGAAGGCGGTGGAGCCGCCGTTGCCCAGGATCACCTCGTAGCCCTCGGGGAGGGAGAAGAGGTCGCGCACGCCCTGACGCACCGCGCCGACCAGGTTCTTGACCGGGGCCTGGCGGTGGGACGTACCGAGAAGAGACGTACCGGTGGCGGCCAGCGCGTCGAGCGCTTCCGTCCGCACCTTGGAAGGACCGGCGCCGAAGCGTCCGTCGGCGGGCTTGATGTCAGCAGGAATCTGGATATCGGCCACGAACCGGAGCGTAGTACCTCATGGACACCGCCGAGGACGGTGTCCGTCGGGTGAGACGCTCGCTCCGGTCCGTGGACCGCGTGAGTTCCGGTCCGTGGGCCCTGTGCCGGGAGGGCCGGTCAGCCCAGTTCCACCGGCAGGTCGTGCAGGTCGTTCTGGGTGACGATCGGCTTGTTCCGCAGCTCGGCCGCCGGGACGGCGAGCTCCAGCTCCGGGAACCGCTCGTACAGCGCGGGCAGCGCCACCCCCGCCTCCAGCCGGGACAGTGCCGCACCCGGGCAGACGTGCGGGCCGTGGCCGAACGCGATGTGGCGGTTGGGGGAGCGGGTGATGTCGAAGTCACCGGCCGTCGGGCCGTGCTGCGCCTCGTCGCGGCCGAGCGCGCCGTACGAGACGATCAGTGCCTCGCCCTTCGGCAGGACCTTGTCGCCCACCTCGACGTCTTCCGTGGCGAACCGGAACAGGACATGCGAAGTGGGCGTGTTCCAGCGCAGGGTCTCCTCGATCACGTTCTCCCACGGCACCTGACCGTTCAGCACCTGCTTGCGCTGCTCGGGGTGTGTCTGGAGCGCGACGACCGCGTTCACGATCAGGCTGATCGTGGTCTCGTGACCGGCCGCGATGATCAGCTGGAGGGTGTTGACGATCTCCTCGTCGGTGAGTTGGTCGCCGTCCTCGGAGGCCGCGATGAGGGCGCTGGTGAGGTCGTCGCCAGGGTTCTCCCGCTTGGAGTCGACGATCTTTGTGAAGAGCTCGCCGAGGTCCGCCATCATCTGCGGGACCTCCGCCGGCGGCGTCTGCGTCGAGAAGAACTTCTCGAAGAGCTCCTTGAGCCGCGGGTGGTCCGCGCTGTCCACGCCCATCAGCTCGCTGATCACGTTCATCGGCAGCGGATACGCGAACTCCGCCTTCAGGTCGACCCGCTCGCCCTTCGGTAGCGCGGCCAGCCGGTCCAGGCTCGCCGTGGTCAGCGCCTCGATGCCGGCCCGCAGCCGCTCCACCCGCTTCACGGTCAGTGCCTGCGCGACCAGGGTGCGCAGCCGGCGGTGGTCCGCGCCGTCGACCGTGAGCATGGAGCGGCCCGGGTTGGCGAGGCCGATCAGCGGCCAGTCCATCGGTATCTCGCCGCGCTGCCAGGCGCCCCAGACGTTGATGTCCTTCACGATCCGGCTGTCGGTGAGGAGCTGCCGCGCCTCGGCGTGGTGGGTGACGGCGTAGCAGTGCACCCCGCCCGGCAGTTCCACCTCGGCGAGCGGGCCTGCCGCCCGTAGCCGGTTGCTCTCGCCGTCGAGGTCGGCGACGAAGGGGTCGAGGGCGATCCGGGTCATCTCTGGCCTCCGATGGCGGGTTCGGCAATGGTTCCGGCAGCGGTTCCGGTTCCGATGGCAAGGGTGGGTGTGAAGGTCACCGGTAGGTCCGTCAGGCCCCGCAGCCACGGGGACGGGCGTCGGGTGAGCTGCTCGGCGGGGACGGCGAGGTCGATGTCCGGGAGCCGGTCCAGCAGCACCTCGATGCCGGTACGGGCGATGATTTCGGCGGTCTCCTGGGCCGTGAACGGGCAGCGGTGCTCGCCGTGGCCGAAGGAGAGGAACGCGTTGTTGCCGCCGGTCAGTGCGGAACCGTCGGTGCGGACCTGCGGGTCCGCGTTGGCGGCGGCGATGCCGAGCAGCACCAGGTCGCCCGCCAGGATGCGGCGGCCGCCGAGATGGGTGTCGCGCGATGCCCAGCGGCCCGCGACGTTCTGCGTCGGGGTGTCCTCCCAGAGCACCTCGTTCATTGCCTCGGCGACGCTGTGCCGGCCGCCGGAGAGGGAGGCGGCGAACCGGTCGTCGGTGAGCATCAGCCGCAGCGAGTTGCCGATCCAGTCTGCGGTCGGCTGGTGGCCCGCCGCCATCATGACCATCAGGTCCTGGGCGACTTCCTCGTCGGTGAAGCCGCCCCTGTCGGCGAGCATCCGCGTGGCGACGTCGTCGCCGGGCTCGGCGTGCTTGTCGACCAGCAGTTGGACCATGGACGAGGCGAGGTGCTGCTGCCCGGCCAGCGCCCGTTCCCGGCCGTCGATCATGTCGTTGAGCGAGCCGACGAGCGCGTGGCTGATGGCGTCGCTGAAGCCGTAGATCTTCGCCAGCACGAGGGCGGGGAGCAGCATCGCGTATTCGGCGATGATGTCGGTTTTGCCCTCGGTGCAGAACCCGTCGATGAGAGTGTCGGCGAACTCCTCCGCGTACCGCTTGAGCGCGAACGGGTCGACGGCCTCCAGCGCGTTGCTGATCATCGCGGCGCGCTCGGTGTGCCGGGGGCCGACCGTGTAGAGGATCGACGGCTGCTTGCGGCCGATCATCGGCAGCAGCGGCCAGTCGTCGGGGATGCGGTCCCACTGGTTCCACAGGTCGGAGTCGCGGCTGAACAGCACCGGGTCGCCGGTGACCTGGTGCAGTTCGCGGTAGCCGAGCACCAGCCAGGCGGGGACGTCGCCGTCCAGGACGACGGGTGCCACGGCCCCGTGGTCGCGGCGCATCTCCCGGTACAGCCGGGTCGGTTCGGTCTGGAACCGGGGGCCGGAGAGCGGCGCGCGGCCCTGGGACACGGGGCAGCCGGCGGGCGGCGCCGGGGGCTGGGTCACGAGGTGGGCTCCGGGGTCTTCTCCGGCGCGATCTCCGGACGGGCGGCGGACGGGTCGGCAGGCGCGGTGGCGGACGGCGCGGAGGCCTTGCCCTGCGACAGGGTGCGCAGGTGCTCGACCAGCGTGATCAGTACGTACTTGCTGGAGGAACGGTCCCGGGCGTCGCACTCCACCAGGGGTACGTCGTCCGAGAGGTCGAGCGCCTCCCGTATCTGCTGTTCGGTGTGGAGCGGGCCGCCGAAGTCGTTGCACGCCACGATGAACGGCGTGCCGTGGTGCTCCAGGCGGTCGATGGCGTACCAGGAGTCGGCGAGCCTGCGGGTGTCGACGAGGACGACGGCACCGAGGGTGCCCGAGAACAGCCGGTCCCACAGGAACCAGAACCGTTCCTGGCCAGGGGCGCCGAAGAGATACAGCACCGAGCGTTCGTCGAGCGAGATCCGGCCGAAGTCGAAGGCGACGGTCGTGGATGTCTTCGACTGCACACCGTCGAGATGGTCGACGGCCTCGCCCGCGCGGGTCATGGTCTCTTCCGTGTTCAGCGGACGGATCTCGCTGACGGAGCGGACCATGGTGGTCTTGCCGACCCCGAAGCCGCCGACGACGACGATCTTCAGTCCGTTGTCGGCCGTCGCCCGCAGGGCGGCACGGTCAGAGGTTGCGGAGTCCAACGAGCACCTGTTCCAGGATCTCGGGGTCGGGGAGCCGGTCCGCGACACGGGCTGTACGGGGGTGACGGGCGCTGATCCGGCCGGTGTCCAGCAGATCGGACAGCATGATCCGGACGATGCTGACGGGCAGGCCGAGGCCCGCCGCGATCTCCACGACCGCGGTGGGCAGCTGGCACATTCGCAGGATCGTGACGTGCTCCGACTGCATGCCGGGGGTCGGCTCGCACTCGGAGACGACCAGCGTCACCAGGTCGAAAGCGTCCGAATCGGACCGGCTGCGGCCACCGGTGAGGGTGTACAGCCGGTCCGGGTCGTCGTCCCGGCCGGGACGGGGGCGGGTCATACGTTCGCTGTCGCGTCGACGACTGCGGAGGCCTCGGAAGCCGAGGGGGAGCGCGGCGGGGCGCTCAGGTGCTCGCCGAGCTGCTCGACGAGTTCGCTCATGTTGTGGCCGATGAGGCCGACGTCGGCGTTGTCGGAGGCGACGACCGCGAGATGGGCGCCTGAGCCCGCCTCGACGATGAACAGCACACCGCCGTAGAACTCGGCCATCGCGGACCGTACGCCGCCGGTGCCGTCACCGAACTCGATGGACGCCCCGTGCGACAGGCTCTGGATACCGGCCGAGATCGCGGCCAGCTGGTCGGCCTGGTCGATGGAGAGCTCGGGGGTACGGCACAGCTTGAGGCCGTCCCTGGACAGGACGAGGGCATGGCGGGTGCCGGGGGTTCGCTCCAGGAGTGCCTCCAGCAGCCAGTTGAGCTTCTCGTCGGTGGTCGCGGTCATCGGGTGTTGCCTTCTTCCGGGTGCGGGGAGTTGGCCCGAACAGCCTGGCGGAAGCTGCTGAAGCGGGCTGCCTGTTCCTTGGGGTCGGCGGTACGGGGCCGGGGGGTTGCGGTGGCACCGCCCGCGTTGGTACGGGCCTCGGCGGCGGCGAGGGTGCGGCCGCGGGGGCGTTTGGGGAGCCCGCTCTCACCGAACCGGGGGAGGTTGCCGGTGGTCTCGGACGCGGGGGAGTCCGAGAGGGCGGGGTTGGCTTCCGTTGCCGTTGTGTCCGCCGATTCGTGCGCGGGTTCCGGCTCGGGCCTCGGCTCCGGCTTCGGCTGGGGCGCCTGTTCGGGCTCCGGCTCCGGGACCGGCACCGTAGCCCGGGTGAGGAGCTCCTGCGGGAGCATCAGCAGGGCGCCCGTGCCGCCGCGCGCGGACGGCCGGTACGACACGGTCAGACCGTGCTTACGGGCCAGCCGGCCGACGACGGCGAGGCCGAGCCGGGTGCCGGAAAGACCCGTCAGGTCCTGGTTGGTGGCCGACACCGCGCGCTCGGCCCGGCGCAGCTGCACATCGCTCATGACCAGGCCGCTGTCCTCCACGGTCAGGACGACGCCGGCCGGCACGTCCTCGACGTACACATGGACCTCCGCGGTGGGCGGCGAGAAGTTGGCGGCGTTGTCGAGGAGTTCGGCGAGTGCGTGCATGACGCCCTCGGCGGCGTGGCCGGCGACCGCGACCTCGCTGGTCGAGTGGAGGCGTACCCGCTGATAGCCGCTGATCCGGCCCATCGCGCCGCGCAGGATCGACTCCATCACGATCGGCTTCGCCCAGCGTCGTCCGGAGCGGGCGCCGGTCAGCACGGCGATGGAGTCGGCGAGCCGGCCCGCCTGGGCGGTGCGGTGGTCCAGATGGAGCAGATCGCCGAGCACGTCCTCGGCGGAGTGCCGGTGCTCCATTTCGCGCAGGTCGGCGAGCATGCTGGTGGCCAGGGCCTGCATCCGGCCCGCGGCGTTGGCGCAGGCGGCGACAGCGGCGGAACGCTCGGTGTCGCTGCGGGCCGCGCGGGCGGTGAGTCGTTCGACGTCGGTGGTGAGCCGTCCGACCTCGGCGGTGAGCCGTTCGGACTCGGCGACGGCCTGCGAGGTGACCCGTGCGGTCTCGGCCTCGGCGGCGGCCTTGACCCGGGCGGTCTCGGCGGTGAACCGCTGGCCCTCGGCCGCGGCGGAGGAGACGAGCCTGCTGATCTCGCCGGTGAACCGCTGGGCCTCCGCCGCGAGATGTGCGCGCAAACGGTTTGCGGTGGCACGGGCATGGACGGCGGTGGCCACGGCGGTGGACAGCAGTACGGCGCCGGCGCCCGCTCCCCAGGCCAGCGTGGTCTGTACCGAGTCGGGGGCAGCGACTACCGCCCACAGGCACAGGGACCCGGTGACGGCCAGTGAGATCAGCAGAGCCAGTGCGGTCGGCCGGGATGAGGTGCTCAAGCGGAGTCCTTGGGGGCGGACGGGGCGGTAGGGCCAACGGGTCTGATCGGGACAGTTTGGGACAGTTCGGCACGGCGGGGATGAATGCGACAACTGGAGCTGACGATTCCCAGCCAAGTCTTGGTCACTATATGAGAATTGACTCTCTATTTGGGAAGTGCTTGTGGCGTTCTCTGTCACGTATGTGACTACGCGTCCGACGTATTCCGACGTATTGACGTATTCGGGGGGGACTCGCGCGGGCGAGGCCGTCGAGTAACCGGGGCAACGGCATCCTGGGTCCATGGCCGCACATCACGAACCGACGGAACGCACCGCCCTCGCACAGGCCCTGAGCACCGCGGTCCGCGGAGAGGTCGACTTCGGCCCCACCGCACGGGCGCTGACGACGATGGACGCCTCCAACTACCGCCGCGTGCCGCTCGGCGTCGTCACCCCGCGCGACGCCGACGACGTGGCCTCCGCGCTCGCCGTCTGCCGTGGACACGCCGTGCCCGTGGTCCCGCGCGGCGGCGGCACCTCCATCGCCGGGCAGGCCACCGGCACCGGTGTCGTCCTCGACCTCACCCGCCATATGGGGAAGATCGTCGAGCTGGACGCCGAATCCCGTACCGCGGTCGTCCAGCCGGGCGTGATCCTGGACGACCTGCGCACCGCCGCCGCCCCGCACGGCCTCACCTTCGGACCCGACCCCGCCACGCACAGCCGCTGCACGCTGGGCGGCATGATCGGCAACAACTCCTGCGGCGCGCACTCGGTCGCGTGGGGCACCACGGCCGACAATGTGCACGCCCTGACCGTGGCCCGCTACGGCGGCGACACGCTGCGTCTGGTCCGGGCCGGTGAGACCGAACCCGCCACCGGACGCACCGGACTCACCGAACCCGCCACCGGACTCACCGGACTCACCGGACTCGCCGGACTCGCCGAACTCGTCGGCGAGAACCTCGCCCTCCTGCGCACCGGATTCCCCGAACTCCCGCGCCGTATCTCCGGATACGCCCTGGACGCACTCCTGCCCGAGCGCGGAACCGACCTGGCCCGCGCCTTCTGCGGCAGCGAGGGCACGCTCGGTGTGGTGACGGAGGCGACCGTACGGCTGGTCGAGGCGCCGGCGGCCCGCGCGCTCGCCGTACTCGCATACGCCGACGAGTCCGCAGCCGCCGAAGCAGCTCCCGGCCTGCTCCCGCACCACCCCCTGACCGTGGAGGGCATGGCCGCCGATCTCGTACGGGAACCGGCCGGGCTGCCGCGCGGCGGTGCCTGGCTCTTCGTCGAGACCGGCGGCGCCACTTCGGCCGAGGCGCGGGCGCACGCCGAGCGCATCCTCCGGGCGGCCGACGCGCGGGCCGGCATGGTCGTCACCGACCCGGCCGGACAGCGGGCCCTGTGGCGCATCCGCGAGGACGCCGCCGGCACCGCAACCCGGATGCCCGACGGTACGGAGGCCTGGCCCGGCTGGGAGGACTGCGCCGTACCACCCACCCGCCTCGGCCCGTACCTCCGCGACTTCCGCGCCCTGCTCGCCGCCCACGGGCTGCGCGGCACCCCGTACGGGCACTTCGGCGAGGGCTGCATCCACGTCCGGATCGACTTCGACCTGTCGGCCCCGGAGGGAGTGGCCCGCTTCCGCCGCTTCTCCGAGGAGCTGGCGGACCTGGTCGTCGCGCACGGCGGATCACTCAGCGGCGAACACGGCGACGGCCAGGCCCGCGCCGAACTGCTCCCGCGCATGTACGGAGACGAACTGGTCGCCCTCTTCTCCCGCTTCAAGAACATCTGGGACCCGTACAACGGAATGAACCCAGGCATCCTCACCCACCCCGCCCGGCTCGACGAGAACCTCCGCTTCGAGGTGCTGCCGAAGCGCCCGGTGGACGTCACGTTCGGCTACCCGCACGACGGCGGCGACTTCTCCGCGGCGGTACGCAGATGTGTGGGCGTCGCCAAATGCCGTACGACAAAGCCGCCGGGCGCGGGCGTGATGTGCCCGTCGTACCGGGCGACCGGCGAGGAGGCCCACTCCACCCGCGGCCGGGCCCGGCTGCTGCACGAGATGCTCGCGGGCGAGGTGATCACGGACGGCTGGCGGTCGACGGAAGTGCGCAACGCGCTCGATCTCTGCCTGTCCTGCAAGGGCTGCCGCAGCGACTGCCCGGTAGGTGTCGACATGGCCACGTACAAGGCGGAGTTCCTGCACCACCACTACCGGGGACGGCTGCGCCCCGCCGCCCATTACACGATGGGACGGCTGCCGGCATGGCTCCGTGCGGCGGCCCCGTTCGCACCCGCCCTGAACGCCCTGGCCCGGGTCCGCCCGCTGGCGGCCCTGGCCAAACGACTGGCGGGCATCGCTCCGGAGCGGACGCTCCCGGTACTGGCGCGGGAGACGTTCACCCGATGGCTGGGGCGGCACCAGGGCAAGGGGACGGTGATCCTGTCGAGCGACCAGGCGGTCACCCTCTGGCCCGACACCTTCACCAACCACCTCTCGCCCGAGGTCGGGCGGGCCGCGGTCCGGGTCCTGGAGGCGGCGGGGCGCACCGCTCTGCTCCCTGGCCGGGGCGTGTGCTGCGGTCTCACCTATGTGTCCACGGGGCAGCTCGACAAGGCCCGCAAGGTGATGCGCCGAACTCTGGACCGGATGGGCGACTGCCTCGGAGAACCGCTCGTCGTCCTCGAACCGAGCTGCGCCGCGACCCTCCGCACCGACCTGCCCGAACTCCTTCCCGGCGACCCGCACGCGGCCGAACTCGCCCGCTCGGTCCGGACGTTGGCGCAGTACCTGGAGGAGTACGCCCCCGACTGGCAGCCGCCCCACCTGGACCGCCCCGTCGCCGGCCAGACCCACTGCCACCAGCACGCGGTCCTCGGCGACGCGGCGGACCACCGGCTGCGGGAACGCGCCGGGCTCACCGGTGAGTTGAGCGGTGGCTGCTGCGGGCTGGCAGGAAACTTCGGCTTCGAGCGGGGCCACTGGGCGGTGTCGGCAGCCTGCGCGGAGGAGCAGCTGCTGCCATCGGTACGGGCATCGGAACCGGGAACGGCCTTCCTGGCGGACGGCTTCTCCTGCCGGACCCAACTGGAACAACTGGGCGGCGTACGGGCCCGGCACTTGGCGGAACTTCTGGCGGAGGGCCTGGAAGAGGACCTGATGGAGGGAGCTGGGGAGGGGAGCGGGCCGGCGGCTGAGTGACTATGAGGCGCGGCGCGACGCGAACCTCTCGACGGCCTCCGGGGTGACGGGCGTGAAGAAGTTGACGAGGTTTCCGTCGGGGTCGCGGAACAGCAGCGCGCGGTTGCCCCACGGCATCGTCGTCGGCTCCTTGACGAAGTCGGTGACGAACCCGGTCAGGTTCCGGTAGATGCGGTCCACGTCGTCGACGAGGAACTCAATGATGACGCTGCTGTTCGCCGCCGGCCGGGCCGACCCCGGGGCGAACAACGGGATGGTGCGGTCGCTGCCGATCGCGAGCGTGGCGTGGGGCAGGCGCAGCTCCGCGAAGTCCTCGGTGGCCCGGTCGGCCAGCACCCCGGTGGTCCGCTCATAGAAATCCACGAGGCGTGCGACGTCGGCGGTGATGATGCGGATCGAAACGAAATCCATGAAGTTTTCCTTGGTTTGCTCGATTGAAGGCGTCGTTGCCCGTCACAACGTAGGACCAATAGAGGACAGAATCCGCCCGCTTTCCGCCGACCTACGCTGACATACCGTGAAGCGAACTCCGCGATGAGACCGGTGTCCGGCGCCCGTGCCCTGTACGGAGCGGTGACCGTGTTCTCTGCCTGCTACCGGGCCCTGAGGCCGGGGGCGGGCGGGGTGCGCGGTCGCAGGCGCTCTCCCTGCGGCCCGAACATGATCATGTACTCGACCGGGCCGCCGGGGCCGGCGCTCGCGACCCCGTGGGGATTGCGAGTGTCGAACTCGGCGACGTCCCCGGCACTCAGGACGAGGTCCTGGTCGCCGAGTGCGAGCCACAGCCGCCCGTACAGGACGCACAGCCATTCCCAGCCGTCGTGGGAAACCTGCCGGGGCCGTGCGGGCGGCTCCTGAACGGCGGGCAGGACGTGTTTGTGGGCGTGCAGGCCCCCGACGTACCGGGTCAGCGGCAGCACTGCCTTGTCGTCGCCGAAACGCTGGAGCGCGGAGGTGCGGGGCTCGGCGGCGGGGGCGGTGCCGGCCAGCTCGTCCAGGGAGACGCCGTACTCCTTCGCCAACTGCAACACCACCTCCAGGGTGGGCTTGCGTCGGCTGGTCTCGATCCGCGACAGCGTGCTCGGGGAGATGCCGGTCGCGCAGCTGACGCCGGTGAGCGTGGAGCCGCGGTGTTCGCGCGCGGCCCGCAGCCGGGGGCCCATCGCCGCCAGCGTGTCGGCCACGTCGTCGCCTGTCACCCGCTCTGCCCCCTTCCGGACGCGCCGCTCCACCATCCTGTCCTGCAAGTTTGCCAGGCTGGCAACGGTAATCGCGTCGGACGGTCGCCGCGCCGCATGATCGATGCGTACCTGCATCCACCCGCGAACCGAGGAGAAGCCCCCATGCAGCCCGAGCCGTCCACCGCACTCCGCCACCGCACCGTCGAGGCCCCGGCCGGGCGCCTGCACCTGGTCGAGCAGGGCACCGGCCCGCTGGTCCTGCTCGTGCACGGCTTCCCCGAGTCCTGGTACTCCTGGCGCCGCCAGCTCCCGGCCCTCGCCGCGGCCGGCTACCGGGCGGTGGCGATCGACGTGCGCGGCTACGGCCGCTCCTCCAAGCCTGCGGCGACCGACGCCTACCGGATGCTGGACCTGGTGGAGGACAACGTCGCCCTCGTGCACGCCCTCGGCGAGGAGAGCGCGGTGGTCGTCGGCCACGACTGGGGCTCCAACATCGCCGCCACCTCCGCTCTGCTCCACCCCGAGGTCTTCCGGGCCGTCGCCCTGCTGAGCGTCCCGTACGCGCCACCCGGCGGCCCCCGCCCCACCGACATCTTCGGCCAGATCGGCGGCCCCGAGCAGGAGTTCTACGTCTCCTACTTCCAGGAGCCCGGCCGCGCCGAGACGGAGATCGAGCCTGACGTGCGGGGCTGGCTCGCGGGCTTCTACGCCGCCCTGTCCGCCGACACCATGCCCGCCCAGGGCGAGCCCGACCCGCACTTCGTCGCCAACGGCGGCCGGCTGCGTGACCGATTTCCCACCGGCATCCTCCCGGCCTGGCTGACCGAGGACGACCTCGACGTCTACGCCGGAGAGTTCGAGCGCACGGGTCTGACCGGCGCCCTCAACCGCTACCGCAACATGGACCGCGACTGGGAAGACCTCGCCCCCCACCGCGGCGCCCCGATCAAGCAGCCGTCCCTGTTCATCGGCGGCGCCCTGGACGCCTCCACCACCTGGATGTCCGACGCTATCGACGCCTTCCCCACCACCCTCCCCGGCCTGACCGCCTCCCACCTCGTAGAGGGCTGCGGCCACTGGATCCAGCAGGAACGCCCCGAGGAGATCAACCGTCTGCTGACCGGCTGGCTCAACACCCTCACGGGCTGAACCGCCAGGCGCGGCCGGGACACAACGTAGGACCAATAGAGGGCAGAATCCGCCCGCTTTCCTCCATAGGCTGAGGCCATGCCCCGCCCCACCGGCCGCGTCCTCACCCTGCTGGAGCTGCTCCAGTCCGGCGGCACCCGCACCGTGGCCGAACTGGCCGACCGGCTCGGCGTCGACGGCCGCACCGTGCGGCGGTACGTCGAGCACCTGATCGACCTCGACGTGCCCGTGGAATCGATCCGCGGCCGCTACGGTGGCTACCGGCTCGGCCCCGGCTACCGTCTGCCCCCGCTCATGCTCGCCGAGGACGAGGCGCTGGCCGTGCTGCTCGGCCTGGCCGCCGGCCGCCGGGCGGGGCTGCCGGCGGCGGGGAGTACGGCGGGTGAGACGGCATCGGCCAAGATCCGGCGGGTGCTGCCCAAGCACGTGGTGGGCCGGCTCGCCGCGCTCCTCGATTCGCTCGCTTTCACCGACCTGTCCCGCCCGGCCGCGGCGCCCGCGTCGGTGCCGGACGCGGAGGTCCTGCTCACCCTCGCCGACGCGGTGCGCCACCGCCGGCCGGTCTCCCTCCGGTACACCGATCGCTCCGGACACCGCAGCGAACGCACGCTGCACGCCTACGGCATCGTCGCCCACGAGGGCCGGTGGTACGTCACCGGTGCGAGCCCCGGAGCCGGCGCGAACCCCGGATCCGGTGAGGAGCGGACCTTCCGGCTGGACCGCATCACGGACGCCAGGCCCCTGCCCGGCTCCTTCGAGGCGCCGACGGACCATGACCCGGCGCAGCAGCTGCTGGCGGGGTTCGCCGCCGCGGAGTACCGCCACGAGGTGGTGCTGCGGGTCCGGGCGACGGTCGCGCAGGTCCGGGCCCACCTGCCCGCGACCGTCGCCGGGGTAGCGGAGCTCGGGCCCACTGCCGACGAGGGTGAGCAGTGGCTGCGGGTCGAGCTGCGGGCCGAGCGTCTCGACTGGCTGCCGCCGGTGCTCGCCGCGCTCGACCGGCCGTTCGTCATCGAGCGTCCGAGCGAACTCCGCGCTCTCGTCACCGCCTTCGCCAACCGCCTTGCCTCCCACGCCCTGCGAACCTGACGCCCCGACCGGAGCCCGAGCTTCGGGTGCCGGGTTTCGAGCTTCGGGAAGGCCCTATTCACTCTTTCGTGGGTACGGGGAGGGGCCCGGGGCCGGGTCTTGAGCTTCGGGCTTCGGGGGCCGGGTTCCGGGCGTCGGGATTCGAGCGGTGTCGTACAACCAGTCGGTGAAAGAAGGGGGTTGGGGAAACCTCCCCGCCCTCCCTGGCCTGTCACAGCCAGCAAGTATGACTAATCGTGACCGACTTGCGGCGCGAAGTCGCGGCGGCATCGCTCCGGAGCGGACCCTGCCGGTCCGGAGCATGAGGTGCCCGGACCAGTCGGCGGACCAGAAAATGTTGCGCATCGACCGCACCGCCGACTACGGCGCCTTCGAGAACGCCGCCCGCGGCCGGATCGACCCCCCGGGGCAGCAGGGAGAACTGGTGAACCGTTACTCGTCACAACGCCTGACAGACGGCTCCTGGTTCCTTTTTGAGATGTGACATTTCGCCAGGTCAACGCGCCTTCCGCAGCAGTCGGACCGCCGTGCATAGTCCCTGGGCGGCCAAGAGGCTCGCAGGAAAGGGGATCCGGCACCTTGAGAACCGACAGGACGTCCGACCAGGCATTGGACGACACCGTGCCGAAAGCAGCGCGGCGACCCCGGCAGTCGGGGCTGGTGACGCGTGGGCTGCTGCCCGAGCGGGGGCCCCGGCGGACACTGGCGCTGGCGACGTTCATCAGCATGATCGGCAGCGGTCTCTTCATGACCGGCGCCGCGCTGTTCTTCACCCGCTCGGTCGGACTGTCGGTGACGCAGGTCGGTCTGGGCATGGGGGTGGCGGCCTTGGTTGGCCTGGCAGCAGGGGTGCCGGCGGGGCGGTTGGCCGACCGGCGCGGGCCGCGGGAGACGTATCTGGCGATTCAGTGCGTGCAGGCCGTGGCGATGGCGGCGCTGGTGCTGGTGAGCTCGTTCGGGATGTTCGTCCTGGTCATCTCCCTCACCCAGCTCGCGTCCTCGGCCGGTGCCGCTGCCCGAGGCCCGCTGACGCGCGGTCTTGCGGGGGCGGATCCGACGAAGTACCGGTCCTATCTGCGGGCCGTGGCCAATCTGGCCGGAGCGTGTGGCGCAGTCATGGCCGGCGTGGTGGTGCAGGTGGACACCCGGGGCGCGTACGTGGCGCTGGTGCTGGCCAATGCCCTGAGTTTCCTGCTCTGCGCGGCTGTCGTGACCCGGCTGCCGCATCTGCCACCGTTGCGTGAGCGGGACTCCGCCTCGGGGACGTCTTCTGCGGGCCGTTGGGGTGTGCTGAAGGACCGCCCGTACGTGGTGGTCACTGGGCTGGACTCGGTCCTGTCGCTTCAGGGACATGTTCTGGTGTTCGCGCTGCCGCTGTGGATCGTCGGGCACAGCGCAGCACCCCAGTGGCTGGTCGGAGCGTGCGCGGTGGTCAACACGCTGATCGTGGTGGTGTTCCAGGTGCGGGCAAGCCGAGGGGTAGTCGATAACGCCTCAGCGGGGCGGGTCGCGGTCCGTTCCGGGGTGGCGTTCCTGCTCGGCATGGCAGCGATATCGATCGCGGCGGGGGTCCCGGGATGGCTCGCCACCATAATGATCACCGCTGGTGTCGTCGTGCACACGATCGGTGAGCTGTGGCACACCGCCGCCTCGTTCGAGCTGAGCTTCGGACTGGCGCCCGCCCATGCCCAGGGTCAGTACTCCGGACTGAGCGCCACCGGCGCAGGCTTGGCAAGTTCCCTGGCTCCGTCAATTCTGGGCCTGTTCTGCATCACCTGGGGCGTTCCCGGCTGGCTGGCTCTGGGCGGTGTTTTCGTGCTCGCGGGACTGGCGATGCCCTATGCGGTCCGGTGGGCCGAGCAGGCAAGCGCAGCAGCAGCCGGAGAGACCAATGCTGGGTGACGAACACGGCCCGCGGGTGCGGGCTTTGAGGAGCTCGGGCAGCAGACGGGCGCCGCCCGAATCGGGCACTTCCTGCGGCTGAGGCGCGGGGCGGCCGGAGCCCGAGCTTCGGGGGCCGGTATCCGGGTTTCGAGCTTCGGGAAGGCCCTGTTCACTCTTTCGTGGGTACGGGGAGGGGCTCGGGGCCGGGTCTTGAGCTTCGGGCTTCGGGGGCCGGGTTCCGGACGTCGGGATTCGAGCGGTGTCGTACAACCGGTCTGTGAAAGAAGGGGGTTGGGGAAACCTCCCCGCCCTCCCTACCCCGTCACGGCCAGCAAGTATGACTAATCGTGACCAACTTGCGGCGCGGAGTCGCGGCTGCTTACGGTGCCCAACGTAACGACCCCGACGCGGTGTTCTCAGCACCGGCCGGGGTCTGACCCCAAGATCGAAGTAGGCGACCCCGTGGCTGTTTCAAACCTTAGCCCTGCCCCGCGCGTGTCCGCATCCTCGCGCTCTCATCCGAAGGCCAAGCCCGGTTACGGAAAACGATCCGTGCCGGATCAACGCCCGCCCCACGAGGGTGATTTCGCCCTGTTGCCCGAACGCGAGCGGCACATCGCCGGTTACGTGGACGCGCTGCCCGAGGGTGCGGCGATGGACATCAAGTCGCTGGCCAGGAGTCAGCCGTTGTACGGGCAGATGGCTGTCGGCAGCGCTTTGCGGGCTCTGGGGGTGGCGGGTCATCTGCGGCATGTCCGGTGCCTGAGCGGCGAGGGCGACCAGGTCCGCTGGGTCACCCGCACCTTCTGGTCCCGGGTCGCCCGTGACAACGAGTGGTGGGACGCCTTCCTCGCCGCCGAGGAGCGCCGCTCCGCGCCGCAGGGGGCTGCCGCGCCACCGCCGCCGTGGGTTCCTGACATCCCCGCCGCCCCCGAAGCGCCCGCATCCGTACCGGCACAGCCGCCCATCACGACAGTGCCGCAGCAGCGCACCGCAGAGCCGGAGCCGCAGCCGGAGCCCGAGCCGCAGCCGGAGGCGACCGTGGACCGGCCCTCTCCCGCTTTCCTCGTCCTGGCCCGTCTCGGCCGTACCGACTCCCGCCTGGCCCTCTCGGCAGCGGACTGCGCGGCACTGGAACAGATGGCCGCCGAGTGGTTCGCGCGCGGTGTGGACGCCGACTACCTGACGCACGCGCTCACCGCCGGGCTCCCCGCGTCCGTCGACTCGCCCTTCGGCTTCGTCCGCCGCCGTCTCCGCGACAAGATCCCGCCCCGCCTGCCCGCCGCAGCCCCGGCCGCGCCGGGAACTCCCGTACGCCGCCTGATCATCGAGTGCACCGAGTGCGGCACCCCCGGACGGCCCGAAGCGTTCCGCGACGGCCTGTGCAGGCCCTGCCGCGAAACCGACCCGGCCTGACCGGCCTGACCGGCCCGGCCGCGCAGCAAGGCCGGGCATGCCACGGGCGGCGCCACCGTACGAAGCGGCCGAACGTGTCGAATATGCCGACAACTCGGACTTTTGCGCCAACGGGTGCTATCCGCCTGACCGTCAGGGGTAGTCCGGCACCCTGTTGGGTCGCCGACCCACACGGCTACGGTGCGCAACAGATCAGCCAGCCACAGGAGGACACCATGATCCGGAAACTGCGCAAGGTCGGCACCAACTCGGGTAACGACGGATGCCCGACCTTGTACGAGATCCCTGGCACCGATCAATACGTTGTCCAGGGTGACCGCGTCACCGACGCGGCCGAACTCGACCAGCTCGACAACCTCACCACTGGGGAGGGCGCTGTCATCGTCCCGCGCGAACTGCTCGCGAACTTCGGACCCAAGGAGCCTGTGCACGTGCCCCAGCTCATCACCTTCGACGCGTTCGGCGGAATGTTCGCCAAGCTGAAGCACTCGGCTTGAAGGCTGGAGACACGCCGCCGCTACTCCTCGGACGAGGAGACCGACACCTATCGACAGTTCCTTGCCGAGGGCCGTGTCGACTGGGACCTCGACGACCCGTGGTGCACCGGACGACGCGATCAGTCCGCGCTCGGCAAACGGTTCGAGCGCGTCCGCATTCTCGATGAGCCGCCCACCGCCGGGCAGCGCTACCTCCTCGACAACGCCCGTCGCAACACCGCGGTCGGCGAGAACATCCGCGTGCTGGCACGCAGCAGGGCCGACGCGCTCCAGTTGCCGCAAGAGGACTTCTGGATTTTCGACAGCCGAGTTGTTGCCCTGCTGCACCACAACGACGCTGACGAGATGACGGGAGTCGAGCTGATCACAAACCCCGTGGATGTCCTGCGATACGCGCAGGTCCGCGAGGCCGCCTGGCACCGCGCCGTGCCCTACGACCAGGTGCAGAGGTAACTTCGCCGTGTGAGCACTGACTTCCAGTACGCCCGTGAGGCGCTCGGCCGTCGGCTCCGTGAACTGCGTGGTACGACGACGCAACGGGCGCTGGCAGCCGAGCTGGGGTGGCCGCAGGCCAAGGTTTCCAAACTGGAGACCGGACGGCAGACAGCCACTCCGGACGACCTCACGGCATGGGCCACGGGCGCCGGGCACCCCGAGGCTGCTGAGGAGCTCCACGCCCACGTCCAGGGTCTGGAGACCCGCACCCGGTCGTGGCGCCGCCAGCTGAGCGCCGGTCACCGGCCGGTACAGGACGCCCTCACCGTCGAGTACGAGCGGTCGGCCGAACTGCGGGCGTGGCAGGGGGCCATGGTCGTCGGCATGCTTCAGACCCCCGACTACGCCCGGCACATCTTCACCGGGTTTGCCGCGCTCTACCAGTCGCCCCGCGACATCGAGGCAGCAGTTCGGGCCCGTACGCGCCGCCAGGACCTGCTTTACCGGTCGGGCCGAACGTTCGACATCATCATGTGGGAGGCCGCTCTCCACGCCAGAGTGTGCCCTCCCGATGTGCTCTCCGCCCAGCTCGACCGACTCGTCGGCGCGATCGGACTGGATACCGTCCGGCTCGGCATCGTCCCACTCGGCGCCCAGGTGGCCATACCGCCGGGGCCGGGGTTCTGGCTGTATGACGACCGGCTGGCCATCGTCGAGGACTGGCACGCCGAACTCTGGATCGACGACCCCGAAAGCACCGGTGTGTACCGACGGGTGTGGGACAGCCTCGCGGAATCAGCTGTGTACGGGACAGGCGCGCATCGGCTGATCGCACGGGCGCGGGCCCAACTGAACCTCTCGTGGGCATCATCGCGAATCGTGCCTGACAGCCGGAGAATATTCGCGAATCACAGTGCGCTTTGATTCTCCCGAGCTCCTAACGTGCTGGTCATGGCCTTGCGGACACATAATTCGGGCACGGACCGGTCGGCCTGCCGGTCGTGCCCGGTCGCGGTCCGCCTCAACCGTGTGTGGCGGAAGGACCGCCGGTGATGCGACCGCTGTCAACAGCCCATGGCTCCTGGGAAGTCGAAGGCGTACGACGTGTCCGGCGCGACCGGGCTCGGCGTCACGATCCGTGTCCGCGAGCGGCCGTGCTCGCTGCCCGCGTCGGCGAGGCCGACACCGTGCCCGCGTGACCAGAAGCTCTCAAACTCCCGCTCGTGGCCGCATCGCGCTTGCCGGGGCGGGTCCTGCACGACACCACCGTAGGAAGCGACCAAGGAGGAGACTTGCAAACGAGCCGGTCGTCTTCCAGGACGGCGGACGGTGGATGGTCCGGCAGGGCGGCCCTGCACGTCTGTGGGACGGGATCAACGAACGTGTCACGCAGTGGCAAGTGGACGGATGCCCGCCTGCTGGCCGCATGCGGCTGCACTTGGACCCCGACGGACAGCGCCTCACCTGGACGTGACCGCAGGCCGACAGCCTCCATGGTGAACCGCCCGTTCGTCGTTCGCCCGTGGCGGACGGGGATTCCGTACGCGCTCGGGCGGCATGCCGACGACTGGGGACGCCGCCGGGCCGGTGAACGGCAGCGCCCCGTGCCGGACGGGTCCGGCGCGGGGCATGAGGGTCAGCTCCGGGCGGCGCAGGGGACGAAGTCGTCCCACGCAGTGGGGGAGAGGGCGAGTTCGGGGCTCAGTTGGTCCTTGGAATCGCGGACGTGGATCGCCTCGGGGCTGGACGACGAGCCCTCACGCTTCGGACCTCCCAGCCGGTCCGGGGCGTGAGGCCCCCGGACCAGTCGGCCGCACTTGTCGCGGTCGTAGCCGTGGGCGCCGAGCAGAATGTCGGGCTGCTTGTGCGGACGTCCGTCGCGCGCTGGCCGCGGAAGGGGGCATTGAGCTTCGGCGAGTCACGCATCCGGTAGACGACTGGTTCGTCCAAGGGCTCCGACCTGTCACGCGCAGCTCGCCGTGGAACGCACTGAGCCCAGAACTTTCTTTGACGTCGGGAAAGCGGTTGGTTCCCGGTTCCCACAGGGAGTTGGTTGGTGCGTCCCGATCGACGGCGTGGGCGGAGGGCAGACAGTACAGGTAGGGGCCATCGGGTATGACTTCGATGGCGCGCTCTCCCTCCACCGTGGAGAGTTGGCCACATTGTGGTACTTGAGTGCCTTGTTGCCGGGGAAGAACCAGAAGTTGCCCGAGTCATGAGTGCAGGCGTCGATGCCCGTTCCAGCCGGGCGTACCGATTCCGCGGAGGAGAAATTCACATGGACCCCCAACATCCTGCTCGGCCTACGGCCATGGATGGGACCGATGGGCTTCTGCCGGAGTTGCTCGCGCGTCACACCGAGACGTACAACGCCGCAGCGCCCGAGTATGAGCGTCGGGTCTCGCAGAATTATGAGCATGCGGACCGGCGGGTCCGGCGGATCGCACAGTCCCTCGTCCCCGGCGGCAAGGTGCTTGAGGTCGGCTGCGGTGTGGGCCTGAACCTGCTGTGGCTGGCGCGGCGGGGTTTCATCTGCACCGGTATCGACTCCTCCGAGGAAATGGTGAGGCTGGCGAGGAGGAGGAACCCTGGGGCCGGCGTCATCATCGGGGACTTTCTGTCCCACGACTTGTCCTCGTCCTACGACGCGATCGTGGCCGACGCGGTTGTTCATCTGTTTCCCGAACCGGGAGTGCGGGCCTTCATGGCCAAATGCCGCGAGCTGTTGCGGCCCTCCGGGGTGCTCTGCCTGGGGACCACCGTCAGCGCGAGCAGTAGCGAGGGCTGGAAGGTGAAGTCGGACTTTTCCGGAAATCTGATGCGATACCGGCGGGAGTGGACCCGGCAGGAGTTCGAGGCACTGTTGGCGGACGACGGTTGGAAAGTCCTTGACTACTGGGAGTTACCCGATCCCCGGGGCAAGAACTGGATGTGCATTGTGGGCACACTGGCCTGAGCCCCGCTGGAGTGGTGGCCTCGCGGGCAACAGTAGATCCCCCGACCCGGAAGCGAGCTGAAAATGTCACACGCTCTGCAGCGGCCCGTTGTCTGCATCCTCGCCGTACGCCCCCGCGGCAGCGGAGGGTTCGAGGTGCTGCTGCAGCGGCGGACGAAGGCGAACGACGACACTCCGTACAACGGCTTCCTGGAGCTTCCACAGGGCAAGGTCAACAGAAACGAGTCCCTGACACAGGCCGCGCGCCGCGAACTCGCGGAGGAAGCAGGCCTGAAGGTCCTCCGGTTCCTGGCCGGCGGCGATGCGCATGCCTTTGTCGCCGAGACTTCTGAGCTGGCGGCGTCACAGCCGTTCGTATGCGTCACCGACACCATGCAGAACCATATCGGGCTCTGTGTGATCGCCGAGATCACCGGGGATGCCCAAGCCACCAGCGAAGCTTCCGGCCACCGCTGGTACGACCGACACGAACTGGAAAAGCTGATCGCCGCGAAGAGGCTCTTCCCGCTCAACGTGCCCATGCTGCGCAAGTTTCTCGACACCGCCCCTGATGAAGTGGACGCATAGCGTCCCCGGCCTGAGCGCTCGCAAGAGCCTTGGAGGGAGCCGGGAGCCGAACATTCTCTTCCAGCTCGTCGAAGCGTCGCTGGGCAAGCCGGAGGGCATGGTCCGGGATGTGGTCTACCCGGCGGCACCGGGCGGCAAGCAGACGCTGCGGGAGCTGGTACACGAGTTCAAGACCCGCGGCCCGGTCTACCGGCGCACCGTGCAGACCATGTTGAAGGCGCCGTACTGTGCCTGCGCATCCTCAGTCCGCCCTGGTGTACGTGAACACCCTGATGCTCCAGGGCACCACGCGCCGCAGGCCACGGGCCCGGAAGCGTCCGAGGTCGCTGCGCATGCGGGAGACCGCCTTTCGGGTGCGGACGGAGCGGACACCGCCCATGTGGTCGATAGCCCGGTGCCAGGTGGCGCACGCCTCGAGCCCTGGCTGCCCGACCACTTCTAGCAGCCACTGACCTGTGACAGCGATGGTTGATCCATTGCCACCGAAGTTTGGCTGATCGGGTCGCCGTCGGTCAGATGACCTCTTGCTGCCCCTGGTTGGGCCGCTCGCTGAATGGCCCCGTGGTACCGGGCGCCGTTGTGGTAGCCGTCCGAAGCGGTTTGCTCGACCCACGATCCGGTGACCACGTTGCGGTCAACGCTCAGGTCCAGCGTCAGCGGGCTGTTCGGGTTGCTCCTGGCCCCGGGCAGGCTCTGAGCGGCCCTCCAGCTCATTCGGCGTGGACTACATCCACCACGTCCCTGACGAGGACGAGGGTGGCTCGGACCCCGAGGCCGGCCGCGCCGCCATGGCCCTGACCGCGGCCGCGATCCGTGCGGCCGGGTTCACCATCGATGCCGAGTTCTGGCCGAACGAGGGCGCGGCAGACTGCTCGCAGTGCCACGCTGGCTGCACCGACAGCCCCGTCGGCGGGAAGTAGCGCCACCCAGTCGGCCAGCCGCCCGGTTCCCCATGCCGGGCGGCTGTGCCTGCGAACGAGAACGGAACCGAAGTGTCTGACACCCGTAGTGCGGCCTGGGACGAGTACGCGCAGACCAAGCCCCAGCGGCGCACGACGAACGCCCGTGGCGAGTCCACATGGTTCAACTGGACTCAGTACGCCGACCACGGCCCTGGAGCCGAGGTACTTGCCTTGAAGCCGGGTGAGACCGTGCTCGACCTTGGCTGTGGTGCGGGCGGGAACGCAGCCCACCTCGCCGGCCTCGGCATGCGGGCTGTAGGCATCGACCTGTCCCCCAAGCAGCTCGCGAAGGCGCGGGACCGGTGGTCCGATGTGGACGGGATGGAGCTGCACCAGGGCGACGCTCTCGCCTATCTGGAAGAGAACCACGCGGTTTTCGATGCGATCTACAGCGTCTTCGGTGCGGGCTGGTTCTCGGACCCCGGCCTACTGCTACCGATCGTTCATGCGAACCTCAAGCCCGGTGGCGTGTTCGCCATGTCCCAGCGCCCCCCGGTCGAGGGGTGCTGCGGCTGCCAGGCGTCGTACATCCCTCGCGGGCCTGACGAAGACCCCGCTGTCGTCAAGCGGTGGGACCATGAACCAGATGCCTGGGTGCTGATCCTCAAGGAGCACGGATACGTGGACGTGTCCGCCTCCGTGATCGCTCCGCCTCCGGGGACCCGGCGCACGGGCACGTTGTTCGTCCGGGGCGTCCAAGGAGGCCAGGAGTCGGTGGCTTCGGCCTGAAGCCGAAGAAAACCGACAGCAGCTCACACCCCCGACGGCCACCCCGTAAGGGAAGCCGACGTGGCGGTGGTCGGAAGTGTTCCGGGCAACCGCAGACGACGCCCAGGGCGGTCGTCTTCCAGGACGGGGGATGCCACCTGCCCGGTGAACGGCAGCGCCCCGCGCCGGATGGGTCCGGCGCGGGGCGTGAGGGTCAGCCCTGGACGGCGTAGGAGACGAAGTCATCCCACGCGGCGGGGGAGAGGGCGAGTTCGGGGCTCAGTTGGTCCTTGGAGTCGCGGACGTGGATCGTCTGCGCCCCCTTCGCCACCTCGACGCAGCTGTCACCCTGCGAGCCGCTGTAGCTGCTCTTGAACCAGGCCAGTTCGGACGTGCTCATAGCGCTCCTCGCAATCGCTTCAACAGGCCCAGGGAGTCCTTAGGGGGCAGGGCCTGTGAGCGCAGTTTCGCATACCGCTGCTGGAGCAGGCTGATCTCTTTCGCATGGGCGATCAACCGCCCGTTCTGCTGCCCCTCAGAGTAGGCGAACCAGCGATTGTCGGGTGTCTCGGCCAGCTGCATAGGCCCGTCCATCCCCGCGTGCGACGGTTGCCGTAGCGGCATCACCTGAAACTCCACGTTCCAGTTCCGCGCGAGCAACTCCACCAAGTGGTCTAAGAGTTCCCGCGTCACCGCCTCCCCACCCGTCCACCGCTCCAGCACCGCCTGCTCCACGATGAAGCTGAATGCCGTCGGCGGCTTCCGTGTCACCGCCAGCAGCTCCTGTCGTGCCAGTCGCGCCGCGATCCGCTGCTCCAGCTCCTCCGGGTCGGGCAGCGGCGGCACGTTCAGCGACACCGCCCGCGCGTACGCCTCGGTCTGCAACAGGCCTGGCACAACGCGGCATTCGTACGTATACAGGCTGATCGCCGTCGTCTCCACCCGTGCCCACTGCCGGAACCAACTCGCCAGTCCCGCCTGCCGTGTCAGATGTGGCGCGGCCTTCCGCATTGCGCCGGTGTTTCCGAGCACCGCCTCCGCGCGCTCCACGAAGTCGCGGTCCGGCATCCGGCGGCCCTGCTCGATCGAGGCGACGGTGTGCTTGGAGAAGCGCACCAGGTCGCCGAACTCCTCGCGGCTGAAGCCCGCGTGCTCCCGTAAAGCCTGGACGAACGCGCCGAACGTGCGCAGACTGTCCGACATTCCCGGCTCGGCGCCGGCTCCCGCGCCCGTTCCTCCTGCCGCCGTTCCCGCAGCGCCGTCGTCCGTGTTCTCGTAGGCCACAGCCGGCCACCTTTCGCGCGCACCCGCCCCGCCGTACCGCTTCTGACTCGGCTCCATCGTCACGTCGGGTGCTTCGTACTGTCCACCGATTGTGTGCGTACTCTGACTCAGCGTACGTGCGTAGGTCCTGGTGAACACCTTTGCGCGCCCTGCACGTTGGGCGCATGGCGGCACCGTTCGGCCACGCGATCCGCCAGTGCCGGTTACCGTACGTGTGTTCACTCAGCGGTTCAGTTCGACCCCGCGCGGGAGGGTCAGGCGGCCTGGAAGCCCCACCGCTGTGCTGACCTTTGCCGCAGCTTGCCATCCGGCGCAGGTTCGTCCATTCGCCCCAACTCGAGGGATGTGACTGCCTCTTCACGGGCCTATGGGAAGCTCGGTGCATGACTCCCAGGCCCCTCTCCCGTGCCGTTGCACTGACAGCGATCGTCACTCTTGGCTCGCTCTCCCTGTCCGCCTGTGGCAGCAGCACGTCCGGAGGCGGCGGTCAGACGAACTACGTATCGAGCAACGAAGGCATCTCAACGGTTACCGAGGGAGAGCGGAAGCCTGTCGGCCCGATCAAGGGCGAGACCATTCAAGGCAAGCACCTCGACATCGCCGACTTCCAAGGCAAGATCGTTGTGATCAATGCCTGGGGTTCCTGGTGCCCACCCTGCCGGGCCGAAGCCCCCTACTTCAATAAAGTCGCCAAAGAAATG
This sequence comes from Streptomyces sp. NPDC001832, assembly GCF_040297265.1. Taxonomy (NCBI): domain Bacteria; kingdom Bacillati; phylum Actinomycetota; class Actinomycetes; order Kitasatosporales; family Streptomycetaceae; genus Streptomyces; species Streptomyces sp. NPDC001832. The sequence continues at coordinate 47,050 of NZ_JBEOYU010000021.1, forward strand.
AAGACCAAGGGTGTCGAATTCGTCGGCATCAACGCCCGCGACGGCAACAAGGGCCTATCCAAGGAATTTGAAGATGACTACGATATGGCATATCCGAGCCTGTACGACCCGACTGGAAAACTACTACTGTCAGGATTCCCAAAGGGCACAGTGAGCCTTCAGTCCATTCCGTCCACTGTAGTTCTGGACCGAAATGGAGAAATTGCAGCCAGGGCGCTCGGTTCAATCGATGACAACAAACTGCATAAGATGATTGACCCCCTGATCGAGGAGAACTAAACCAAAAGACTCCTCGACCATAATCCCCCACTCGAATAGATCGACCCCAGGCCGGCATCCAGGGCTGTTGTAAGGTCCTCTGGCCTCGTGAACGTGCTGGTCAGCGAGGGTTCCACGCCCCGCGATGCCGCCGCTGGCGGAGACCGGGGCCGGGGCATGCTCCTGGTGGAGGTGCCGCACTGACGGCCCCAGATGCCGCACCGGCGGCCTTGCACGTCGCGCTGACAGGCACCTGTGACGTCCGGTGGTCGCGGGCGGCGGCGCTCACCCACACCCGGCCCCGTGCGGGAGTTCCTCAGCCGCCGGTGGTGCCCCGCCCCACGATCTCCCGGGCCAGCGCGGCGAGCTCCGGCAGCGCGGGATGACCGGGAGCGTCACGCCGGGCGAGCAGGACCGGGACGGTGGGGGCGTCGACGAGCGGGCGGTAGACGACTCCGGTGTGCGGGTGCATGCCGGCGGTGGACGCGGTGGAGACACCGGTGCCCCGCCCCGCCGCGATAGCGGTCAGCCAGTCGTCGGTGTTGGCGACGGTGAGGGTCGCGGCGGGCCTGGCGTCGGGCGGCCACAGATCGATGGCGGTGGTGCCGGAGACGGTGTTGAGGACGACGGTGCCGTCCGCCAGATCGGCGAGACGGAGCGTGGCGTGGGCGGCGAGCGGCCCGTCCGCGGCCACCGCTGCCACCCGGTCCTCTTCGAACAGCACCTCGGTGACGAGCCCGGGCGCCTCGACTGGTCCCCGCAGCAGCGCGGCATCGACCTCGCCGCGGGTCAGCCCGGCGGTGCGGTCGTCGATCCGCAGCAGTTCGAGCGGGGTCTGCGGATACCGCTCCTGCCAGCGACGGAGCAGCGGTGTGGTGTACGGGCCGAACGCGGACCAGGCATGCCCGAGCCGCAGCGGCCAGTGGCACGGCCCGCCGGAGGCGAGTGCCTCGTCGAACGCGGCGACCGCGGCGGCGGCCTTGTCCCGGAACGCGATGCCTTCGGGGGTGAGGACGAGATGGTGGGTCGACCGGTCGACGAGCCGGATGCCGAGGTGCTGCTCCAGGGCGACGAGGGTGCGGGAGACCGCGGGCTGGGTCAGGCGGAGGCGGGCGGCGGCGCGGGTGACATTGCCCTCGTCGGCGATGGCGAGGAAGGCGCGCAGATGGCGGATCTCGATGCCGCGACCGGAGTCGCGGCCCGACCGGCTTCCGGTACGACCGTCTTCACTGCGTCCCAGGCTCATGCGTGGGGAGCATAACGGGAGCCCAGCAGGCATTTCACGTGCCACGCGAAGATACCTACCGTAAGGGGAGGTACCGCACGACAAGAGTGCAGTGTCCTCAATCAAGCAGTGCATGGAAACGCACTACCGGACTCGGGAGAACGTCGCAGGTGAACGACCAGCGCAGTGCAGCAGGGGTGGCGGCCGCGGAGCGGGGCGCAGCCGTCGCCGTACCGGAGGCGGTGCCCACCTTGGGTGGGGCGGCAGGTCCTGCACGCGCCAAGGGGCAGAGGGCGGCACTCGCCCCCGTTGCGCTGGTGGTCGCGGGCGGCCTCTCCGTCCAGTTCGGCTCCGCGATCGCGGTTCTGCTGATGCCACGGGCCGGCGCGCTCGGGGTCGTCACACTGCGCTTGACCGTCGCCGCGCTCGTGATGCTGATCGTCTGCCGCCCGAAGCTGCGCGGCCACTCGCGCGCCGACTGGGGCACGGTCCTCGCGTTCGGGGCGGCCATGGGTGGCATGAACACGCTCTTCTACCAGGCCGTCGACCGCATCCCGCTGGGCGTGGCCGTCACCCTGGAGGTGCTGGGCCCGCTGGCTCTCTCGGTGATCGCCTCACGCCGCCTGGTCAACCTGGTGTGGGCGGGCCTCGCGCTGGGCGGGGTCGTGCTGCTGAGCGGGGGTGGCTTCGACCGCCTTGATCCGGTGGGCGCCGCGTACGCGCTGGGCGCGGGCGCCATGTGGGCGACGTACATCGTCTTCAGTGCCCGTACCGGCCGTCGCTTCCCCCAGGCGGACGGCCTGGCCCTGGCCCTGGCGGTCGCCGCTCTCCTCTCGCTGCCCCTCGGCATCCTGGAGTCCGGCTCGAAACTGCTGGTCCCGTCCACGCTGGGACTGGGCGCGGCGGTGGCGCTGCTGAGCTCGGTCCTCCCGTACACCCTCGAACTCATGGCGCTGCGCCGCCTGCCCGCGCCCACCTTCGCGATCCTGATGAGCCTGGAACCGGCGATAGCGGCCGCGGCCGGCTTCCTCATCCTCGACCAGGCCCTCTCCGCGACGGACGCCCTGGCCATCGCCCTGGTGATCGGGGCGAGCATGGGTGCGGTGCGCAGTCAGGTGCGGAGCGGGAAGGGCCGCGATCGCGCCTGACGGCCCGCCGCCGAGCCTCCCTAGGATCAATGCCGTTCGGTTAGGGCTTGCAGAGCATTAACTCGCTGTCTTGATCTCTGCTGGGAGGGGGATGCCTGCCGTGTTCGCGAGAGCGTAGAGGTGGTCCAGGGTGGTCAGCCGCTGCTCGGCTCGACCACTTGGGTCAGCGAGGACGACTTCATCGTGGACTTCGGTGGCGACGACGAACGAGCAGTACCAGTGGCCCGCGGCGTCCTGGTATACGCGCACCGAGGAGGGTGCGGCAGGCAGTTCGCGGGACCACTCGACGGCGCCTGGCAGTCCTTCAGCACCCGGTTCACGGTGGCGGAGCTGCTGGACGACAGCGCCGTACCGCCCCCGCCCGCGGCCGAACCGGAGCCGGCCGAACCGGAGCCGGCCGCCGCGGTGCCACCTCCGCCGCCCCCGCCCCCGCCGTCGCCCGCATCGCCGCCGGTGGAGCGATACGCGGACGGGGTGCCGGTCCGGCCGAGTTGGCTGGGCCGCACCGACGTGCAGTGACGTCCTGCCAGGACTGTTCCGGTTCGGCTCACCGGCCGGCGACCCGGTTCGAACTCGTCCTGGAAGGCGCAGGGTGCTACCGGACGCGGTGGGCGCACAGCCTGCCGTCGCTCCGGTTGCGGGGCAGAAAATAATGCAAGCTTGCTTGCTTGTTTATGGGTTCGCTGCCATGCTCCTGGGCACATCGCCTGCCCCGAGGGGAGCGCACCGTGCCCGATGTCGCAGCCGTGATCGACGATCTGCGCGAAGAAAGCCAGGAACTCGACGTACTCGTACGGGAGTTGAATGCCAGGCAGTGGGCCGCGCCGACCCCTGCCCCCGGCTGGAGTATCGCGCACCAGATCGCCCATCTCACCTGGACCGACGAGGTCGCCCTGCTGGCCGCGACCGACGCCGGCGCCTTCGCCCGGGAGGCCACCAAGGCGATGGAGGCCCCCGAGACCTTTGTCGACCGGGGGGCCGAGGAGCTGGCCGTGCTGGATCCGGCGACACTCCTCGCGCGATGGCGGCGCGGGCGGGAGCGGCTTGAGACGGTGCTGCGGGACGCACCGGCCGGGGCCCGTATCCCCTGGTACGGGCCGCCGATGAGCGTCGCGTCCATGGCGACCGCCCGGATCATGGAGACCTGGGCGCACGGTCAGGACATCGCCGACGCCCTCGGGGTCACCAGGACCCCTACCGCCCGGCTGCGGCACGTCGCCCGGATCGGGGTGCGGGCCAGGGACTACGCCTACCGGGTGCGGGGCATCGAGGTGCCCAAGGAGGAGTTCCGGGTCGAACTGGAAGCGCCCGACGGTGAGGTGATCGCGTTCGGTGCCGAAGGCGCATCGCAGCGCGTCAGTGGACCACTGGTCGACTTCTGTCTCCTCGTCACCCAGCGCGCCCACCGCGACGACCTGGCCGTCCGGGCCACCGGCCCCGATGCCGACCGGTGGCTCGACATCGCCCAGGCCTTCGCCGGGCCGCCCGGCCCCGGCCGCTCGCCCCGGGGAGGCGGGAAGTGACCGGGCAGGTCCTGCGGATCGGCAACGCCTCCGGGTTCTACGGCGACCGCTTCGACGCCGTACGGGAGATGCTCACCGGCGGGCCCCTCGACATCCTCACCGGCGACTACCTCGCCGAGCTGACCATGCTCATCCTCGGCCGGAACCGGCTCAAGGACCCCACGCGCGGGTACGCCACCACCTTCCTGCGCCAGCTCGAAGAGGGCCTCGGGCTCGCCCACGAGCGCGGGGTGAAGATCGTCACCAATGCCGGAGGGCTCAACCCGGCCGGACTGGCCGACGCCGTCAGGGAGTTGGCTCAGAAGGTGGGTGTGCCAGTGCGGGTCGCCCATGTGGAGGGCGACAGCCTCCCCGTACCCGAGGGATTCCTCACCGCCAACGCCTACCTCGGCGGCGCCGGCATCGCTGCCTGCCTCACCGCGGGCGCCGATGTCGTCGTCACCGGGCGGGTCACCGACGCCGCCCTCGTCACCGGGCCCGCGGCCGCCCACTTCGGCTGGGGACCGGACGACCACGACGCTCTCGCAGGGGCCGTCGTCGCCGGACACGTACTGGAGTGCGGAACGCAGGCCACCGGGGGGAACTACTCGTTCTTCCGTGGCCACAACATCCGCCGGCCCGGCTTCCCGCTCGCCGAGATCCATGCCGACGGTTCGTCCGTCATCACCAAGCACGACCACACAGGCGGAGTCGTCGATGTCGGCACCGTCACCGCCCAGTTGTTGTACGAGACCGGCGGAGCCCGGTACGCCGGACCGGACGTCACCGCCCGGCTCGACACCGTGACGCTGACCCAGGACGGCCCCGACCGGGTGCGGATCTCCGGCGTGCGCGGTGAGGCCCCGCCGCCCACCCTCAAAGTCGGGCTCAACCGGCTCGGCGGCTGGCGCAACGAAGTCCTCTTCGTGCTCACCGGGCTGGACATCGAGGCCAAGGCGCGGCTGGTGCGGGACCAGTTCGCGGATTCCTTCGCCCGATCCGGCAGCCAACCCGGCGAAGTGAGGTGGGAACTGGTGCGCACCGACCGGTCCGACGCCGCCACCGAGGAGACCGCGAGCGCGCTGCTCCGGCTCGTCGTCCGCGGCCAGGACCCGGAAGCCGTCGGACGCGCGGTCTCCGGCGCCGCCGTCGAACTCGCCCTCGGCAGCTACCCGGGCTTTCATGTCACGGCCCCGCCCGGAAAGGGCGCACCGTACGGGGTGTTCGAGGCGAAGTACGTACCGTCCGACGAGGTCCCGCATGTCGCCGTACTCCCGGGCGGGCGGCGGGAGAGCCAACAGCCCCCCGTACGGACGCAGCCCCTCCGGGAAACCGGGGAGCCTCCGCTGCCCGAGCCCCTTCCGTCCGACGTACCCACCCGGACCGCCCCGCTCGGCCGGGTCGCGGGTACCCGCAGCGGTGACAAGGGCGGGGACGCCAACGTAGGGGTGTGGGCCGTCAGCGACGACGCCTGGCGGTGGCTGGCCCATGAGCTGACCGTCGAACGGCTGCGGGAGCTGCTGCCGGAGACCGCCGGCCTCACCGTCGTACGCCATGTCCTGCCGAACCTCCGCGCCCTGAACTTCGTCGTACACGGGCTGCTCGGTGAGGGCGTCGCCGCCCAGCACCGGTTCGATCCGCAGGCCAAGGCGGTCGGGGAGTGGCTGCGCTCCCGGCATCTCCCCATTCCCGTATCGCTGCTGGAAGCCGCCCACGCACCGGAGGTGAACGCATGACCGTCCTGCCCACCGGGCTCGACACCGCGAGCCCCGAATACGCCGCGAACCGCGCAGCCATGCTCGCGAAACTCGACGAGTTGGCCGGCGAGCACGCCAAGGCGCAGGCGGGCGGCGGTGAGAAGTACACCGAGCGGCACCGCTCGCGCGGCAAGCTGCTGGCCCGGGAGCGGATCGAGCTCTTGATCGACGAGGACACCCCGTTCCTGGAGCTGTCGCCGCTCGCCGCCTGGGGGAGTGCCTCCCCCGAGTACACCGTCGGTGCCTCGCTCGTCACCGGAATCGGAGTGGTGTCGGGCGTGGAGTGCCTGATCACCGCCAACGACCCGACCGTACGCGGCGGCGCCTCCAACCCCTGGACCCTGAAGAAGGCCCTGCGGGCGAACGAGATCGCCTTCGCCAACCGGCTGCCCTGCATCAGCCTCGTCGAGTCGGGGGGCGCCGATCTCCCGTCACAGAAGGAGATCTTCATCCCGGGCGGGGCGTTGTTTCGCGACCTCACCCGGCTGTCGGCGGCAGGCATCCCGACCGTGGCCGTCGTCTTCGGGAACTCGACCGCCGGTGGGGCGTACGTCCCCGGCATGTCCGACCACACCGTCATGATCAAGGACCGGTCCAAGGTCTTCCTCGGCGGACCGCCCCTGGTGAAGATGGCGACCGGCGAGGAGAGCGACGACGAATCGCTCGGCGGCGCTGAGATGCACGCCCGCACCTCCGGGCTCGCCGACCACTTCGCCGTCGACGAGCAGGACGCGCTGCGCCAGGCCCGCCGGATCGTCGCCCGCCTCAACTGGCGCAAGGCGCACGCCGATCCGGGCCCCGCCGAACCGCCGAAGTACGACGAGGACGAGCTGATCGGCATCGTGCCCGGCGACCTGAAGGTGCCCTTCGACCCGCGCGAGGTCATCGCCCGGCTCGTCGACGGCTCCGACTTCGACGCGTTCAAGCCGCTGTACGGGACCAGCCTGGTGACCGGGTGGGCGACGCTCCACGGCTATCCCGTCGGCATCCTCGCCAACGCGCAAGGGGTGCTGTTCAGCGAGGAGTCGCAGAAGGCCGCCCAGTTCATCCAGCTCGCCAACCAGCGCGACATCCCGCTGCTCTTCCTGCACAACACCACCGGCTACATGGTCGGCAAGGAGTACGAGCAGGGCGGCATCATCAAACACGGCGCGATGATGATCAACGCGGTGTCGAACTCCAAGGTCCCGCATCTGTCCGTGCTGATGGGCGCCTCGTACGGGGCCGGGCACTACGGCATGTGCGGACGGGCGTACGACCCGCGCTTCCTCTTCGCCTGGCCCAGCAGCAAGTCCGCCGTCATGGGGCCACAGCAGCTCGCCGGGGTGCTGTCCATCGTCGCCCGCGCCTCCGCCGCCGCGAAGGGACGGCCCTACGACGACGAGGCGGACGCCGGGCTGCGTGCCATGGTCGAGCAGCAGATCGAGTCCGAGTCGCTGCCGATGTTCTTGTCCGGGCGGCTGTACGACGACGGGGTCATCGACCCGCGCGACACCAGGACCGTCCTCGGGATGTGCCTGTCCGCGATCCACACCGCCCCGGTCGAAGGCGCCCGCGGCGGCTTCGGAATCTTCCGGATGTGAGGCGGCCCTTTTGCGGCTAAGACCGACCGGCAAATGGGGGGTGGGAGAAGGAGCGGGGCTGGGTGCGTGCAGCTGCAAGACGGAGGAGGGAGGCAACGCGGAGCGTTGTTGACTGACGACAACGCCGCAGATGCGCGTGCCCAGCATCGCGACGCCGCCTCCCATTTGCCGGTCGGTCTAAACCGCCGTCGCTCTCGCGGAGGTGGTTGCTCGCCGCGGGGGTTTCTCAATTGATGGTTGCGGTGTCTTAGTGGAAAGAGTTTTCTCTCATGCCAGCCATGATTCGCTCGCTTCTGGTGGCCAACCGGGGCGAGATCGCCTGCCGGATCTTCCGCACCTGCCGTGCGCTGGGCATCGCCACGGTCGCCGTGTTCTCCGACGCGGACGCCGACGCGCTGCACGTACGGGAGGCGGACACCGCCGTACGGCTGCCGGGTGCCGCCCCGTCCGACACCTATCTCCGCGGTGACCTCGTCGTACGCGCCGCGCTCGCGGCGGGCGCCGACGCGGTCCACCCCGGTTACGGGTTCCTCTCCGAGAACGCCGCATTCGCTCAGGCCGTGCAGGACGCCGGTCTCGTCTGGGTGGGGCCGCCGGTCAAGGCCATCGAGCTGATGGCGTCCAAGACCCGCGCCAAGGAGTTGATGGCCGCCGCCGGGGTGCCGCTGCTCGCGCCCGTCGACACGGAGCAGGCCACCGCCGACGACCTTCCGCTGCTGCTGAAGGCGGCGGCGGGCGGCGGCGGGCGCGGCATGCGCATCGTGCGTGAACTCGCCTCGCTGTCAGGCGAGTTGACGGCAGCCTCCGCCGAGGCCGCTGCCGCCTTTGGGGACGGCGAGGTCTTCGCGGAGTCGTACGTGGAGCGCGGCCGGCACGTCGAGGTCCAGGTCATGGCCGACGAGCACGGCGGTGTCTGGGCGCTCGGCACCCGGGACTGCTCGCTCCAGCGACGCCACCAGAAGGTGGTCGAGGAGGCCCCCGCGCCCGGCCTCGACGACGCGCTGCGTACCCGGCTGCACGACGCGGCGACCGCCGCCGCCCGCGCCGTCGGCTACCGGGGCGCGGGCACCGTCGAGTTCCTCCTCGCAGCCGACGGACGGCCGTACTTCCTGGAGATGAACACCCGCCTCCAGGTCGAACACCCCGTCACCGAAGCCGTCTTCGGGCTGGACCTCGTCGCCCTGCAACTGCGCATCGCGGAAGGCGAACCGCTGCCCACGACCGCACCCCCCGAGCCGCACGGCCACGCCGTCGAGGCCCGCCTGTACGCCGAGGACCCAGCCCGCGACTGGCAACCGCAGACCGGAACACTGCTCACCCTGGATGTGCCGGACGAACCAGGACTGCGCCTCGACACCGGATACACCGGCGGCGATACCATCGGCGTGCACTACGACCCGATGCTCGCCAAGGTCATCGCCCACGCCCCCACCCGGGGCGAAGCCGTACGCCTCCTCGCCCGTGCCCTGGAACGCGCCCGCATCCACGGCCCGGTCACCAACCGCGACCTGCTCGTACGGTCCCTGCGTCACCCCGACTTCCGCGCCGCCCGCCTCGACACCGGCTTCTACGACCGCCACCTGGACGCCCTCACCCACGCCCCGGACGAGGCGGACCACCGCACCGCCGCCCTGGCCGCCGCCCTCGCCGACGCCGCCACCCGGCACCACGGCCCCGGCCCCGCCCGCTTCGGCGCCTGGCGCAACATCACCTCCGGGCCCCAGGTCAAGCGCTACCGCGCCGAACCGGGCGGCGCCGAACACCAGGCCGCCTACCGCACCACACGCACCGGCCCCGTCCCCGAAACCGGAGAACGGGTCATCGCCGCCCGCCCCGACCACGTCACCCTCGAAGTCGGCTCCGTCACCCGCCACTTCGCCATCGCCGTCCACCGGGACAAGGTGTACGTGGACACCGCCACCGGCTCGTACACCTTCACCGCCCTGCCCCGCTTCACCGACCCCACCGACCGGACCGCACCCGGCTCCCTGCTCGCCCCCATGCCCGGCACCGTCGTCCGCGTCGCGGACGGGCTCGGGGCCGGGGTGACGGTCGAAGCCGGGCAGCCACTGATCTGGCTGGAGGCGATGAAGATGGAACACCGCATCCTCGCCCCCGCCTCCGGCACCCTCACCGCACTGCACGCGACCCCCGGCCTCCAGGTGGAGGTCGGCGCCCTGCTCGCCGTCGTACAGGAGGAACCGACCCCATGAGTACCGTCCTCGAAACTGAAGAGCAGCAAGCCCTGCGCGCCGCCGTCGCCGCACTCGGAAAGCGGTACGGGCGTGACTACATGACGTCCGTCGTACGCGACGGAGCCCACCCGCGCGAACTGTGGACCGAAGCGGCCAAGCTCGGCTACCTCGGGGTGAACCTCCCGGAGGAGTACGGCGGCGGTGGCAGTGGCATGGCCGAACTCTCCATCGTCCTGGAGGAATTGGGTGCGGCGGGCAGTCCGCTGCTGATGATGGTCGTCTCCCCGGCGATCTGTGGCACCGTCATCGCCCGCTTCGGCACCGACACCCAGAAGCAGCAATGGCTCCCGGGCCTCGCCGACGGCTCCCTCACCATGGCCTTCGGCATCACCGAACCCGATGCCGGATCCAACTCCCACCGCATCACCACCACCGCCCGCCGCGACGGCGAGAACTGGCTGCTCACCGGGCGCAAGGTCTTCGTCTCCGGCGTCGACATCGCCGACGCCACCCTCGTCGTCGGCCGCACCGAGGACGCCAGGACGGGCAGGCTCAAGCCCTGTCTCTTCATCGTCCCGCGCGACACACCCGGCTTCCGGCGCTCGCAGATCGACATGGAACTCCAGGCACCGGAGAAGCAGTTCGAGCTGGTCCTCGACGACGTACGGCTGCCCGCCGACGCCCTCGTCGGCGAAGAGGACGCCGGACTGCTCCAGCTCTTCGCCGGGCTCAACCCCGAACGCATCATGACCGCCGCATTCGGCATCGGCATGGGCCGCTACGCACTCGCCCGCGCCGTCGAGTACGCGAAGACCCGCCAGGTGTGGAAGGAACCCATCGGCTCCCACCAGGCCATCGCCCACCCCCTCGCCCAGGCCCACATCGAACTGGAACTGGCCCGGCTGATGATGCAGAAGGCCGCCCGGCTGTACGACGACGGCGACGACATCGGTGCCGGTGAGGCCGCCAACATGGCGAAGTACGCGGCCGGCGAAGCCTGCGTCAAAGCCGTCGACCAGGCCGTGCACACCCTCGGCGGCAACGGCCTCACCCGCGAATACGGCCTCGCATCCCTGATCGCGGCGGCCCGCGTCGCCCGGATCGCACCCGTCAGCCGGGAAATGATCCTGAACTACGTGTCCCACCAGTCCCTGGGGCTGCCCAAGTCGTACTGACGCGATGCCCTGTACCAGGCCGACGTGATGCCCTGTACCGGGCGGCCGGATGTCTGCCCGCGCGATACCGACGACGAACTGTGCGCGGCGCTGCCCACGACAGCGGCCCGCCCGGGACAAGGAGCCGAACCGCATGACGCCGCTCGCCGAACCCACCCACGACCGGGGCATCACCGCCCTCACCCTCGACTCGCCGGCCAACCGCAACGCACTCTCCGCGCAGTTGGTCGGCGAGCTCTCCACCGCCCTGGACGCGTGCGCGGCCGACGACACCGTACGAGCCGTCGTCCTCACCCACACCGGCAACACGTTCTGCGCGGGCGCGGACCTGACCGAGCCGCCCGACCCGGCAGCCTTCGTCGCTCTGATGCGGCAGATCGTCGCACTGCCCAAGCCCGTCATCGCCCGGGTCACGGGACACGTCCGGGCGGGCGGCCTCGGACTGCTCAGCGCCTGCGACATCTCCGTCGCCGGCCCCGGCGCCTCGTTCGCCCTCACCGAATCCCGGCTCGGCCTCGCCCCCGCCGTCATCTCCATGCCACTACTGCCCCGCACCGACCCGCGCGCCGCCGCCCGCTACTACCTCACCGGCGAACGCTTCGACGCCACCGAGGCCGCCCGCATTTCCCTGATCACCATCGCCGCCGAGGACGTGGACAAGGCCCTCGTGCCCGTACTGGACGGACTGCGCAAGGCCTCACCGCAGGGGCTGGCAGCATCGAAGGAGCTGGTCACAGCTACTGTGCTGAGGAGTTTCGACCAGTACGCCGAAGACCTCATCGCCCGCTCGGCAGCACTCTTCGCCTCCGCCGAGGCACGGGAAGGAATGACGGCCTTCCTCGAACGACGGGACCCCACATGGGTGTTGTAATGCCCTCCACCGACCGGACCCCCAAGCAGGACCGCAGCCGCGCCACCCGCCAGCGACTCCTCGAAGCCGCGGTCGCCTGCCTCGCCGAACACGGCTGGGCGGGCTCCACCGTCTCCGTCGTCGCCGAACGCGCAGGCGTCTCGCGCGGCGCCGCCCAGCACCACTTCCCGACCCGCGAGGACCTGTTCACCGCAGCCGTCGAATACGTCGCCGAAGAACGCTCCGCCGCCTTGCGCGCCCTGCCAGTCCAGGGCCGCACGGCCGTCGTCGCCGCCCTCGTCGACCTCTACACCGGCCCGCTCTTCCGCGCCGCACTCCAGCTCTGGGTCGCCGCGTCCAACGAGGAACAACTCCGCCCCCGCGTCACCGAACTCGAAGCCCGGGTCGGCCGCGAGACCCACCGCATCGCCGTCGAACTTCTCACCGCCGACGAGACGAAGCCCGGCGTACGCGAAACCGTCCAGGGACTCCTCGACATGGCCCGCGGCCTGGGCCTGGCCAACGTACTCACCGACGACACCGCCCGGCGTCGGAGGGTCGTGGCGCAGTGGGCGGCGCTCGTGGACGAGGCGTTGGGCTGAGAGCGCGGACCGGCGTGCCCGGCCGTGCGCTCCGGGACCGTCAGTTCCCCAGATCTGTGATCTGCGCAAACCCCTCGATCTCCCGGGGATCACGCGGCCCCGGACCGACGTACCTCGCCGAAGGACGTACCAGCCGCCCCGTCCGCTTCTGCTCAAGAATGTGCGCCGACCAGCCCGCCGTGCGCGCACACGTGAACATCGACGTGAACATGTGCGCCGGAACCTCCGCGAAGTCCAGCATGATCGCCGCCCAGAACTCCACGTTCGTCGCCAGCACCCGGTCCGGGCGGCGCGCGTGCAGCTCCTCCAGCGCGGCCCTCTCCAGCGCCCGCGCCACCTCGAAGCGCGGCGCACCCAACTCCTCGGCCGTACGACGCAGAACGCGCGCCCGCGGGTCCTCCGCCCGGTAGACCCGGTGCCCGAAGCCCATCAGCCGCTCACCCTTGTCCAGGGCCTTCTTCACATACGCGGTGGCATCCCCGGTCCGCTCGATCTCCTCGATCATGCCGAGGACCCGGGACGGCGCACCACCGTGCAGCGGCCCCGACATCGCGCCCACCGCCCCCGACAGCGCTGCTGCCACATCGGCACCGGTCGACGCGATGACGCGGGCGGTGAACGTGGAGGCGTTCATGCCGTGCTCGGCGGCCGATGTCCAGTACGCGTCGACGGCCTTGACGTGCTTGGGGTCCGGCTCCCCGCGCCAGCGGATCATGAACCGCTCGACCACGGACTGTGCCTTGTCGATCTCACTCTGCGGAACCATCGGCAGCCCCTGCCCGCGCGCCGACTGGGCGACGTACGACAACGCCATCACGGCGGCCCGCGCCAGATCGTTGCGCGCCGTCCGCTCATCGATGTCGAGCAGCGGTTTCAGACCCCAGACGGGAGCGAGCATCGCCAGCGCGGACTGCACGTCGACCCGGATGTCACCGGAGTGCACCGGGATCGGGAATGGCTCGGCCGGCGGCAGACCGGGACTGAACGCCCCGTCGACCAGCAGACCCCAGACATTTCCGAACGACACATGGCCGACGAGATCCTCGATGTCGACACCGCGGTATCGCAGCGCGCCGCCTGCCTTGTCCGGTTCGGCGATCTCCGTCTCGAACGCGACGACTCCCTCTAGTCCCGGAACGAAGTCGGACATGGCGGCTCCCTCGGTCGACGGCTGTACGGAGGCCACAGTGGCCTGCCCCACGATATTGGCGGGTTCCCACGACGCGGGGAAGCGTGACATCCGGCACAGCTTCGCGATTCACCGGTGACGGATCGATGCCCCTCCTTGCCGGGCAGACTCGGGCGCTGCGGCAGGATGGCCCCGTGCCCACCGCAGACTCCCCTTCTGATTCCATCACCGATCCGGCCGCGATGCGCGAGCAGTACCGCTCCGAGGGTTTCACCGAGGACACACTGGCCGCCGACCCGATGCAGCAGTTCGCCCACTGGTTCCGGCAGGTCGCCGTGGGCGGGCTGCTCCATGAGCCCAACGCCATGGTGGTCTCCACCGCCACCCCCGAGGGCCGGCCGTCCTCACGCACGGTGCTGCTGAAGAAGTACGACAACCGCGGTTTCGTCTTCTTCACCAACTACGAATCCCGCAAGGGCCGCGAACTGACCGCCAACCCGTACGTCTCGCTGCTCTTCCCCTGGCACCCCATGGCCCGCCAGGTCATCGTCACCGGCACAGCGGCCCGCGTCGGCCGCGACGAGACGGTTGCCTACTTCCGCACCCGCCCCCACGGCTCCCAGTTGGGCGCCTGGGCGAGCGCCCAGTCGACGGTGATCGGCTCCCGCGACGAGCTGCTCGAACGCTACGAGGAACTCGCGGCCCGCTACCCGGAGGGCGAACACATTCCCGCGCCCCCGAACTGGGGCGGCTTCCGCGTCGTACCGGACACGATCGAGTTCTGGCAGGGCCACGAGAACCGGCTGCACGACCGGTTGAGGTACGTACGTGAGGGCGAAGGCTGGCGCGTCGAGCGTCTGTGCCCGTAAAAGCGTCGAGCGCCTGTGCCCGTAAAAGGACGGAACCGTTCACCGGACGGCCCGGGTCACCCCGCGTGGCGGTAGAAGATCCGGTCCCGGTACTCCGTCATGACGCGCCCGTTCCACTCGTGACCGCCGTCGACGTTCCCCGACCGCAGCATCGGCGGCTCGACTCCCCGCTCCACGAGCTGCTCCGCCGCGGCGGCCATCATCGCCTGCATCACCGCGCTGGTGACGACCGTCGATGCGGGTGCGAACGGTGCCTCGATGCCGTCTGCGGTCAGCTCCGCGTCACCAATGGAGATCTTGCTGTCGAGCACGATGTCGCAGTGGTCCCGCAGGAAGCCGCCCGAGCTGTGCCGGGACCGGGTACCTTCCGCGTACGCCACCGAAGTGACGCCGATGACCTTCAGGCCGAGCGCCCGCGCATTCATTGCCATCTCCACCGGAAGCGCGTTGCGCCCCGAGAGCGAGATGATCACGAGGACGTCGCCCGCCCTGGCCGGGCTGGAATCGAGCACCGCGCCCGCCAGCCCGTCGACCCGCTCCAGTGCCGAGCCGAGGGTCGCGGGCATGACGTCGACGCCGACCGTCCCCGGCACGGCCAGCAGGTTCATCAGGGCGAGTCCGCCTGCCCGGTAGACGACGTCCTGCGCGGCGAGCGAGGAGTGCCCGGCGCCGAAGGCGAAGAGCCTGCCGCCCGCGGCGACGGTGTCGGCGATCGCGGCACCGGCGGCCGCGATGCTGCCGGACTCCTCGTCGCGTACGCGCTCCAGCAGGCCGATCGCTGCGTCGAAGAACTGACCTGCCAGCTTGCGCTCGCTCATCGAGGTGACCCTTTCCGGCGGGGAGGATTGTGGGGTGTCCGTGCCGCGGATCACGTTGAGGTCTGGACCAGTGGCCTGTCAACACCGCCCACGCCGCTCCGCTGCACAGTGTTCGGTCGGCACGGCACGGTTGTCGGTGGTATGCGTCAGAATTGGGTCAGGGGCAGCGCACCAGGTTTTCATGTCACAGCATCGAGGGGCACGAATGTCCGGACTGATCGACACTACGGAGATGTATCTCCGCACCATCCTCGAACTCGAAGAGGAGGGTGTGGTCCCCATGCGCGCCCGGATTGCCGAACGACTGGACCAGAGCGGTCCGACGGTCAGCCAGACGGTGGCGCGCATGGAGCGCGACGGCCTGGTGCAGGTCGCGGGCGACCGCCACCTGGAGCTGACCGGCGAGGGGCGCCGCCTCGCGACCCGCGTCATGCGCAAGCACCGGCTCGCCGAGTGCCTGCTCGTCGACGTGATCGGCCTGGAGTGGGAGCAGGTCCACGCAGAGGCATGCCGCTGGGAGCATGTGATGAGCGAGGCCGTGGAACGGCGGGTGCTGGAGCTGCTGCGCCACCCGACGGAGTCCCCGTACGGGAATCCGATCCCGGGCCTGGAGGAGCTGGGCGAGAAGGCCGAGGCCGACCCGTTCCTCGACGCGGGCATGGTGAGCCTGTCGGATCTCGACCCGGGCGCCGACGGCAAGACTGTGGTCGTGCGCCGGATCGGTGAGCCGATCCAGACGGATGCCCAGCTTATGTACACGCTGCGGCGGGCGGGTGTTCAGCCCGGCTCCGTGGTCAGCGTGACCCAGTCGCCCGGCGGGGTGCTGGTCGGCAGCAGTGGCGAGGCGGCGGAGCTGGGTGCCGAGATCGCCTCGCATGTGTTCGTGGCCAAGCGCTGACGGGCGCCGCTGATGGGCGCCATCGACGGGCGCCGCTGGCGGGTTTCGTCGGCCGAGTGCTGGCAGGGCGCTGAAGTGTAAGTCCGCTTTCCGTTTTTCCGCCCGGAATCGCAGCGCCGGAGCGGATCGCGTGCCAGGCTGTGGCGGAGTCGTACCTGAGAGTGTCCGCCACCTGGTCGCGCGGTCGGGGAGGAAGCAGGCGCATGCGCCCGTCGTACCGGTATGTCTGGCATGCACGCCGGAAGGTTGCTGTCGCGGTCCCGGCCGCCCGCGAAAGCGTTCCGGCTACGGGCGCTTCTCGAACGGCCGCTCCTCGAACGGCAGAGGGCCCCGGCGCCTTTCGGCGCCGGGGCCTGTCCTCCCCCTGTCCCGACCCGGAGCCCCGAGCTCTCAAGGTCGGTCCCCACGGGCCCTCATCCCCGAGTGGCCCGCCTCCCGGAGAAAATCTCCCCTCCGTGGCCGCCGCCAATCCTTGGACCCGGTCACTCGAACGAGGGGTGTTGAATGCCGGAACCCGGTTTTCGAATAAACGTTCGATAGTCTGCGTGACGCGACCACACGGTGATCGAGCGGTGATCGAGTACCAGAAGGGGGTGCCAGAACAATGGTGCGGCGCATCGATGTGACCGGGACCGACGGCGTACGCCTCGCGGCCTGGGAGTTCGCCGACCCACCCAAAGGGCGCACGGAGGGCGAGCGCGCCCCCGGGGTCTTGTTGCTTCACGGTTTGATGGGCCGGGCTTCGCACTGGGCCTCGACCGCCCGCTGGCTCGCCGAGCGGCACCGCGCTGTCGGCCTCGACCAGCGAGGGCACGGCCGCAGCGAGAAGCCGGCCGAAGGGTCGTACACCCGTGAGGCGTACGTCGCCGACGCCGAGGCGGCGATCGAACAGCTCGGCCTCGCCCCCGTCACCCTCGTCGGGCATTCGATGGGAGCGCTCACCGCCTGGCAGCTCGCCGCGAAGCGCCCCGACCTCGTCCGGGCACTGGTCATCTGCGACATGCGGGCCTCCGCGCTCGGCGCGGCCTCGCAGCGGGAGTGGGAGGACTGGTTCAAGTCCTGGCCGGTTCCGTTCGCGACGCTCGCCGACGTCCGGAAGTGGTTCGGCGAGGAGGACCTCAGGGTGGAGCGGCCCAACCCCGCCCGCGGCGAATTCTTCGCCGAGGTGATGGCCGAGCGGGCCGACGGCTGGCGCCCCGTCTTCTCCCGCCGCCAGATGCTCCAGTCCCGCGCGACCTGGGTGTTCGACGCGCACTGGGAGGAGCTGGCACAGGTCCGGTGCCCGGCCCTGGTGCTCCGCGGCCTCGACGGCGAGCTGGGCCGGGCGGAGGCCCAGGAGATGGTCCGCGTACTGCCGCGCGGGCAGTACGCGGAAGTGGCCGACGCCAGCCATCTCGTCCACTACGACCAGCCGGAGGGCTGGCGCGCGGCGGTCGAACCCTTCCTGGAGCAGTTTGCCGACGACCCCCAGGGCGACCGCGAGCCCGTCTCCCCGTAACGAAGGACTTTTTTGCAACTACAGCCGGCGCGCCCGTGCGTCGGCCGCTTCCCGCGCGCAGGCGTAGGCGAGCGGGATGATGAGCTCCTCCGCGTCCGGCAGCCACCGGTTGGCGGACGTGGGGCGGCGGGCCCATTGCACGGGCCCGCGCCTGCCGACCCGGGTCGGTGGCCCCGTCACGTAGTGACCGTCGCCGCGGCCGACGAGATCGATCGCGGTGGCCCGCCAGCCCAGCTTCCGTACCAGATCGTCCACTTTGGGCGCCGTACCCGGCAGGACGAAGAAGAACATCCGCCGGTCGGGGGTGCGGGTGACGGGCCCGAGCGGCACGTCCATCCGCTCCGTCCGGGCGAGGGCGAGGAAGCCGGCGGACTCCGGTACGTCGATCGCGTCGAAGGCGCGGCCGGTGGGCAACAGGATCGACGCCCCGGGGTGCTCGGACCACATCCGGCGGGCCGCGGCACCGCTGCCGGTCGCCTGGCCCGCCCAGTCGGGTCCGGCGGGGTGGGCGCCGGGGGAGTGGCAGTCGACGTCACCGCACGAGCACTGCTCGGCCCCCTCCGCCGCCTCCAGCCAGGTGCCGGGGCACACGTCCCAGTGCCGCTCCTCCGCGTACCACACTGCGGCATCGTGCAGTTGCTCGCTCCGTGGCCGGGGGATCTTCGCGGTTTCTGTGACTCCGATGGGTTCTTCGACCTCGATGGGCTCTTCCACGCACAGCACAACTACCGCCTCCACCCGGGGTCACGGCCGTGGTCACGTCTCATCGATCCGGCATGCGGGGCGCATGGATGCATGCGTGGGAGCGCGTGTGGGCGGCGCCCGATCGGGCGGGTAGTCGTATACGGGCAACTCCGGAACGGTCGGCCTCTGTCATATGCCGACATGAATGACAAGGAATGCGTCGGAACGCGACGAACACAATGAATGTGTGCATTTTCCGTGGATTTGCCGGGCAGTGATCCGCTCATCGATCACTGCGGCCTCAGGGGGAAACATGGCAGCCAGGCCTCTCGTAGCCCGCCAGCCGAACGAACGGCTCCAGGCGCTCATTCAGGAAGCCGGAAGCTCCAACGCCGGCCTCGCCCGCCGGGTCAACATGGTCGGCGCGGAGCGCGGGCTCGATCTGCGTTACGACAAGACCTCCGTGGCCCGTTGGCTGCGTGGACAGCAACCTCGCGGCAGGGCGGCGGGAATCATCGCCGAGGCGCTCGGCCGCAAGCTCGGCCGTTCGGTCACGATCGACGAGATCGGCATGGCCAACGGCAAGAATCTGGCGTCCGGCGTAGGCCTGCAGTTCGCACCGACCGTGATCGGGGCGATCGAGCAGGTCTGTGAGCTGTGGCGCAGCGATGTCGGCCGACGCGAGTTCCTGTCCGGTTCGACGATCGCGACGTCGGCGCTGGTCGAACCCAGCCGTGACTGGCTGATCACCGGCGCCGACCCGCAGGTGGCCCGGGCCGCCGGAACCCGCGTCGGAATGCCGGACGTGGAGGCGGTACGGGCGATGACGGCCGCACTCGTCGACCTCGATCACCGGTTCGGCAGCGGACATGTGCGGCCGGTCCTGGCGCATTACCTGAACAGCGTGGTCTCCGGGCTGCTTTCGGGGTCGTACCGCGAATCGGTCGGGCGGCAGCTGTTCGCGGCGGTCGCGCGGCTCACCGAACTCGCCGGGTACATGGCGGTCGACACGGGCCAGCCGGGTCTAGCCCAGCGCTACTACATCCAGGCGCTGCGTCTGACGCAGGCGGCGGGCGACCGGGCGTACGGGGGTTACGTACTGGCTGCGTCGATGAGCCACCTCGCCGCGCAGCTCGGCAATCCGCGGGAAATCGCCCAACTGGCGCGGGCCGCTCAGGAGGGCGCGCGTGGGCGGGTCACCCCGAGGGCGGAGGCGATGTTCTACGCGGCGGAGGCGCGCGGACATGCTCTGCTCGGCGACGCCCGGAGCTGCCAGGTGGTGACGGGCAGGGCGCTGACGGCCATGGAGCACGCCGAACCGGACACCGGGGACGATCCCGACTGGATCGCCCACTTCGACCATGCCTATCTCGCCGATGAGCTGGCGCACTGTCACCGTGACCTCGGCCAGGCGGAGGCGGCCGCACGCCGGGCGAGGGAGTCCCTGGACGGCCACCCGGAGTCCCGGACCCGCCGCCGTGGCATCGGCCTGGTGCTCCTCGCCACGGCGCAGGTCCAGCTGCGTGAGGTGGAGCAGGCCTGCCACACGGGCACGCGGGCGATGGAACTGCTGGGGTCGGTGCACTCCAGCCGGGGAGCGGAGTATCTGGACGATCTGCAGCAGCGCCTGATGCCGTACGGGGACGAGCCGGCGGTACGGGAGTTCGGGGCGCGGCTGGAGCTCCAGGCGGCGTGACCTGGGCCCGGCCGGCGGAATGGTCCGAGCACCCCTGGGCTGCGTCTTGCCGGCGCCGGGTGATGCAGCGCACGTCCAGGGGGTGAGTGCTGTCACGTGCTTGGCGAAGGGCGGCAGCCACCGGGTAGCGTGAGCCGACGATTCCGTAGGTATACACGTAGGAGTCCCGGTGACGCAGAGCGGACAGGGCGACGCGCAGCAGCCCCCTGCTGAACGGCCCGCGCACGAAGGTATCGTGCTGCCCGCGGGTGGCGGCGAGCCCTGGATACCAGGGGGGCCCGCGGATCAGGGCGCCCCGGCGGGCGGCCAGCCGTGGGGGCAGCCCTGGGGGCCGCAGGCGGCGCACCAGGACGCCTCGTCGCAGCCCCAGGCACATGCTCAGGGGGCGTACGAGCAGGGACAGTACGGGCAAGGGCAGTACGGTCAGGGGCAGCCGGCACAGGCGTACGGACAGCCGCAGGCGCAGCCGCTGCCTCCCGTACAGCCCCAGCAGCCCCAGCAGTCGTACGCGCAGCCGTTGCCGCCCGAGGCCGTGCCCGGCATGGGCATGGGCGGGGACACGGATGCGACGCAGTACATCGCGCCGGTGTCTGCCGGGCCCGCGCCGGGCGCGCTGCCGCCCGAGAGCCCCGCGGAGGCCACCCAGTTCCTCGACCACGGAGCGCCGCAGCCGCAGGTGTACCAGCAGCCCCAGGCGCCTGCGTACGGCGGCGACGCCGAGCCGACCCAGTTCATTCCGCCGGTCCCCGCCGGCGCCCCGTACGGCATCAGGCCCGGGACCCCCGACGAACGGCAGCCGCCCGCCGAGTTCGACAACCTGTTCCGCAGCGAGGGCCCCGCAGGCGCCACGCAGCAGATGCCCCGGTTCGATCCCACGCAGCAGCGCCAAGGCGCCCATCAGCCCCCGCAGCCCCAGTACCAGCCCGTGGGCGAGGGGCCGCAGGGGGGGACCGGGCAGCGCAAGAAGCGGGCGCACGTCACGCTCATCGCTGCGGTCGTCGCCGGCTGCGCCGTCGTCGGCCTCGGCGCGGGTGCGTTGATGAGCAGTGGCGGCGACAAGGGCACGGACGACAAGCAGCCGGTGGCCGCCGCCAGTTCACCCGCCGCCCAGCCCTCCACGCAGGCCCCGGCCGACCCGGTGAAGCTGCAGGCCGAGGCGCTGGATGAGTTGCTGGCGGACAGCAACGACAGCCGTGCCGCGGTCGTCGGGGCCGTCGAGAACATCAAGACCTGCACGGATCTGGACCAGGCCGCGACCGATCTGAAGGGCGCCGCCCAGCAGCGCCGTGATCTGGTGACCCGGCTCGAGCGGCTGACCATCGACAAGCTGCCGAACCATGCCCAGCTGAGCGCCTCCCTCACCAAGGCCTGGCAGGCGTCCGCCGCCGCCGACGAGCACTACGCCGCGTGGGCGGGCCAGGTCAAGAGCGGCAAGAAGTTCTGCAAGCACGGCAAGGCCCGTACGACCTCCGAGACGCAGCAGGCCACCGTGCAGAGCGGCGAGGCGAGCAAGGCGAAGCAGGAGGCGTCGGGGCTGTGGAACTCGATCGCGTCGAAGTACGGGCTGACCCAGCGCGCGGCGACCGAGCTCTGAAAATCAAGCCCCTCCGGGGATTGAAAAGCGGAGGTACCGGGGCGGAGCCCCCGGTACCTCACCCCTTCGCGCTCGCATCCGACAGCGTCTTCTTGACGTCGACGAACCCCTTCTTGTCTGCGACGAGCCGCCCGTCACGCACTACCTGAAACGTCACCTCGGTGTTCACGATGCGCGGATACGCGGACGAGCCGAGCGCGTCCTCGTAGTGCCAGCGCAGCACCGGCGTGAGGCCGCCGGTGTCGACGGGGGTGCCGTGGTTGAGGGCGGAGGTGAGTTTCCCGGCGGTGATCTCCGGGGCGTCGATCGACTTCACGAGTTCGTTCAGCACGGTGTACGCGATCCACGTGGTCTGCACGCCCGTGTCGTCCGGGTCGATCCGGTTGTCGCCGAAGGCGTGCTCACGGATCACCTCCCGCATCCCGTCCCAGCGGGCGTCGCCCGAGTCCGGGTACCAGCCGGTCATGTACGCCCCCTCGAACGGGCTGTTCCGGCCGCCGGTGCTGTCGATCAGCGGCTGCCCGACACTGCCGAGGACGGACGAGATCTGTACGTCCCCGTACGACGGTTCGAGTCGGCGGAAGGAGTCGAAGAAGGTCTCCGTACGGTCCCCGAGTACGGCCGTCACACAGCCGCCGCTCGTCCCCGCCGCCTGGAGCGCCTGCCCGGCGGCCTCGTCGTACGAAGTGGCCGACTCCGGCGCCCGGATGTCGGCGGGCTCGGGCCGACGGGCCTCGGTGAGACCGGTTTTGAGGAGCCAGGCCTGGCTGTCGCCGCCCAGGGTGTCGGGCCGTACCACGGAAACCCGCTCGCAACTGCGCGCGAGCTGCTGGGCGTTGCCCGCGAGCAGCGCCGCCTGGCCGCCGTTGACGGGGTAGGAGTTGTAGCTGGTGAACTCCACCTCGGAGGCCCCGTATCCGCCGATGTAGGGGATTCCGGCGGTCTGCAGCGGCGCCATGAACGCCGACCCGTGCCGGCTGTACGAGCCGACGACCGCCACCGCCTCCTCATCGACGGCCAGCCGGGCGCACTTCGCCGCGCCGGCCGAGGTGTCCGCCTCGTCGCAGGTGACGACGCGCAGCTTGTGTCCGTCGAGCCCGCCGTTGCTGTTGGCCCAGCGGGCGTATGCGCTCGCCATGGCGGTCATGCCCGCCATGTTCACCGTGTCCGGTCCCGTGGCGCTCTCCGGAGCCCACGTGACGACGGTGAGCGGCTCCCTGGAGTCCCCCGAGGCCCCAGGGAGCGCACCGCAGCCGGTGACCAGCAATGCCCCGACCACCGCCGTGCTCGTGAGGAGCTTGTAGGGGCGGGGGGAGGTGAGGCGTTGCCGTCCGGTCATGGGCTGGACATTTCCGCCCGTGGGGTAACACAACTGTGTGCTTCGTGCAACGCTCGGTGACATCCGGGTGAATTGCGGGGGCCTGTGCGGGGAGCCGGGAAGGGAACGTACGATCGACAACCGTGCAGCAAGGTTCGGAGAACACTTCCCGCCGCGGCCGTCGCTCCTCCACCATGGGCGGCATGCCGCTGAACGACATGCCTTGGTGGCGCTGGCGCAGCAACGTGCGCTCGGCGCTGCACATGCTCTCCGACCCCGTCTTCCACCACGAGTGCTGGCTGCCCGGCCGGGAAGGGTACGGCGACGTCACCGACGCCGTGTACCGGCTGGTCGAGGACACCTGGCTGGACAACTGGTCCGCCGAGAAATACGTCGGGACGATCTTCCGTGACTCCGGCGAGTCCGCCCTCGTCGACGTCGCCGTGCTCCGGGTGCTGCGCATCATGCACCAGGTCGGCGCGGACGCCCCGGTGTCCGCGTATCTGGAGCATCACGGCTGGCCGGAGGCCGTACGGGCCGCCCGTGAGGCCCATGTGCTGCTCGCCACCAATGACGGCGACGACCCGGACACCCCGCCGCGCTCCCTGGATGTGCTCCGCATCATGACCGGTTCGGCGTGATACCGGTCCGGTGTGGCACGCTACGGGGATGACCGCGCCGCAGCCTGCTGAGACCACCCCGGGACAGTACGTCCTCACACTCTCCTGCCCGGACAAAAAGGGCATCGTGCACGCCGTGTCGAGCTATCTCTTCATGACCGGCTGCAATATCGAGGACAGCCAGCAGTTCGGCGACCACGACACGGGTCTGTTCTTCATGCGTGTCCACTTCTCGGCGGACAGCCCGGTGACCGTGGAGAAGCTGCGGGCCAGCTTTGCCGCGGTCGGCGACTCCTTCGAGATGGACTGGCAGATCCACCGCTCAGCGGAGCGGATGCGGGTCGTGCTGATGGTCAGCAAGTTCGGGCACTGCCTCAACGACCTGCTGTTCCGCTCCCGGATCGGGGCGCTGCCGATCGAGATCGCCGCCGTCGTCTCCAACCACACTGACTTCGCCGAGCTCGTCGCCTCGTACGACGTTCCGTTCCGGCACATTCCGGTGGCCAAGGAGAACAAGGCCGCCGCGGAGGCGGAGCTGCTGGACCTGGTCCGCGAGGAGAACGTCGAGCTGGTCGTCCTCGCCCGCTACATGCAGGTCCTCTCCGACGATCTGTGCAAGCAGCTCAGCGGCCGGATCATCAACATCCACCACTCCTTCCTGCCGAGCTTCAAGGGCGCGAAGCCGTACCACCAGGCGCACGCCCGCGGTGTGAAGCTGATCGGTGCGACGGCGCACTATGTGACGGCCGACCTCGACGAGGGGCCGATCATCGAGCAGGAGGTCGAGCGGGTGGGGCACGGCGTCACACCGGACCAGCTGGTCGCCATCGGCCGCGATGTGGAGTGCCAGGCGCTGGCGCGGGCGGTGAAGTGGCATGCGGAGCGCCGCATTCTGCTCAACGGCCGCCGCACGGTGATCTTCTCGTAGGGCCCGGGACTTTCGAAACACGTCCTAGAGCCGGCTCAGCGACGCCGCGGCGGACAGCACGTCTCGGATCGCCTCGCGGTCGCCCTGCTGGCCGGCTGCCGCCTCCGCCGGCGGCACGTGCCCGGCCACCAACTGGCAGAACTCGACGCTGTCCAGCGCGACCTGCGCCACCGTGTGCGCGGGCGAGCCGACCGCGGCCGGGGAGTCCAGCGGGATGTACCAGTCGCCGCCGCCCGAGCCCTCGACCTCCAGATGCAGCGAACGGCCCGGTGAACCGGCCGTCACCAGATGGCGGGCGGGTCCGGCCAGCCCCGACCTGCGGCGCTCGGCAAGAGCCGCCGGGAGGAGCCGGGCCGACAGGTCGATCATCCGGTTGAGATAGGCGGCCGCCGGCGCCTCGTACGGATAGTCCACCGCATGCGCGATGTCGCCGCCGTGCACCCAGCATTCGAAGGACCGGTCCAGCAACGAGTCGTGCATCGGAAGGGCGAAGTCCCCGTACGAGACGGAGAGGTCGGCGACATTGCGACCGGCGAAGGAGACCGTACGGATGAGGGCGTGGCTCTGCTCCCGCCACGGCTCGCGGATCGCACGGGTGAGTGGCCGCCGGGCTCCTGACCAGTACTTCTCCGTGCGCGCGCCGGGCGAGAGCGGCCAGTCGGCGCCCTGGCCCATGGCGCCGTCGCCGAGCGGCACGTCGATGCCGAGAGCGGTGCCGACCACAGCGTCGACGGTCATGAGGTGACCGATGACGCCCGCGACCGTCGTCTTGCGATTGACCTCCTGCTCGCCCTCGAACCACTTCAGCCGCACCGGGGCGTGCCACTCCGAGCCGCCGATGTCACGCAGCAGCGCGTCGAGTCGCGCGGTCTCCGCGTCGTAGGGGGCGGCCCAGTCAGGCACCGGGATGTCGGCCGGGCGGCGGCTGAGGCAGGAGTCGATCACCCGGGAACGCAGCGTCGGATCGAGATCCAGGCTGCGGTCGGTCTGCAGCAGGCCGACCGCGTCGCGCAGCCGCAGGGCCTCGTCCGCACACGCGGCGCACACGGTCAGGTGCGCCTCGACGGCCTCGGTCTCCTCCGCCGAGCAGGCGGCCAGGGCCCAGGCACCGAGGAGGGCCTTGAGGACGCGATGGGGCAGCACCAGCGCCGGTGCGGCCGGTGGGTGCGACGGGTCCGTTGGTGCCACGGCAGATTCTGGTTCCGGTGCCGTCGGCTGCGGGGCCGGCCGCAGCTCCTCGGGCACGGGCGGCGGCAGGGGGACGGCACCTGGGTCGAAGTCGTCCGTGGCGGCCCGCGGTCCCGGAATCCGCCGCGTGCCCCGCACCTCGTCGTCGCGTCCGTCGTCGCGTCTGTCGCCCTCGTGCCCGTTCGCCTCGTCGTCACCGGTCACAGCGGCCGTCCGTATCCGGGCGGCGACGACGCCTCCGGCGAGCGGGTGTGCGCGGTGGAGAGCAGTTGCAGCCCGAGCCGCAGCCGACGGCGGGCCTCGTCCTCGGTGACCCCGAGGTCGGCTGCCGTCTGCCGGTAGTCCCGGCGCTGGATGTACGCGAGCTTCAGCGCGGCCCGCAGCGGCGCGGGCATGGACGCCGCGATGTAGTCGGCGCGGGCCGCGGCCGTGGCCCGGCGGACCCGCTCCTCCAGATCGGACCGGGCTGCGGCCCCGGTCTCCTCGTCCGTACCGCCCAAGAGGGCGTGCTCCTCGCGCAGCCGCCGCACGGACTGGCCGTGCGTGAGCCGGGCCACCCAGGACCGCATCGAGCCCTGCTTCGGGTCGTACGCGTCCGGGTTCTCCCACACGTAGCCGAAGACTTCGCAGGTCACCAGATCGGCAGCGGTCTCGTCGTCGAGCATCCGGTGCGCCTGGCTGTGCACGAGCGAGGCGAACCGGTCATAGAGCTCGCCGAGAGCAGCCGCCTCGCCGCGCGCCAGCCGTTGCTGCATCTTGCGGTCCCAGCGGGGTGGTGCGTTCTTCGGCATACGGCCCCCCAGCCCTGTTCCCCTCGTCACATCGAATGTAGTCGGCGACACCACCGATGCACGCCCTTTGCGGCAAGTACGCCCCTGATGAGGCCCGGGATCAGACGGAATGCGCCATCCGACGACGACGGTCCCGGTTGTGCCATGCCGGGCGGTTCGGTGTTTCACAGGGCTGGGACGGGGGCAGCCGCGAAAGGGAACGGAAACTTCCGGAACATCGGAATCCACCGCAACGAGAGGCCCAGTCGCGTGAGGAGTCCTTGTCCTCCTGGACACCACCCACCGGCCGCGATCACCCACGCCCCCTGGCTCACCCAGGAACGCTCCCGGAGGCCACTGGAAGTGGCCGAAACCGTGCAGGGCGACTGGACCGTGCTGCGCATACGGGGCGAACTGGATCTCGTGACGTCGCCCACCGTGCGCCAGTCCGTCCATGACGCGGTCGCCGTCGGCCGCCACGATGTGGTGCTGGACCTCTCCGAGGTCCTGTTCTGCGATTCCAGCGGCGTCGGTGTACTGATCGCGGCCCGCCGTCTGATGCGCTCCTGCGGGGGGCGGCTGCGGCTGGTCCTGCCGCCCCCCGGTGCGGGAGAGGGATCCCACGTCAACCGGATACTCGCCGCCCTCGGCGTACGCCGTCTCTTCGACGTCTACCCCGACCGGTACGCGGCCGTCGACGACGAGGCCCGGCCGCTCCCGGCGTGAAGGCGGGTCACGACCAGGTTGTAACACCGGTGGCGCGCTTCGCAGAGATCGCCCCCGGCTGCCTCAGAGGCCTCGGACACCGGGCGGTACGGGGGCGGAGAACCGCTCCCGCAGCCGGTACTTGAGCACCTTCCGCAGCGTCTCGTTGCGCGGCAACGCCGCCACCACCTCCAGCTGTTCCGGAAGCTTGTGCACGGCGAGGCCCTCCGCCCGCAGGTAGCCGGTGATGTGCGGCAGTGTCAGGGGTGCGGCGCCCGCAGGCTGTTCCACGACCGCGCAGACGCGTTCGCCGCGCTCCGGATCCGGAAGCCCGATCACCGCCACGTCCCCGACATCCGGGTGCCGGTGCAGCAGATCCTCTATCTCCTTGGCGGAGATGTTCTCGCCCTTGCGGATGATGATGTCCTTCAGCCGCCCGGTGAGCACCAGATGACCGCTCGCCTCGACATGGCCGACATCGCCGGTGATCAGGAACCCGTCCGCGTCGAAGGCCGCGGCCGACGCCTCCGGGTTCAGATAGCCCTTGCAGACGGCCTCCCCGCGCAGTCGCACCTCGCCGTCCGTGCCGTACGGCAGCGGCTTGCCGCCCTCGTCGGTGATTCGTATCTCCATGCCCTCGGGCGGGCGCCCCTCCGTCCCGGCGAGGTGCTCCGCCGTGTCGTCGGGGGCACCCATCGTGATCATGGGGACCTCGGTCATGCCGTACCCGTGGGTGAGCTGGACGCCCATCTCCCGTACCACCGCGTGGTAGACCTCCGGCGGTTTCGGCGCCCCGCCGCCCGCCAGCAGCCGCAGGGTGGGGATCAGCTTCCGCTCCGGGGTCTTGCGCTGCTCGGTCAGGAACATCGAGTAGAACGCCGTGGAGCCGCCCGCGACCGTCACCCCATGGCGCCGGTAGCCCTCCAGCGCGTCCGGCATCGCGAAGTGCTCGAAGAGGACCGCCGGGAAGCCGTACAGCAGCAGCATCACCGTGTAGTCGGGCCCGGCGATATGGGCGAAGGGGAACGCCATCGAGCCGATGTCGTCGGCCGACAGGTGCAGCGCGTGGGCCAGGCAGGAGCCGCCCGCGATCAGGCTGCGGTCGGTGTGGAGGACCCCCTTCGGGTCGGAGGTGGTGCCCGAGGTCCAGTAGATCCAGCGCACCGCCGTCCCGTCGGCGGGCGGGGGAGGCAGCACGGACGGGTCGCCGTCCGGCAGCGACTCGTACGCCTCGAAGACCCGTGCCGCGGCAGGCAACGTTTGCCCGTCAAGGAGCGGCGTCCGGTGCGTGCTCTCGGCGTGCCGGCCGGAAGCCCTCGTACTGGACGTACTTGGGCTTTCGTCCGGTGCGGCGAGAGTGCGTGCCGGGCGTCGCGACGGGGCAAACGTTGCCTGTCGCGGCACTAGCCGCGGGTGCTTCGCCTCCGCGGCCAGCCGGTGCGCCATCGCCGTGTGGTCGAAGCCGCGCCAGACGCCGGGCACGGCGAAGAAACCGGCCTTCGACTCGCGCAGCGCGAAACCCACTTCGCGGTCCCGGTAGAACGGGATGACGGGCGTCTGCACGGCCCCGATACGGGTGAGGGCGAAGGAGAGCAGCGCCGTTTCGAGACGGGTCGGCAGCTGCCAGGCGACGACGCTGCCGGGGCGCACGCCCATGCCCCACAGCCCGGCCGCGACCCGCTCGCAGCGGTTGCGCAGCTCGCCGAAGGTGAGGGTGCGGTCGTCCTGGATCAGGACGGGGAGGTCCGGGGTCAGCGCGGCCCGGCGCTCGATGAGTTCCCAGAAGGTGCCCGATGCGCCCAGGGCGTGTGCGGTCTCGTTCACTGCGTCCCCCACTCCCTCTTAACTGACGGGTAGTCAGATCGTGTCGAGAGCGTAGGGCGCCGCGCCTTGTCGGTCCAGGGGTGCGGAGCTAGCCTGAGTGCCGAAACTGAACCTGACGGACCATCAGATGCGTGCAGTGTGCGCCGGAGGGGACACCATGACGGAACTGCCTCGGATCGTCAGCGTCGACGACCATGTGATCGAGCCGCCGCACCTCTTCTCCACCTGGCTGCCCGCCAAGTACCGCGAGCGCGGCCCGCAGCCGCTCACCGCGGGCATCGGCGAGCTGGCGTACACGGGGGGCAAATACGTCATCACGATGGACCCGGACGGGCCGCCGACCGACTGGTGGATCTACGAGGACCTGAAGTTCCCGTACAAGCGGAACATCGCCGCCGTCGGCTTCGACCGCGACGACATGACGCTGGAGGGGATCACCCGGGCCGAGATGCGGCCGGGCTGCTGGGACCCGGCCGAGCGCCTCAAGGACATGGACCTCAACCACGTCGAGGCGAGCCTCTGCTTCCCCACCTTCCCGCGCTTCTGCGGCCAGACCTTCGCCGAGGCCCACGACAAGGAGGTCGCCCTCGCCTGCGTGCGCGCCTACAACGACTGGATGGTGGAGGAGTGGTGCGGCGACAGCGGCGGCCGGCTCATCCCGCTCTGCATCATCCCGCTCTGGGACATCGACCTGGCGGTCGCGGAGATCGAGCGGAACGCGGCGCGCGGGGTGCGGGCGGTGACCTTCTCCGAGATCCCCACGTATCTCGGCCTGCCGTCGATCCACACCGGCTACTGGGACCCGTTCTTCGCGGTCTGCCAGGAGACCGGCACGGTCGTCAACATGCACATCGGGTCCAGTTCGCAGATGCCCGCCGCCTCGCCCGACGCCCCGCCCGCCGTACAGGCCAGTCTCTCCTTCAACAACGCCATGGCCTCGATGATGGACTTCCTGTTCAGCGGGGTGCTGGTGAGGTTCCCCCGGCTGAAGCTCGCCTACAGCGAGGGCCAGATGGGCTGGATCCCGTATGCCCTGGAGCGCGCCGACGACGTCTGGGAGGAGCACCGGGCCTGGGGCGGGGTACGCGATCTGATTCCCGAGCCGCCGTCCACGTACTACTACCGGCAGATGTTCTGCTGCTTCTTCCGCGACAAGCACGGCGTCGCGTCGCTCGATGTCGTCGGGCGGGACAACGCCACCTTCGAGACCGACTACCCGCACGTCGACTCGACCTTCCCGCACACCAAGGAGGTCGCCCTCGACCACGTCAAGGGACTGGACGACGAGACCGTCTACAAACTGATGCGCGGAAACGCGATCCGGATGCTCGATCTGGACCTGGACAAGTAGGCGCGCGGTGGATCTCGCGTACACGGAGGCCGAGGAGGAGTTCCGGGCACGGCTGCGCGAGTGGCTGGCCGCCGTGCTGCCCACCCTGCCCGCGAAGCCCGGCCCCGACGACTGGCCGGGGCGCCGCGCGTACGACACCGCCTGGCAGCGGATGCTGTACGACGCCGGCTACGCGGGCCTGCACTGGCCCGTCGACGCGGGCGGGCAGGGCGCCACCCCGACCCAGCATCTGATCTTCCTGGAGGAGACGGAGAAGGCCGGAGCCCCGTACGTCGGCGCGAACTTCGTCGGGCTGCTGCACGCCGGGCCGACGATCGCGGCCGAGGGCACGGCCGGACAGCGGGCGCGCTGGCTGCCGCCGGTGCTGCGCGGCGACGAGATCTGGTGCCAGGGGTTCAGCGAGCCCGACGCCGGCTCGGACCTCGCCTCGCTGCGGACCAGGGCGGTGCGCGACGGCGACCACTACGTGGTGAGCGGGCAGAAGATCTGGACCTCGCACGCGGAGGTCGCCGACTGGTGCGAGCTGCTGGTGCGTACGGACCCGGCGGCGCCCAAGCACCGCGGGATCAGCTGGCTCGCGATGGAGATGGACACACCCGGCGTCACCGTCCGCCCGCTGCGCACCCTCGCCGGGTCCACCGAGTTCGCCGAGATGTTCCTCGACGAGGTGCGGGTGCCGGTCTCGCACCGCGTCGGCGCGGAGAACGACGGCTGGCGGGTCACCATGGTCACCCTTTCCTTCGAGCGCGGCACGGCGTTCGTCGGCGAGGTCGTCGCCTGCCGCCGCACCCTGGACGCCCTGGCCGCCGAGGCGCGGACGAACGGCCGCTGGGACGACCCGGTCCTGCGTCGCAGGCTGGGCAGGCTGAACGCCGAATTCCGGGCGCTGTGGCGGCTCACCCAGTGGAACGTCAGCGAGGCACAGGGCAGCGGTGGCGTGCCCGGCACAGGCGGCTCGGTCTTCAAGCTGCGCTACTCGCAGGCCCGCCAGGAGCTGTACGAGGCAGCCGCCGAGGTGCTCGGCGCGGACGCGGCCGACCTGGACCGGGAATGGGCCCTGGACCGCCTCTCCTCGCTCTCGTACACCATCGCCGCGGGCACCTCGCAGATCCAGCGGAACATCGTCGCCGAGCGGATTCTCGGCCTGCCGAAGGGGCGCTGACGCAGCCATGGACTTCCAGCTCTCGGACGACCAGCGGGCCCTGCGGGCGGGGGTACGGGAACTCCTCGCCGGGCGCTTCGGCAGGGACCGGATGCGGGCGGCTCTCGACAGCGGCAGGGGCATCGACCGGGCCCTGTGGCGGGAGCTCGGCGAGGCCGGGTTCTTCGCGCTGCGGCTGCCGGAGACGGAGGGCGGCGTCGGACTCGGCCTGCCCGAAGCGGTCCTCCTGTTCGAGGAGGCGGGGCGGTCGCTGCTCCCCGGACCGCTGATCGCCACCCACCTCACCGCCGGTGCGGTGAAGGGGGCGGCGGAGGGCGAGACGGTGGTGACCGTGCTGGACGCGGGGCAGCCGGTGGCGCACCTGGGGGAGGCGGACGGCCTGCTCGTACTCGGGCCGGGAGAGGTGCGGGCCCCGGGGCCGGGTCCGGAGCAGGGGGAGGCGAGGGCCGTGACCGGTGGGGCGCTGCGGGATGTCGTACGGGAGGCCGTCGGACCCGTACGGTCGCTCGACCCGTTCACACCCCTGTGGCGGGTCACGGGCCCTGTCGGGCCCGGCGAGCTCCTGTCCGGCGGGGCGCGACTGCGCGACGAGGGCGCCCTGCTCGCCGCCGCCGAACAGCTCGGAAGCGCCGCGCGTACGACCGAGATGGCCGTCCAACACGCCGGTGAACGTGAACAGTTCGGTTCGCCGATCGGGTCCTTCCAGGCGGTCAAGCATCTGTGCGCCGGGATGCTGGTCCGTGCCGAGCTGGCCCGCAGCGCCGTTTACGCGGCGGCCGTTACCGCGGACCGGGTCGAGATCGCGGGCGCCAAACTGCTCGCCGACGACGCGGCGGTCCGCAATGCGCGCGACTGCCTCCAGGTGTACGGCGGAATGGGTTTCACCTGGGAGGCAGACGTTCATCTGCACCTCAAGCGGGCCTGGCTGCGCTGCGGGCAGTGGCTGACGGCGGCGGCGTCCGAGGAGGCGCTTGCGGCCGACCTGTGCTGATTGCGCAAGGGTTTCGTGGAGGCTTACAACGCGCGACGGTGGGTGGCCGCGGGACGCGCGGATGCGGCAGGCGGGCTGCTGCGGAATTACGCAATGCAGTCGGCAAACCCCGATGCCGGCTTGTTCCCTTTGCGTAATTCGTCACGGGGCGGAGTCGGCGCCGGGCTCGGGTACGCTCCGTTGGGTGCGAGAGGTTCTGGAGCCGGATGATCCGGAGGTTGCCCGTGCGGCGACTCCGGTCCGGAAGAGGTGCCCTGCTCGCATTCCACGCAGAAGCGCCGGGTCTGCCGGGGAGACGATTCCCGCAGCCTCGATGCGCCTCTGTTCGACTTCCCGCAGCGCGCGTCGCACAGTATGCACCACGCGTACTCCTTCGCGCTGGAATATGCCCGAAGCGCTTGTTGCGGTGACTGTACGTCAACCATGCTGCTTCATAAGGGAATCACGTTCCGTGACCCTGAGGAGGCGCGAGGCGATGTGTCCGCCGGTTCGGATGGTGTGAGCGGTGCAGGTGCTTCAGGTTCAGCTGGAGGTCGGGCCGGATCCCGCGGAGGTCGGGAGGGCCCGTAGATGGGCGCGATCGAGACTGGTCGGGTCCGGGATAAGGGACGACGAGCCGCTGGCCGAGACGCTCATCCTGCTGATCTCGGAGCTGGTCACCAATGCGGTGGTCCACACCGGGTGCCCGGCCGTGCTGCGCATGCTGTTCGGATCGACGGGTGCGGCCGGGACCGTAAGGGTCGAGGTGGCCGACGCCAGCTCTCGTCCGCCGCAGCAGCGTCACGCGGCGGGCGAGGACACCGGCGGCCGGGGCCTGGAGCTCGTCGACGGCCTCGCGGACCGCTGGGGCTGGCAGCCGGAGGGTGCCGGGAAGCACATCTGGTGCGAGGTCGACCGAGGCGTCCCGCTGATCCGGCAGGTGCCGGTGCACCCGGGCGTGCACGGCGTGCAGGGTGTTCATGGCGCACCGGGTGGACCGGGTGCGGCGGATGCGGGTCGCGAGGAGTACGAGCCGCCACGAGCCGTTACGAGCCGTTATGAATCGCGCATAAAGGTTGAATCGGCCAGTCTGGGTTGCGGTCCGGCGCCCGCCTGAGCTCCGTCAAAGGACGGCGACCGGCGCGACCGGGGTGCCGGTCGCGCCGACGAACGGCTCCGGCATCGCGGAGAGCAGGAAGCTGTACCGACTCTCTTCCGCACAGGCTGTGGACAACTTTTCCAGGTTCCAGTTCTGGCCCTGCAGCATGCCCATCTCGACCAGGTCCAGCGCATGCACCCCCAGCCACAGATTCTCGATCTCGGGCGGGAAGATCTCGAAGGTCAGGGTGTCATTGGCGACCGCCGCGACATCGCGCGCACGGAACCATTCGGGCGTCCGGATCGAGAGACCGGGCGACGGATAGGCGTACGCATGCTTGTCGCCCGCCAGATAGACCTGCACCTGCCCCGTCCGTACGAGCACGATGTCGCCGGCCCGGACCCGTACCCCCGCCAACTCCTCGGCCGCGTCCAGGTCCTCGGGGGTGACGGCGTGGTCGCCGGGCAGTCTGTCCGTGCCGTGTGCGCGTGCCACATCGAGTAGCACCCCGCGCGAGACGATGTGCGGCGCTTTGTCGATCCCGCTGAACTGCGCGCCGCCGTGCGCGGTGATCGTGGCGGCCGGGCGGCCGTTGTAGATCTTCCCCGAGTGCGAGGCGTGCGTGAGGGCGTCCCAGTGGGTGGCCGTCTGCAGGCTCAGGACGGCCGTGTCGTCGCTGGTGGCGACGGTGCCTGGGCCGAAGAGCTCCTGGTTGATCTGGACCATGGTGTGCAGCGGATTGATTCGTCCCGGGATCAGCCCGCTCTGGACGCCGTCCTGCTGGAGGGGGAGCGCGAGAGGGATACGCAGCCCGGTGCGGACGGCGGCGACCGCCTCGCGTACGACCGCGTCGGTGATCAGGTTGAGTGTGCCGATCTCGTCGTCGGCGCCCCAGCGGCCCCAGTTGCTGACCCGCTCGGCGATGTCGTGGAACTCGGCCGGCAGTGACACGGGGCCTCCCGGGGCTTGTGCTCGTGGACCTGATGACCCATAAAATCTAACGGTCCGTCAGAAACCGCGGGAAGGGGCCGGGCATGGGGAACTTCTTGGCAGGCAAAGTGGTGGCCGTGACGGGTGCCGGGCGCGGCATCGGGAGAGCGGTCGCGCTCGCGGCGGCGGCCGAGGGGGCGAAAGTCGTCGTCAACGACTACGGCGTCTCCATCGAGGGCGGCGAGCCGAGCAGCGAGATAGCGCAGTCCGTCGTCAAGGAGATCGAGGCGGCGGGCGGCGAGGCCGTCGCGGTCGCCGACGACATTTCCACGATGGCGGGCGGGCAGCGGATCGTGGACACGGCGCTGGCGCAGTACGGGCGGATCGACGGGGTCGTGTGCGTGGCCGGGATCCTGCGGGAACGGATGCTGTTCAACATGTCCGAGGACGAGTGGGACCCCGTCGTCGCCACGCACCTGAAAGGCACCTTCACCGTCTTCCGGGCCGCTTCGGCGGTGATGCGGAAGCAGGAGGGTGGCGGCACGCTGATCGGCTTCACCAGCGGCAACCATCAGGGCAGCGTCGCCCAGGCCAACTACAGCGCCGCCAAGGGCGGAATCATCTCGCTGGTACGGAGCGCGGCGCTCGGCCTGCACAAGTACGGCGTCACGGCGAACGCCGTCGCCCCGGTCGCCCGCACCCGGATGTCCGCCAATGTGCCGATGGAGCTGAAAGAGATCGGCGAGCCGGAGGATGTGGCGGCGCTCGTCGTCTACCTGCTCAGCGAACGGGCCCGCAAGGAGAAGATCACCGGCCAGGTGTACACGATCGCCGGCCCGAAGATCGCGGTCTGGGCCCAGCCGAGGGAGCTGCGGGCGGGGTACGCGGAGGGGGCCTGGACCCCGGAACGGATCGCGGACTTCCTGCCGGGAACGGTGGGCACGGACCCGATGCCGATGCTGGCGCAACTGGAGGAGATGGCCGCGGCGGCTGCGGCAAAGGCGCGGCCGAACGCGTGATGAGGGCGCCCCGGGGGCGCTGCCCAGGACCCCGGTCCGGGGTCGCCGGACGGGACCGATCCTGCAACAGGAGGCAACGTGGACTTCACCTTCGGCCCGGACGACGCCGCGTTCCGCGAGGAAGCCCGTGCCTGGCTGGAAGCGCACCTAGTGCCGCGGCAGGCAACGTCCGCCCCGTCGCGACGTCCGGCACGCACTCTCGCCGCACCGGACGAAAGCCCACGTACGTCCAGTACGAGGGCTTCCGGCCGGCACGCCGAGAGCACGCACCGGACGCCGCTCCTTGACGGGCAAACGTTGCCTGCCGCGGCACTAGTCGGCGAGTACGCGGCGGCCGCCGGCACCGGTGGCCCCGGCAGCGAGCACGAGGGCGTCGCCATCCGCCGCGAATGGGAGCGCGAACTCGGCCGTGGCGGCTGGATCGGCCTCGGCTGGGACAACCGAGGCGCCGGCCACGGCAACCGGCACGCAAGCCTCGCCCAGCAGGTCGTCTGGGCCGAGGAGTACGCCCGCGTCGAAGCCCCCGCCCGGGTCGGCCATATCGGCGAGAACCTCCTCGCCCCGACCCTGATCGCCTACGGCACACCGGCGCAGAAGCAGCGCTTCCTGCCCCCCGTAGCCCGCGGCGACGAGCTGTGGTGCCAGGGATACAGCGAGCCGGGTGCCGGATCGGACCTCGCCGGGGTGCGGACGGCCGCCGTACCCGACAAGGGAAGCGGCGGCCACCGCGTGACCGGGCAGAAGATCTGGACGTCGCTCGCGAGGGAAGCCGACTGGTGCTTCGTCCTGGCCCGTACGGAGCCCGGCTCCAGCCGTCACCACGGCCTGTCGTTCCTGCTGGTGCCGATGGACCAGCCGGGCAGGATCGAGGTGCGGCCGATCCGTCAGATGTCGGGGACCAGCGAATTCAACGAGGTCTTCTTCGACGGGGCGCACGCAGCGGAGTGCGTCGGCGGCGAGGGCAACGGCTGGGCGGTCGCCATGGGACTGCTGGCCCTGGAACGCGGCGTCTCCACGCTCGTCCAGCAGATAGGTTTCGCCGCCGAACTCGACAGGGTGGTCCGGGCCGCCGTCGACGGCGGCGCCGTCACCGACCCGGTACTGCGCGAACGCCTCGTGAGGCAGTGGGCGGAGCTGAAGACCATGCGCTGGAACGCCCTGCGCACCCTGGGCTCCAGGGGCGACCCCGGAGCACCCAGCGTCGCGAAACTGCTCTGGGGCGGCTGGCACAAGCGCCTGGGCGAACTGGCCGTGGAGATCAAAGGCGTGGCGGGTGCCGTCGGCCCGGGCGACTGGTCGGCGCAGACACCGTACGAACTCGACGAGGCACAGCGCCTGTTCCTGTTCACCCGGTCCGACACCATCTACGGCGGCTCGGACGAGATCCAGCGGAACATCATCGCCGAGCGGGTGCTCGGCCTACCGAGGGAGCCGAGATGAGAGGCGTCGTCTTCGACGGCAAGCGGACCGAGGTCGTCGACGATCTGGAGATACGTGATCCGGGCCCCGGCGAGGTGCTGGTGGCGGTGGCAGCGGCCGGACTGTGCCACAGCGACCTGTCGGTGATCGACGGCACGATTCCGTTTCCGACGCCGGTGGTGCTCGGGCACGAGGGCGCGGGCGTGGTGGAGGCGGTCGGCGCGGGCGTCACCCATGTGGCGCCGGGCGACCACGTGTCGCTGTCCACACTGGCCAACTGCGGGGCGTGCGCCCAGTGCGACCGGGGCCGGCCGACGATGTGCCGCAAGGCGATCGGGATGCCGGGTCAGCCGTTCTCGCGGCGCGGCAAGCCGCTGTACCAGTTCGCGTCCAACTCGGCCTTCGCCGCACACACCCTGGTCAAGGCCGTGCAGGCGGTGAAGATCCCCACGGACCTGCCGCTCACCTCGGCGGCCCTGATCGGCTGCGGGGTGCTGACCGGAGTCGGAGCCGTACTCAACCGGGCGAAGGTCGACCGGGGCGACACGGTCGTGGTGATCGGCACGGGCGGCATCGGGCTCAATGTGATCCAGGGTGCCCGGATCGCGGGCGCGCTGACGATCGTCGCCGTCGACGCCAACCCGGCGAAAGAGGCGGTGGCACGGCAGTTCGGCGCGACGCACTTCACGGCGGCGGCCGAGGGTGTACGGGAGATCCTGCCGAGCGGCGCCGACCACGTCTTCGAGTGCGTGGGCCGTACGGAGCTGATCCGTACCGCGATCGACCTGCTGGACCGGCACGGCCAGGCGGTCCTGCTGGGCGTCCCGGCGGCGACGGCAGAGGCCTCGTTCCTCGTCTCGTCACTGTTCCTGGACAAGTCGATCCTGGGCTGCCGGTACGGCTCCTCGCGCCCGCAACGGGACATCGCGCTCTACGCGGACCTGTACCGGGAGGGCCGGCTGCTCCTGGACGAACTCGTCACCGAGACCTACCCGGTGGAGGACTTCGCCAAGGCGGCGGACGACGCCCACCACGGCCGGGTGGCGCGGGGGGTGCTGGTGTTCTAGTGCCGGTCGCGGCACTAGGAGGAGGGCATGCTGACCGACATGTGATCGTACCCGCATACGAGCCCGTTCGGGCCGGAAGGCGGCGGCCGCCTGGCGGACGACGCTACTTTCGAAACACGCCCCAGGACTCCGGGGCCCCGGCCGAGCGTTCGCGGTCGGAGCCGAGCTGGATCTCCCGTCCCTGCCAGCGTTCCCGAAG
Organism: Streptomyces sp. NPDC001832; assembly: GCF_040297265.1. Classification (NCBI taxonomy): domain Bacteria; kingdom Bacillati; phylum Actinomycetota; class Actinomycetes; order Kitasatosporales; family Streptomycetaceae; genus Streptomyces; species Streptomyces sp. NPDC001832. The sequence goes on from NZ_JBEOYU010000021.1 coordinate 85,100, forward strand.
CCAGCGGTCGTGGCTGGCCAGCACGATCGCGCCGGGGCCGGTGCCCAGCGCCGCCTCCAGCTCGTCGCACAGGCGCGGCGACAGGTGGTTGGTGGGTTCGTCGAGCAGCAGCAACTGTGGCGGGCGCGCCACCAGCAGCGCCAACGCGAGCCGTCGGCGCTGTCCGACCGAGAGCCGGCCGACCGGCTTGTCCAGGTCCGCCTCGTGCATCAGACCGAGCGAGCCCAGCGGCACCGCCTCGGCCCGCTCGGCGCCCAGTGTCAGCTCATAGGTGTCCCGGACGGATCGGTCCGGCCGGTCGAAAACGGTGTCCTGGGCAAGCAGTTCCACGGTCAGTCCGCGCCGCCGCCGCACCTCGCCCTCGGGTGCGAGCCGCCCGGCGAGCACGGCCAGCAGAGTCGACTTCCCGGCCCCGTTCCCACCGGTGACCAGCAGACGGTCCGTCGCCGACACCTCCGCACTCACCGGCGCGAGCCGGCCCGGCACCCGTACGTCATCCAGGGACACCAGCGGACCGTCACCCTCCGCCGCCGGTGCGGCGAGCGTCGTGCTCTCGAACCGGAGCGGTTTCGGCGGCTCGCCGACCTGGGAGCGCTCCAGCTCCTCCAGGCGGCGGGTGGCGTTGCGCACTCGCCGGGAGATCTGGCTCTGCACCCGGCCGGCGCGGTGGCCGTAGCCCATCTTCTCGTTGTCGCGCGGTCCCCGGTCCGGTGCGACGCGATGCGCGGTGACTCCGGCGGAGACCCGTAGCGCGGCCAGTTCCTCCTGTTCCTCGGCCCAGCGTCGCTCCCAGCGGTCCCGCTCGGCACGTTTCTCGGCCAGGTAGGCGCTGTAGTTGCCGCCGTAGCGGACCGGGCCGTCCATCGCGGGGTCGAGGTCGATCAGGTCCGTGCACACGGCGTCCAGAAAGGCCCGATCGTGGCTGGCCACCACGACGACCCCGGGCAGGGTGCGCACCTGGTCCTCGACGAAGGCGGCGGCACCGTCGTCGAGATGGTTGGTCGGTTCGTCCAGCAGCAGCGCGGAGGGCCGCCGGACCAGCAGCGCGGCCAGCGCGAGTCGGCCGCGCTGCCCGCCGGACAGCGACCCGAGCGTCCGGTCGTGCGCGAAGGCGCCGAGGCCGAGGCCGTCGAGCACGAGCGCGGCACGCCGGTCGGCGTCCCAGGCCTCCCGTTCCTGGGCCTGTTCGAGCCGGCCGCCGTACGCGTCGAGCAGGCCGGCGTACTCGGGCGCGTCCTGCGCGGTCCGCGCGAGCTGTTCGGTGAGCCGTTCCAGCTCGGCGAGGTCCTCCCTGGCTTCGCGCAGGGCGTCATCGAGTACGTCGGCGATCGTCGCGTCGGCGTCGTACGGCATCTCCTGCTGAAGAAAGCCCAGGTCGGGCGGGCGCGCGACGCTGCCGGCGTCGGGTTCGTCCGTCCCGGCCAGCAGGCGCAGCAGGGTCGACTTGCCGACGCCGTTCTCCCCGATCAGCCCGATGCGGTGCCCGGGCGAGGCGGTCAGGGAGACACCGTCGAGCACCCGCCGGTTGCCGAGGGTGTGGACGAGGTCGTGGGCGAGCAGAGCGGGCTGAGGCATGGGGTCCGTCCAACGTGATCGGTGCTCGGTCCGCGGGGCGGCATGCCTCGGACACGGGCCAGGTCGACACGCCGACGGCTCACACCTCAGGGGACCCCGTCTCCTTGAGCTCGCCGTCGGCCAGCCGCAGCCACCGGTTCACGCCGATCTCGCGCAGGAAGGGCTCGTCGTGGCTGACGATCACGAAGGCCCCCTGGTAGGAGTTCAGGGCGCTCTCCAACTGGGCTGCGCTGACCAGGTCGAGGTTGTTCGTCGGCTCGTCCAGGAGCAGCAGGTGCGGAGCCGGTTCCGCGCACAGGACACAGGCCAGGGTGGCGCGCAGCCGCTCGCCTCCGGAGAGCACCCCGACGGGCAGATGTGCGCGAGGCCCCCGGAAGAGGAAGCGGGCGAGCAGGTTCATCCGCTCGGCCTCCGGCCGCTGTGGGGCATAGTCGGCGAAGTTCTCGGCGACCGTATGGTCCAGGTCCAGCAGGTCGAGGCGCTGCGAGAGGTAGGCGATGCGGCCGTCGGCCCGCTTGATCTCGCCGCTCCGGGGTGTCAGGTCGCCGCCCAGCAGACGCAGCAGCGTGCTCTTGCCGGCACCGTTGGGACCGGTCAGCGCGATGCGTTCCGGCCCCCGGATGGTCAGGTCGACGCCCTGGCCGGCGAACACGTCCTTGTCGCCGAGGCGGACGCGGAGCTGCTCGCCGAGGAACAGGTTGCGTCCGGCGGGCACGTTGGTGTCCGGCAGGTCCAGCGTGATGCGCTGCTCCTCGCGCAGCGCACGTCCGGCCTCGTCCAGCCGGGCCTTCGCCTCGCTGACCCGGCCGGCGTGCACCTGGCCCGCCCGGCCCGCGGACTCCTGCGCGCCTCGCTTCATGTTGCCGGCGAAGATGCGGGGCAGCCCGGCGTTCTTCAGGTTGCGGGCGGCGTTGCTCTGCCGGCGTTCGGCGCGCTCGCGGGCCTGCTGCATCTCCCGCTTCTCCCGCTTGAGCTCTTGCTCGGCGTTGCGGACGTTCTTCTCGGCGACGTCCTGCTCGGCCCGCACCGCCTCCTCGTACTCGGTGAAGTTGCCGCCGTAGAAGCGCAGTTCGCCGCGGTCGAGTTCGGCGATGCGTTCCATGCGGTCGAGCAGGGCGCGGTCGTGGCTGACCAGGAGCAGGCAGCCGTTGAATTCCTCCAGCACGTCGTAGAGCTTGTGCCGGGCGTCGAGGTCGAGGTTGTTGGTGGGCTCGTCCAGCAGCAGCACGTCGGGCCGCTTCAGCAACTGGGCAGCAAAACCGAGGGAGATGACCTGGCCGCCACTGAGGGTACTCAGGCTGCGATCCAGGGTGAGGTCGGCCAGGCCGAGGCGGTCGAGTTGGGCACGGGTGCGCTCCTCGATGTCCCAGTCGTCGCCGATAGTGGTGAAGTGCTTCTCGTCGACGTCCCCGGACTCCACGGCGTCGATGGCCTGGATGATGGCAGCGACGCCCAGCACCTCGGCGACCGTGAGGTCGCCGGTCAGGGGAAGGCTCTGCGGGAGGTAGCCGAGGGTGCCGGCCGCGGAGACCGACCCGGTGCCGGGCCGCAGTTCACCGGCGATGAGCTTGAGCAGCGTGCTCTTGCCGGTGCCGTTGGGTGCGACGAGGCCGGTGCGGCCGGAGCCGACGGTGAAGGACAGGTCCTGGAAGACGGGAGTGTCGTCGGGCCAGGTGAAGGACAGGTTCGAGCAGACGATGGAGGCGTCGGACATGGAGGTGACCTCGTGGGAGGGGGCATGGAAGACACTTCTGCCCCGGCAGCAGACAGGGGGAAAGAGGGGACGACAGCGAGGCCACGTCGGCGGCGCTTCCACGCGCCGGGCCGGTGGCCTGTCGGGTCCGGGTATCACCCGGAGATGTCGTCGTCCACCACCATGTCTGGGCTCCTCAACAAACGATCAACGTCTTTACCAGAGTAACAGAAGGGGTGCGGGATCTTCCGGTCGGCCTTATGAACAACCGGCCTCATGAACAACCGGTCTTATGAACAACTGGGCTGGTTGGCTGGTTCACCCGGAGATCACCTGGGCTGCGCACCATCGACTGGTGCGATGCGAGACGGGCGGGAGCGCCGGGCGGCCGCCGTTCACTCGCTGAACCGTCCGAACCTCCCTCGGTGGAACAGCAGTGGACCGGTCCCGCCCGCCGCCCCCAGTGCCTCCACCCGGCCGACGACGATCAGATGGTCGCCCCCGGTGTGGACGGCCTGGATGCGGCAGTCGACCCAGGCCGGTACGGAGTCCAGCAGCGGCGACCCGGTCGCCGGAGCCGCCTCGTACGACACCCCCGCGAACTTGTCGCCCCCGCTCACCGCGAAGCTACGGCACAGAGCACCCTGGTCCGCGCCCAGGATGTTGACGCAGAAGGCCCCGGCGCGGGCGATGCGAGGCCAGGTCGTCGACGTACGGGCGACCATGAACGTGACCAGCGGCGGGTCCAGGGAGAGCGAGGCGAACGACTGGCAGGCGAAGCCCGCCGGTCCTTCCGCTTCGTCCGGGTCGTGTGCGGTGACGATGGTGACGCCGCTGGCGAAGTGCCCCAGCACGCGGCGGAATTCGGACGCTTCGACGGGCGGTCGCTCGTCGACAGCGACGGCCCGCAGATCCGGGCGCGGCAGCGGATCGACCGGTGCCGGCTCTGCGGTGGTGGAGGCGTCTACGGACCTGAGGTACCGGACGGCGGTGGCGGCCATGCCTGCGTGTCCCATCACGCCTTTCATTGAAACTGACGGCGCGTCAGATAGGAAGGGTGAGGGCGGGAGTTCCGGGCGCGAAGGGGTTGCGGCGCGGCGCTGGAGGTCGGGAAGTTTCGCTGCACAGGGTGGGGGACGTGGTCCTACGAGCCCGGTGATACCACCACGTGGCAGCAGCGCGTGCGGCTCGACATCGAGGGCTGATCCTTCGGCGGCGACTTTGACAGCTGGCGGATCAGTGGCACGCAGGACCGGCCCGAACTCAACCGGGAGTACGGCGACCCGGACTCACCGGACTGGTACACGCTCAGCCGGTGACCAGCCCGGCACTGAGCCGGGGCCGGGGCGAGTGCGGGGTCGGCTCCCGGCGGCGTACGTCACGAAGTCGGTCCAGGCCGTGGGCGATACGGCGAACTGGGGACCCTGTACTTTCTTCGAGTCACGGACGTGGATCGAGCCGGGAGCGGTTGCGACCTCGACGCAGTCGTTGGGGTTGCTGCTGTCGCTGTAGGTGCTCTTGAACCACGCCAGCTCGGAGTCGTCCTCGGTAGAGGGCTTGCGAATCATGTTTCTCCCAGCGCTCGCTCGATGAAGGCCAGCGACTCCCGTGCGCTGAGAGCCTCCGCCCGGATGATGCCATAGCGGAGTTCAAGGATCCGTAGCTGTCTCGGACTGGAGACGGGACGACCGCCGAACTCGTCGTCGGAGCGCCCGACCGCCGCGCCGTCCTCGAACTTCAGCATCTGGATCCGGCCGCCTGTCCCAGGGTGGTCCCAATGGGCGGTCGGCATCACCTGAATTTCGACGTTGCGCAACTTCCCCAACTCCAGCAGGTGTTCCAGCTGCCTCCGCAGCACCATCTTGCCTCCAATGGGGCGGCTGAGCGTCGCCTCTTCCTGGACAAAGCTCAGTTCGGGGGCCGGTGAGCGGTCGAAGATGGAATGCCTGGCCATGCGGCCTGCCACACCACGCTCCACTTCATCATCCGACAGTGCAGGACGCCTCGTCCTCAGCAGTGCCCGGGCATGCTCTTCCGTCTGCAGGAGACCGTGCAGGTTGTGGTCGCCGTACGACAACAACTCGACCGCCCGCGCCTCCATCCGCGCCAGATCCCGAATCTTCTTCGGGTATCGGACCTCCGCCACGTCCTTCTTCATCGTGGCGATCAGCCCACCGGCTCCCAGAACCTCGTCCGCCCTGTCCAGATATTCCGGGCGCGGAATCCGCTTCCCCGCCTCCACCTTGTAGACCTGGTCCTCCCCGTACCCGATCGCCAGACCGAACTCGGCGGCCCGCATGTCGGCCGCCTCCCGGCGCAGCCTCAGCTGCCGCCCCACAGTGGCGACAACCGCTGCGCCCGACTCGTCATCGGGGTCGACCTCCCAGCCGGGCTCGTCCGCCTCGGGCCGCTCCGTACCGTCTGTGTCCATCTGCATTCGCGCCACCTCCGACGTGCCGTCACATCTCGGCGCCCCCTACTCGTGCGCCCCCTCCGGACAGCCCGGACAGCTCCGGACAAGCGCCGGACAGTCACCGTACGCAACCGTCTGGTCACTGTCAGCGTAGGCGCACCCTGGCCACGCTGAGTGACGTGAGCCAAGAAATCACCCGAACCGAACGTTCCGCTCTGATCCGGCAGTTCACCGTTCTGCTGTCCTCCACGCGATGGGGAGCCAGGCTTGCCCGGCTGCTCACCACCGCGCACCTGGGCGAGTGGGGGCTGCCCTCGGAGTCGGCCGCGCAGATCGTTGCCGAACTGGCCGCCAACGCCCTGGTCCACGGCCGCGTGCGAGGCAGGGACTTCCGACTGGATCTCGCGGTCCACGGCGGCGGTACCGGTGTCGGCGCGGTCCTGCGGATCGAAGTGAGCGACGCACGTGGCGAGCACCTTCCGCCCGGTCCGGGCGGCATGGCCGTCCCGGGTGACGACTGCGAGTCAGGGCGCGGTCTGCTGATCGTCGAGGCGCTCGCCGACCGTTGGGGCGTCAGCCCCGGTCCCGTACCCCGCAAGACGGTCTGGGCCGAGCTCGACCTCGTACCGTGACCGCCGCCGGGTCGCGGATTTGCGTGATCCGGTGGTCCGCGACGGGCTCCGCACGACATCAAAAGCCTTGAAGGATTTGGGAAATGACCCTTCCCAACCCCACCTTGCCTGCCGTCACCCACATGGGTGAGATTGGCCAACTCGATGGATTTCGGGCTGGTTGGCTGGCATATGCTCGCCGCTGCAAACAGCCCCAGACATGCGTCGGCCCCCGGCCGGGACTCGCAATCCCGATCGAGGGCCTGACCACCGAGGAAGTTCGGAGCTTCCCGATGGATACCCAGCAGACTAGCGCGTCCTCGCGCGCATTGTCCCGTGTACGCGGGGACGCCACGCCGTCGTCCGCTGTTGTGCACGACAACTCCCGGCACACCAGCCGATTCACGGTCGTGGGCAACCACCTCACCCAGCACTGCGAGCTCTCCCTCACCGTGATCACCGGACTCGCCACGCACCGCCCTGACCAGCGACCTCCCGCCCGAAGGAGTGGGTCGCCCTGCCGGTCTCCTTGCCCACCGACTGGCCACCCGGCTTCCGCCACCGCCCCCGTTCCGGACCCCGGCCGATCCCGCTGCAGAACTGCGAGGGCTACGACCGGGCATTCCGCGCGGCAGAGCCAGCGGAATGCCCCGACTGCCGAACCGACCAATTCCCTCCGACAGCTCAACAACTCTAGGAAATTCACATGGTCAGCTCGTCCCACGAGGCGATGCATCGCATTTTCCAGGAGTACCCGGGATTGTTCTCCCGCGTCTCCGAGGTGTTGGGGGTCGCGATCGGCCCACCTGCCTCAGCGACCGTCATGCCCACCGATCTCACGGAGAACCGGCCTCTCGAACGCCGTGTCGACACCTTGTTACGCATCGACATGGAGGACGACCAGTCCTACCTCCTGGCGATCGAGGCCCAGGGCAAGAAGGATCCGGAGAAACCCGCCAGCTGGATGTACTACCTGTCCTACCTCCAGGCGAAGTACAAGCTGCAGCCCATGCTGCTGGTCGTCTGCCAGGATTGGGCCACCGCCGAATGGGCCGCACGCCCGTTCACCGTGGGCCACCCGCAATCGCCCGTGCTCACCCTGCAAGCTCTCGTCGCGGGCCCGCACAACATGCCGGTGATCACGGATGTGGCCGAGGCCCGGAAGGACCTGGCACTGGCCACGCTGGCGGCAATCACACATGCTGGCGGTCCGGACATCGGTGCCATACTGAAAACGCTGTCGACCACTCTGCGTGACGTACCGGAAACCATCGCCGACCCGATCGTCGAACTCATCGCACAGGGCCTGGGCAACCGCCCGGCCGCAGAACAGTGGAGGAACCTGGTGGCCGTGGACCTTTCTTTCTACAAGTCTTCCCTCTCGGAAGAGCTCCGGGACGAGGGCCGCGCGGAGGGTATCGCGCGGGGCATCCTGCTCCTCCTGGCCCAGGCCGACATCGAGGTGTCCGATGAGGCCCGCGAACGCATCACGGGGTGCGCTGACGTTGACACCCTGAGCCGTTGGCTGCTGCGCGCGCCCGCGGCCACGTCAGTCGAGGACATTTTCGCCGGGAAGTAGGCAAGCAGCGGCCGGAACCTTGCCAGTAGCCCGCCGACCGGTGAGTCCTGGCCGCACAGACTGGAGGACCTTCTCCGTAGCGGTGGAGATGACGTGAGCACCTCCGGAGCCCTCACAGCCCCCGGTATTTCGGCGTGCGCCGCTCAACGAAGCTCGCCACGCCCTCGTTGGCGTCCTGCGTCGTCATGTTGATCTCCTGCGCCATCGCCTCGGCCGTGAAGGCAGCCGCCCGGTCGGAGTCCAGCGATGCGTTCACCAACTGCTTGGTGAGGGCGATCGCACGGGTCGGGCCGTCGGCCAGCCGCTGGGCCCACGCGCGGGCCGCCGCTTCCAGCTCCTCGTCCGGGACCACGCGGTTGACCAGCCCCAGACGTTCCGCCGCCACCGCCGGGAGCGAGTCGCCGAAGAACATCAGCTCCTTGGCGCGCTGAGGGCCGATCAGGCGCGGCAGCAGATACGCGCCGCCGCCGTCCGGTACGAGGCCGCGGCGCGCGAAGACCTCGATGAACTTCGCCGACTCGGCGGCCAGCACGAGGTCGCAGGCGAACGCGAGGTGGGCGCCGATGCCGGCCGCCGTGCCATTGACGGCCGCGATGACCGGTTTCTCGCAGTCCAGGACTGCGGCGATCAGGCGCTGAGCGCCGAGCCGGATCGTACGGGCCACATCGCCCGGCACCCGGTCGCTCGTCGACGGGGCGCCGCGCAGGTCGGCGCCCGCGCAGAAGCCGCGACCGGTGGCGGTGAGGACGACGGCCCGGACCGCCGGGTCGGCGGAGGCCTCGGCGAGGAGCGCGATGACGCGTTCCCGCTGGTCCCAGGTGACGGCGTTCATTGCCTCGGGGCGGTTGAGTGTGATCCACGAGACGCCGTTGTCAGTGGCGTGGAGTATCAATGAATCGAGCGGGTCGGCCGACGCGGCGGACCCGGTGGACTCGTTCGTGTCTTCGGGGGAGGACGGCATGAGGCAGCTCCTGGGTAGGTGGCGTGGCGGTCGAGGCGGGCGGCGGGACCAGCGGATCGGTCGCCGGTCAGCGGCAGACGGCCAGCGCGTCCAGTGCCACCGCGCCCTGTCCCCGCTTCAGGACCATCAGCGGGTTGATGTCCAGCTCGGCGAGGTCGTCGCCCAGTTCCAGCGCCATTCGCTGCACCCGCAGGACGACTTCGACGAGCGCGTCCACATCCACCGGCGGACCTCCGCGTACGCCTTCCAGCAGGGCCCGGCCGCGCAGTTCGCCGAGCATCGACCGTGCCTGGTCTTCGCCGAACGGCGGTACGCGTACCGCCGCATCGTGCAGCACCTCGACCAGTACGCCGCCGAGCCCGACCGTCACCGTCGGCCCGAACAGCGCGTCGTGTGTGACACCGACCATCATTTCGACGCCCCGCTCGATCATCTGGCAGACCAGGATGCCGTCCAGCTCGATGCCTTCGTAGCGCGCGATGTCGGTCAGTTCGCGATACGCGTCCCGCACTTGGCTCGCGGAGGTGAGCCCCACCTTGACCAGGCCCAGCTCGGTCTTGTGGGCGAGGCGGGCACCCGACGCCTTCATGACGACCGGGTAGCCGACCTGTCCAGCCGCCCGGACGGACGCCGCGGCGCTGGTCACCAACTGCTCGCGCGGGACGCGGATTCCGTAGGCCCGCAGCAGCTGTTTCGCCGCGTGTTCGCTCAGTTGGTGGCCCGGGCGCATCAGTGCCTGCGCTTTGCGGAACGAGGGCGAAGGCGTGCGCGGCGCCTGGTCGAAGGGGGAGCGGTAGGCCGCGGCGAACCGGTGGTGGTCCAGATAGGCCTTCACGGCGGTGATGCAGTTGCCGAAGGTGCGGAAGGTGGCGACGCGGGACGAGCCGAGCAGCGTCGTGCGGTATGCGTCCTCCGTGCCCACGGGCGAGCCCCACACCACGCACACCAGCTTGTCCGTGGTCTCCGCCGCGTCCACCAGGTCCTGCGCGAGCCTGTCGCTCATCGGGGGGAAGGGGCCGGTGATCGGACAAATCAGTACCCCGACGGCGGGGTCTGCGAGGATCGCGTCGATGATCTTCCGGCCACGCCAGTCGCCGACCGGGTGGCCGCCGTTGTCGACCGGGTTCGCCACGTTCAGATAGCCGGGAATCCACTCGTGCAGCTCGCGCTGTTTCTCCTCGGACAGGGTGGGGAGCAGCAGCCCGGCGTCGGTCGCCAGGTCCGAGAAGTGCGCGCCCGTGCCGCCCGAGATCGAATAGACGACGACCCCGACGGCCTGCGGCCTTCGTGCTCGTGCCAGCAGGGCCGCGGTGTCCTGGAGTTCGTCGAGACCGTCCACCCGGATCACGCCGAACTGCCGCATCGCCGCGTCCACCACCTGGTCGGCTCCGGTCAGCTTGCCGGTGTGTGACGCGGCCATTTTGGCCCCCGTCTCCGTACGCCCGACCTTGACCGCCACTACCGGGACGCCGGCCCGCGCTGCCCGGTCCGCGGCCAGCAGAAAGGAGCGCCCGTCCTTGAGCCCCTCCACGTAACAGGCGATGGCGCCGACCTCGGGGCGCTGCGAGAAGTACGAGATGAAGTCGGCGGTCTCCAGATCCGCCTCGTTGCCCGTGGGGGCCCAGTGCGAGAGCCGTACGCCCAGCTCCTGAAGGGTGTAGACGGGGCGGCCCTGGTGACCGGACTGAGTGATCAGCGCGATGGCCGGCCCGTCCAGGTCGTCCCGGAACTTCTCGAAGGCGTTGAGGTTGGTGTTCGGTCCGAGCAGCCGCAGCCCGGAGCGCTCCACCGCCGCGGCCAGCCGCGCCTGGGCGGCGGCGCCCTCCTCGCCGGTCTCGGCAAACCCGGAGGCGAAGGCGACGGCGAACTTCACCTTGGCCTGGGAGAGTTCCTCGATCACCGGGAGCGGGTCGCCGACCAGCAGCACCGCGAGATCGACCTGCTCGGGCAGGTCCGCGACGGAAGGAGAACAGGCCCGCCCGAATACGGACTCCCGGCTGGGATGTACGGGGTGCAGCCGCGCCCCGACCCGCTCGGCCCAGTCGATCAGCTGTCGGGTGATCCCGGTATTGGGCCGCCCCTCGGTGTCGGACGCGCCGATGACGGCCACGGACTCGGGCCGGAAGAACCGGTCCAGATCCGGCACGGGCGCGTGCAGCGGGCGGCCGCTGACGTCGAGATCGCCCTCCGTGGCGGCGGCGGCCATGCTGTGGACGATGGCATACGGCTCTTCGCCGCAGGCCACCACCCTGGCGCGGAAGTCGGTGGTGAGGGTGCCGTGAGTCGATCCAAGCATCGTTCCGCCCACTCCTGCTCGAAGTCCGTCGGGTGATCGTGCTCGGCCAGCCCGAAGCTGACATACTGTCAGGTTACTGAACTGACGGCCCGTCAGGAATGGGTGTGCAGGCAAAGGCTCGGCGGACCGGCCGGACACCATCGCCGTACAGCCTCGGGGTGATCTTGAATGTCCAACCAGTAGGCCGGAGGTCCGGCCGCCGTTCGCCTTCGTCGGCTCACCCCTGGGGGAAACCACCCGACGCCACCGGCCGCGTCGTGCTGAACGGCGGCCCCGGGGGCACGGCCTTCCCGTTCGACCCGAAGCCCGGGAACAACACGGCGAGCCTCGTGGTGAACGCCATGCCCGAGGCGTAACAGACGCTCACGGGGCGGGGCGGGGTGCGGCCGGATTCTCCGGGCGCGCCCCGCGCGTGGAGCCCCGGCCGGTCAGCCGACGTGCGAGATCCGCTTGGCGATCTTCCGTGCGTCCAGGGCCATTTCGCGGAACATGCCGCTGATCGGGTTGGTGAACCCGGTGAAGTACAGGCCGGGCGCCTGCTTGGGCGTACGGCCGCCGTGCGCCACCGGCCGGCCCCGTGCGTCCAGTACGCCGAGGTGGCCGACCAGCCGCTCCAGGGCCCGGTGGTAGCCGGTCGCCGCGATCACCGCGTCCGGGGTGATCCGGTCCCCGTCGGCCAGCACCACCGCGTCCTCGTCGAACGACTCGACGGCCGCCACCGGCACCACCCGGCCGCGCTTCACGGCGTCGATCAGCCCTACGTCCTGCACCGGAATGGCGCCCTCCTTGGCCCGTGAGTACAGGCCGGTGTCCGGGCGGGGGAGCCCCTGGCTGGCTAGGTCGGGCACGGCTATCCGGGTCACCAGGCCCCCGGCCCGGTCGACCAGCCGGATCGGCAGCCTGCGTGCCAGGATGCCGTTCGCCTGGGCGGGCCAGCCGGCCGTCGAGCGGCGCACGATGTGCGGCACGGTGCGCACGGCGATCCGTACCCGGGATGCACCGCCCTCCACCAGGTCGACGGCGATCTCCGCGCCCGTGTTGCCGATGCCGACGACGAGGACGTCTCTGCCCGCGTACGGGGCCGGATTACGGTAGTCGGAGGCGTGCACGAGGATGCCGGTGAAGGTGTCGTGCCCGGACCAGTCGGGGATGCGCGGGGTGTGGTTGTAGCCGGTGGCGACCACGACGGCCCGGCCGGTCAGTATCCGGCCGCCGGTCGCGGTCAGCTGCCAGCCGGTTTTGTCCGGGGCCCGGTCGATCCGGGACACCTCGATGCCCGTCACCACTTCCAGCTCATGGTGTTCGACGTACTTCTCCAGATAGCGCACCACATCATCCCGGGCCACCCAGCGCCCGAACCGGCGCGGCATCGCGAGCCCCGGCAGCGCGGACCAGCGCCGGGTCGTGTGGAGGTGCAGCCGGTCGTAGTGGCGGCGCCAGGAGGCCCCCACGTTCCCGGACTTTTCCAGCACGACCGCCCGTATCCCCTGTTCGCGCAAGGCCGCGGCGGCGGCGAGACCGCCGGGGCCGCCGCCGATCACGTACACCGGCCGGCCCTCGGTGAGGCCGGTCGGGGCCGGGGCGGAACTACCGGCGGTCAGCACGCTGTCGGGCATGTTCCGGAGCGTAATCGCGCACTCACTTGATGGGTCTCGGTCAAGGCGGGAATCGATTGCGAATTGATCACGGGCGCGCGCCTCGTGAGTGCCTCTCTCGCGCATACCTCTTGCGGCAGCCTTCGCCATCAGGTGAACTGACATACCGTCAGATGCGGTTCCAGTGAGCGGGAGGCCCCATGCAGACGATCTGGCTCGGCGGCGCCGAGTGGCTCGCCGTCCTCCGCATAGGCCTCGGCCTGTGGTGGCTGGAGAGCTGGCGGCACAAGGACAAGAAGGGCTGGTTCGAGCGCGGTACGGGCATCGCCTGGGCCGCGGACGTGGCGGGCAAACACCGGTGGACGGCCGTGCGCACCGGATTCCAGCGGATCGTCGCCCCGCGCCCCAAGGTCATGGCCTACGTCGTCGTGTACGCCGAACTCGCCCTGGGGCTCGGCCTGATCGCCGGATTCCTCACCCCCGTCGCGCTGGCCGCAGGACTCCTCCTCAACCTCCTCTACCTCGTGCTGATGATCCACGACTGGGCCGAGCAGGGGCAGAACGCGATGATGGCGCTCATCTCGCTCGTCGCGCTGTTCGCGATGTCCTGGCAGACCTGGTCCCTCGACGAAGCGATCGGACTCTTCTTGTGACCGCGGCCGCCGTACGTTTCGACCTTCCCGAGCCCGACGCCTTCACCCGCCCCTACTGGGACGCCGCCGCCCAGGGGCAGTTGCTGCTGCGCCGCTGCCGCGCCTGTGGGCGCGCACACCACTACCCCCGCGAGTTCTGCCCGTACTGCTGGAGCGAGGACGTCACCTGGGAGCAGGCGAGCGGACACGCAACGCTCTATACCTGGTCCGTCGTCCACCGCAACGACCTGCCGCCGTTCGGCGCCCGCGTCCCGTACACCGCTGCCGTCGTCGACCTGGCCGAGGGGCCGCGGATGATGACGGAGATCGTGGGATGTGAGGAATCCGGCCTCGCCATCGGCATGGCGCTGCGGGTGGCCTTCCGGCGGGAAGAGGGGGAAGAGGCCGTTCCGGTCTTTCATCCCGGAGACTGTTGAGGTCCACGCATGGAGTGCATGTGCATGTGCCTCAGCGCGGCTCAGCGCGGCGCAGTGCAGCTCAGCGCGGCTCAGGGCTCGATTCTGCGCAGCTTGCGGCGTTCGCGGAAGTTCGGGTGGCGGACGACCACACCGCCCATGCCACAGGAGCCCGTCAGCCGGAGGAGCGGGGCGCCGGGCGCCCTCTCGTCCGTGGTCCTGTCCTTCAGGCCGCCGAGGCCGTGGTCCAGGTTGTCGGTGTGTACGATCCAGCCCTTCGGGATCACGATCTTCACCCCGCCCATTTCTCCGCGCACTTCCAGTTCGATATCGCGCAGCCGGCACTCGGTGCGGGTGAAGTCGATCCGGACGCCGCCGATGCCGCCCTGGGCGCGTAGCACCGGGGGCACCTTCCAGACGCCCGAGCGCGTCACGCCGTGCATGCCGCCCTTGAGGACCAGCGGCTCGCCCGTCGCCACCTCGATGGGGACCAGATCCTCGGTGAGGGGCGCCAGTTCGGCGTAGGTCTTGGCGGACAGTGCGAGCCCGAGCCGGGTGTCCAGCTCGTCCATATCGATGCGGCCCTCGGCCGCCGCCTCCCGCAACTGCTCGACCACCGCCTCGCGATCGGCATCCGAAGCGCGCATACGGTCGGCGGAACGGGAGGGCTCAGTCATGGAGGCGATGATACGGGCGGGTGCGACGCCGGGCCCCCTGTCATCGGCCCTCCCCGCGTCACAGCCCCGGCGCCCCCCACACCGGGAACCACCGGGCCAGATCCTTCTCCATCCGCAGGTCGTCCCCGAGTGCTGCGCGGACCTGCAACTCCAGCTGGTTGTCACGCCTCTCGGCGCCACCCGGCAACGGCGCGAACGGATAGAACGTGCCGCGCTTGTAAAGGTAGACCAGGGCCAGCGGACGGTCCCGCGCGTCCCGGAAGCCGATCAGGGAGCAGAGCAGCTGCGGCCCGAAGCCGCCGTCCTGGAGCAGGGTGTTGACCGCGTGCAGGTCGTTGACCAGGGTGGCAACGTCGTCGGGGGACTGGCGGGCGAGCAGCCAGGTGTAGCCGTACGTGTCCTGGCTGAACTCCACCGGAATGCCGCCCCGGGCGGTATCGGCGTCGAGCAGTTCGCGTACGTCCTGCTGGATGCGGGCGAAGGTGCCGCCCTCGACGCCTGCGAAGCAGACAGAGCCGAGGCCGGTGGGCGTGAACCCGGCGCCGGCCTGGAGAGTGAGGGCGGCGGAGGGCACGGCGAAGAGCTGGTCGAGGTCGGGACGGACCGGTTTGCTGCGGCCCAGGATGGCGTCGAGGAGACCCATGAACGTTCCTTACGGGCGGGCGAGGTCGGCGGAGATACGGGCCAGCTGGTCCAGGCGCTGTTCGAGGGTCGGGTGGGAGGAGAGCAGCCGGCTCAGGCTCTGCTCGGAGGAGAACGCGGGAACGAAGTAGAAGGCGTTGTACGGCTCCGCCTTCCGTAGGTCCTCGGTCGGGATGCGGGCCATCTGGCCGCTCACCTTCGTGAGGGCGGAGGCGAGCGCCGAAGGGCGGCCGGTGAGCAGGGCGGCGGTGCGGTCGGCGGAGAGCTCGCGGTAGCGCGAGAGCAGCCGGGTGAGCAGGAAGCTCAGGGCGTACACGACTGCACTGATCAGCGGGATCAGCATGACCGCGATGCCGATGGGGTCATTGCTCCGGTTGTTGCGGGAGAGGCCGCCCCACAGGGCGACACGGGTGACGATGCCGGCGAGCACGCCCAGGAAGGAGGCGATCGTCATGACGGCGACATCGCGGTGCGCGACGTGCGACATCTCGTGCGCGAGTACGCCCTCCAGTTCCCCTGGTTCCAGTCTGCGCAGCAGTCCGGTGGTGGCGCAGACGAGGGCGGTCTTCTCGCTGCGGCCGGTGGCGAAGGCGTTCGGCACATCGCTCTGGGCGATCGCCACCCGGGGCTTGGGCATGTTGGCCAGGGCGCAGATCCGGTCTACGGTGCCGTGCAGTTCCGGTGCCTGTTCGGGGGTGACCTCCCGCGCGCCCATGCTGAAGGCCGCGATGCGGTCGCTGAACCAGAACTGGGCGATGAAGAGTACGCCGGTGAAGATCAGAATGATCGGCCAGGCGCCGCGCAGTACCGCGAGCAGCACACCGACCAGCACCACGTACAGCAGACCGATCAGGAACATGGTGGTCACCATGCGTGTGGTCAGCCCGCGGTCGGGGGCGTAACGGGAACGTGTCCGGCTCATCGATGCCTCCAGTCCTCACCTGTCTCCCATAGTGCCCCTTTACGGTTGAATCTGAATAAACCGAACGTGAGTGCCCCGTCTCCAGGGCCGGTGGCCCGCGGGCGCTGCCCTATGGCCAGAGCAGTTCCCGCGTCCAGTCCGTGCCGTCCCGCCGGTAGCGCAGCCGTACGTGACGGCGCCGCGCGTCGCCCTGGAAGTACTCGACCTCCTGTGGCTCGACCACGTACCGCGTCCAGCTCGCGACCTCCGCGTCCGGCTCCGCCGACGCCCGTTCCCAGGCGGCGTCGGCGGTCCGGGCCAGCTCCTCCTGCGAGTCCAGTACCTTGCTCTGCGACCCGGTCAGCGCCGAGGCGAGCGCCCCGGTCGAGCGGGCGTGCAGATCGGCCAGGCTCTCCGCCCGGCTCGTCTCGGTGACCGGTCCCCGCACCCGCACCTGCCGTCCCTGCACCGGCCAGTAGAAGCCGAGCGCGGCGTGCGGGTGGGCGGCGAGCTGGCGGCCCTTCGCGCTGGTGCGGTGCGTGGCGAAGTGCCAGCCGCGCTCGTCCGCGTCGTGCAGCATCAGCGTCCGTACATCGGGGTGCCCCTCGGCGTCCACGGTCGCCAGCGACATCGTGTGCGGCTCGGTCTGCCCAGCCGCCACGGCCTCGGCGAACCAGGTGTGGAAGAGGGGGAGCGGGGCGGGGGGTGCGGTGGCCGGGTCGAAGGTCGGCAGGTCGACGTCCCAGACGCGCTGGGCGTGAAGGAGGTCACGGAAGGTTTTCTGCGCGTCACTCATGGCCCTATTGGACAGGACGTCCAGAGGGCCGCCCCCGGCGCACACCGCCGTTCCCTCACCCCCGCCCCAGCACCACCGTCCCCGACGAGCAGAACCAGCCGCCCGTCCCCGATGCCACCGCCAGCTCCGGGACCCGCCCGCCCGCCTTGCGCACCTGGCGCTCGCCCGCCTCGCCACGCAGCTGCCGTACCGCTTCCACCAGCAGGAACAGTCCGCGCATCCCGGGGTGGCAGGCGGACAGGCCGCCGCCGTCCGTGTTGACCGGCAGCTCACCCGTCAGGCCTGTCCGGCCCTTCTCCAGGAACGGGCCCCCCTCGCCCTTCGCGCAGAAACCCAGGTCCTCCAGCGTCACCAGCGTCATATAGGTGAACGCGTCGTAGATCTCGGCGAGATCGATGTCCGCGGGCCGCACCCCGGCCCGTTCGAACGCCAGGCGGCCGGAGACCGCTGCGGGGGAGACCGTGAAGTCGTTCCACTCGGACATGGCGGAGTGCGAGACGTGCTCACCCGTGCCGAGGATCCACACCGGATCCTTCGCCGTGTCCGGTACGTATTCCTCGGCGGCCAGCAGCACCGCGCAGCCGCCGTCGCTGCGGATGCAGCAGTGCAGCTTGGTGAACGGGTCCGCGATCATCGGTCCCGACAGCACGTCGTCCACGGTGACCGGGTCGCGGAACATCGCTTCCGGGTTGGCCGCCGCGTTCGCCCGCGCCCGGACCGCCACTTCGGCGAGCTGCTCCAGGGTTGTCCCGTACTCGTGCATATGGCGGCGGGCGGCCATCGCGTACTTGGCGATCAGCGAGTGTCCGTACGGCGCCTCGAACTGGAGCGGGCCGCGCGCCCCGAAGGAGAGGTTGGATGTCCGGCGGCCCGCCTTGATGTCCGCGCGGGCCGTCGACCCGTACACCAGCAGCACGGCATTGGCGTGACCCGCCGCGATGGCGTTCGCCGCATGGGCCGCCATCACCTCCCAGGTCGAGCCGCCGACCGCGGTGGAGTCCACCCAGGTGGGCTTCAGCCCCAGATACTCGGCGACCTCGACCGGGGCGAGCGTGCCCAGTCCGGCGGAGGCGAATCCGTCGACCACGGACCGGTCCAGCCCCGAATCGGCCAGTGCCCGGCGGGCGGCCTGGGCGTGCAGGGCGTACGGCGTGGCTTCGTCGACGCGTCCGCAGTCGGCGAGGGATATGCCGACGACAGCGACCTTGCGGTGGGAAGAAGGCATGGATCTGACGGTACATCAGATACGCGCCTGGAGAACCGCCCGGCGATACGGGATCTTCCCGGCCCCACTCGTGCGCGGCTCTGTGCATCTGCTGGATTCACCCCTAGCATGACGGACCGTCAGATCAGAGGCCGAAGGTCCCTGAGGGGAAGGAGCCCCGACGATGGATGCCGCCTTCACCGCGGAACAGGACGAGATCCGCCGCACCCTGCGCGAACTGCTGGCCAAACGCAGCGCACCCGACGACGTCAGGAGTGCCGTACGGACTGCCGACGGGTACGACGAGGCCCTGTGGCGACAGCTCGCCCAGGACCTCGGGCTGCCCGGCCTCGCCCTCCCGGAGGAGTACGGAGGCGTCGGCTGCGGCCTCACCGAGCTCGCCGTCGCCTGTGAGGAGACCGGCCGCGCCCTGCTGCCGTCGCCCCTGATCGCCACCGCCGCACTCGCCGCGCCCCTGATCGCCGCCCTCGGCACCGAGGCCCAGCGCACCGCCCTGCTGCCGCGCATAGCCGACGGTGGACTGACCGCGACCCTGGCTGTCCCCGGCGGCTCGCTCGCCACCGCAGTCGGCCTTACCGGTGACCCCACCGGCGGCGCCTGGGCGGGTGGTGGTCGGGCGGGCGGCATACAGGCCAGAGTGGTCGGCGGCGCGGAGGGCTGGCGGCTGTACGGGGAGGCCACGCAGGTCCTCGACGGGCACAGCGCGGGACTCCTCCTGGTCGCCGCCCACGCCGGCGGCTTCCCACGCAGCCGCACGCTCCTCTTCCTGGTCCGCCCGGACACGGCGGCCGGCATCGTCCGCACCCGCCGGACCTCGCTGGACGAGACCCGCCCGCTGGCCCGCATCGAACTCCGTGACACCGAGGCCGAACTCCTCGGCGCGGACGACACCGCGGACGCCACCGGCGCGCTCGCCCCGGCCGGACGCGTGGCTGGTGCACTGCTCGCCGCGCAGGCGGTGGGGGCGGCGGCGAGCGCACTGGAGCGGACCGTCGAATACGTCAAGGCACGCGAACAGTTCGGCCGGGCGATCGGCTCCTTCCAGGCCGTGAAGCACCGCCTCGCGGATCTGTACGTACAGGTGCAGGCGGCCCGCTCCGCCGCGTACTACGCGGCCTGGGACCCGGCGGCAGGGGGCCTCGCCCTCGCCCAGGCCCTGGAGGCGCTGCGCATCACCACGGCCGAGGCCGTCCAGTTGCACGGCGGGATCGGCTTCACCTGGGAACACGAGGCGCATCTGTACTTCAAGCGGGCCGCTGCCGACGAACTGCTCTTCGGCCCCGTCCACCGGCTCCGCGATCATGCCGCGCAGCAGGCCGGGCTGTTCGCACCGTCGAGCGGGCGGTCTTCCATGGCCTCGACATTCGCCGCCCCGGGACCGGCCGGGCAGGTGGCGGTTTGATGGCGACTGGCGCCCGGCTGATCCAGAAGATGTCCTCGACCAGCGCGTTCGCGAGGATCGCCCCGCATGTCATCCCCGCCATGGACCGTACGGTGCACCGGCTCACGCGCGGCAAGGTGCTGCTCAGCGCCCGGATGCTGCCGGGGCTGATCCTGACGGTGCCGGGCGCGAGGAGCGGGCAGCTCAGGACCACACCGCTGGCCTGTATGCCGGAGAGCGGGACGGAGCGGAGCTGGATCCTGGTCGGCAGCAACTTCGGCCGTACGGGGCACCCGGCCTGGACCGCGAATCTGCTGGCAGGGCCCGGAAAGGCCGTCGTCAACTGGAAGGGCCGGGACATTCCGGTGCGCGCCACGCTGCTGCAGGGCGCGGAACGGGATGCGGTGTGGCAGGCGGCGCTGAAGTTCTGGCCGCCCTACGCGACGTACCAGGCGCGGGTCGAGCGGGAGATCCGGCTCTTCAGGCTGGAACGGCGGAGTGACGCCGCGACCTGACAAGGCCGGACGCGGAAGCGGTGCGCGGAGACCGCGGGTTTCGGGGTTGCGCGAAAACTGTGGGCGGGACCGGCCGCTGGAGCGACCGGGTGCACCGACGGGGGGGCCCCCCCGCCGGGGGGGGCCGCGGGGGGTCGAGGCCAGGGGGCTGGAAATAGCACAACAAAAAAACACAAAAAAAAACAACAAAAAGGGTTTGG